>NZ_JANPJP010000190.1:0-3592 GCF_031425575.1 Phenylobacterium sp.
CTGCCTCGAGGCCATCGACACCCACATGGCGGAGATCGAACGGCGGTTCGGGACCGGCGCGTCGGGGCGCGCCGCCGAGCCGTTCGAGGATCTCTACACGCTGTCGTCGCGGATCATCGACGTCGGCATGGGCCTGCCGGAATCCGGCATCGACGATGGCGCGCGGGCCATCTGCGAGATGGTGGCCCGCAGCCGCGCGCGCGGCGCCCTGGACTGGGCCTCGGTGGACGTGCACCTGGCGGCGCTGAAACTGCTGCGCAGCAGCGGCCAGAAGCTGACGGCGGCGCAGCGGGCCTCGGTGCTCTCTGGCCTGGGCAACGTCCTGACCAAGCGGGTCGGCGACGCGGATGAGGCGGCATCAGGGTAGACAGCCGTCGACGTGCCGACCTACTGGAACAACCAGTCCCCACTCCCGATCTGATCGGGCCGGACCTTATCCAGCGTTGTGATCAGGAAGGGCCAGTCGCCTACGCGAGGGGCGTCCCGGTCGAAGTAGACCTGAGTGTTTCCAAGGCCGTCGCCACGAAACTCGAGACGACCATCGCGAACCGGATCGGTTCCCGCATAGTCAGAAGCGTCGAACAACAGGCTTAGGTCAAGCTTGTCGGCGCCGGGCGTAAAGTCCGTGACATGACCGGCCCGCCACGGCGTCTGCGCCCACGCGAAGAGATCGCCGCCGGCGCCGCCGGTGAGCTGATCGGGACCCTGACTGCCGTTCAAGGTATCGGCGCCGGCGCCTCCGACCAGCGTGTCGCCTTGCCGGCTCCAGGTCAGCACGCTGCCGTTGCCGCCCGGCGCGGGCGCGGGCGGCGCCGCGGCGCCCCGGGACAGCTGGCCCCAGGTCAGGCCCACCGGCGAGATGCCGTCGAGCGTGGTGATCAGGAACGGCCAGTCTCCGCTGCCCGGCGCATCGTTGTCAAAATAGACCCGCGTGCCTCCCACCGCATCGCTCTCGAACCGCATGCGGCCGTCGGCCACCGGGTCGGCGCCCGCGTATCCGCTGGCCTGGAAGATGGCCGAAAGGTCCAGCCTGTCCGCGCCCAGGGCGAAGTCAGTGATACGTCCAGCGTTCCATGGCAGCGCCTTGAACACGAACGCATCGCCGCCGCCGTTGCCCGTCAGGACGTCGCGGCCCTGGCCGGCGTTGAGGGTGTCATTGCCCTGACCGCCGACAAGGATGTCACCGTCCCGGGCCGAGGTGATGACCCTGCCCTCGCCCCCTTCCGGCGGCGGGGCGTCGGGCGCGTCGGACCCCAGGATGTCGCTCGCTTTCAGACCCGCCGGGGCGACGCCGTTCAGGCGCGTCACGATGAAACCGAGGGTGTTGCCGGACGCTGCGCCGTCCGTGTCGTAGATCACCTGGGTTCCGCCCGAACCGTCGGATTCGAACCGCAGATACGCATCCGCCACAGGGTCTGTGCCGGCGTAGCCGCTGGCCCGGAACAGCGCCGAGATATCCAGCTTGTCCTGGCCCACGCTGAAGTCGGTGATACGGCCGGCGTTGAACGGCACCTCCCGGAACACGAAGACGTCACGGCCGCCCCCGCCGGTCAGGCTGTCCGGCCCGCCGCCGGCGTAGATCGTGTCGGCGCCGGACGCCCCGATCAGCCAGTCGCCGTAGCTGTCCGACACCAGCACACGGCCGGGCGCCTCCGGCGCCGTGGTGACCGGCGCGCCGACGCCGACGATGTAGGCGTTGATCCCTGAGACGGAGGCGAGATTGGGCGCCTGCGAGATAAAAGTGAGGAAGTCGCCGGAAAACTGTGCGCCGTAGCTGGGGCCGTTGCCCGCGCTCCCATCCCGACCGCTGGTCACCAGGGTCAGTTCGCCGGACCGCACGTCCTTCACATAGATCTGGCGGTTGGCCTCGAACGCCACGAACTGGCCACCGCTGGAGATAGTGGGGGCGGCCGCGTTGCCCGGCGTCGGGTCGCCGTTGGCAAATTGGGACACGCGCTGGAGCTGCCCGGTGGCCATGTCGCGAAGATAGATATCGTACTGGCCGTTCGTGTCGCCCGGGGTCAGCGCCGCGTTGGTGCTAAAGGCCACAAACCGACCGTCAGCCGAGAGGTCGACATTGAGGGTGCTTCCAGGCGGCGTGGCGCCCCCCTCGGCCGTGGATACCCGGCGAATTTCGCCGGTGGCCGTGTCCTTCCAGTAAACCTGCGGGCCGCCGTTCGGATCGGGTTGAGGCAGGTTCGCCGCGTCGCTGCGGAACGCCACGATGCGACCATCGGCCGATATCGCGGGGCCGACGGAGACGCCGTTTGAAGAACCTCCGGTCGCCGCCGTTGACACCAGGACTGTTTCGCCCGTCTGCAGATCCTTGCGAAACACATCGAACCGGCCGTTGCCGTCGCCCGGCGCAAGATTGCTCCCGAGACTGGTGAACGCCACGTAGCGACCGCCTTCCGCGAGGTCCGCGCCGCCCACCAGAGCGCCGCCGTTGTCCTGCTCGCCGCTGCTGGAGGTGTTGACGCGGACATTGGTCCTGAAAACGGAGGCGTTCACGAACAGGTCCGGGGCGCCGTTGGTGTCGTTGTTCACCAGGTTGCTGGCGGCGCTGACGAACAGGATCTTGGCGCCGTCGGCGCTCAGTTCGCCTTCGAGGACCGGCCGGTCGCCCCCATACGACGAGGCCAGCGAGAAGACGCCCGTTCCGAAATCTTTCAAAAAGTATTGCGGCTTGGCGATCACACCCGAGAACGCGGGATCTGTGACCCCCACCAGAACCCGCCCGCCGTCGCTGGTGCTGTCGACGGAAATCGTGGCGATCTCTCGCCGGACGCCGCTTTGATCCACGTTCACAAGCATAGGTCGGGTGACGAGGGGCATGGGGATTCTCCGCTGCGGCCAGCGGGCGCACAGGGGAGGTAACAAGCTGACGATAAAGCGGTTCCTACGGCGGAGGCGTGGCGGAGGCGTGGCGGACTGCGCATCTTGTCGCAGCGGGCGGCGTGGGTGTTCGCCGGCAGCCCCTTATCCTCCCCCGACGGGGCTACCGGATTCACAAGTCTCGGAAACCGTGCATACTACAGCCTACTGGGCGCACCCTTCTTCCCTTGTGGGAGAAGGTGGACTGCGTAGCAGGTCGGATGAGGGGTGGATGGCCCCGCCCCGACAAGGCTCTGTCTATTAAACTGATCGCCGCGTGACCCCTCATCCGAGCCGCTCGCGCGGCCCACCTTCTCCCGCAGGGGGAGAAGGCCGGTTACGGCCTTAGATGTGAGCATCCGATAGCCCGACTGGGAGGAGACGGGGCCTGCTGGGACGGCCGACGCCGCTTCCGCCCACCCCCTAAAACCCCAGCGGCCTGTACGGTCCCAGGATCAGTTGTTCGAAGACGCCGACGCCCATCTGGTCGTCCTGGCCCGGCATCGAGAGCGTGGCGCGGCTGATGGCCTGGATGTGCAGGTTGGCGGGGTCGGCGGGGTCGAAGCCCTGGCTGTCTAGGTCCTCGCGCGCCACGTCCAGTTCACCCCTGAGCGCGCCGTGGCGCCAGTCTCCGCCGTAGCCGATGCCGCGCATCAGGAAGGTGGCGATGGGCTCGATCTTTACCGTGGCCGCCCCTTGCGCCAGCGGAATGGTCAGC
>NZ_JANPJP010000191.1:0-26382 GCF_031425575.1 Phenylobacterium sp.
CAGCGCTGCCGCCTCGGCGGCCCCTGGGGCTGACCCCGTGGAGACGGCCCGACTGCGCCTGCGTCCCCTGACGCCGCACGATCTTGAATATCTGGTCGCGCTGCACGGCGATCCCCAGGTGATGGCCTTCGTCACCGGCGCCGGCGAGAGCCGGGAAACGGTCGAGACACGCAGCCTGCCCGATCTGCTGAGCCGCCGCACCTGGCTCCTGTTCGAGGCGGAGACCTTCGTCGGCTGGGCCTCGTTGCGGCTGGAGGGGGACCAGGCGGAGCTGGGCTATCGGCTGACCCGCGCGGCCTGGGGCCGGGGCTACGCCAGCGAAGCGGCCCGGGCCCTGGTCGATCTGGGTTTCCGCCAACTGGGGCTCGCCCGCATCTGGGGCCAGACGATGGCGGTCAATCTGGGCTCCCGGCGGGTGATGGAGAAGGCGGGCCTGGCCTATGTCCGCACCTTCCATCTGGCCTGGGACGCTCCCCTGCCGGGCGCGGAGCAGGGGGAGGTGGAGTACGCGCTGTCGCGGGCCGACTGGCGATAGCCCAAACGAAAACGGGGGCCCCAAAGGACCCCCGTTCCCAACGCTTTGGTTTGACGTGGACTATTCGTGCAGGGCTTCGCCGTGCAGCGAGAGGTCCAGGCCCTCGACTTCGCCCTCTTCCGAGACGCGCAGGCCGGTGGTGAACTTGACCACGAACAGGATGATCAAGGTGACCACGCCGGACCAGGCGATGGTGGCGATGATGCCCAGCGACTGCTTGGCGACGCTGGCGCCTTCACCCAGGCTGTTGATGGCCGGGTCGGCCAGGGCGCCGGTGAGCAGGGCGCCGACGATGCCGGCGATCCCGTGCACGCCGAAGGCGTCCAGGCTGTCGTCATACTTGAGCAGGCGCTTGAGCCAGACCGCGCCGACATAGGCCGCGCCGCCACCGATGATGCCGATGATCAGAGCGCCTTGCGGGTTCACGAAGCCGGCGGCCGGGGTGATGGCGACAAGACCCGCCACCGCACCGGAAGCCAGGCCCAGCATGCCGGGCTTCTTGCGCTCGACCCATTCCACGATCATCCAGGCCAGGGCGGCCGCGGCGGCCGCGATCTGGGTGTTGAGCATGGCGGCCGAGGCGATGCCGTCAGCGGCCCATTCCGAACCGGCGTTGAAGCCGAACCAGCCCACCCACAGCAGGCTGGCGCCGATCATGGTGTAGACCAGGTTGGACGGCGCCATGTTTTCCGCGCCGTAGCCCTTACGCTTGCCGAGCACCAGGGCGCACATCAGGCCCGCGACGCCCGCATTGATGTGAACGACGGTGCCGCCGGCGAAGTCAAGGACGCCCGCGCCCGAGAGCCAGCCGCCGCCCCAGACCCAGTGACAGACCGGCGCGTAGACGAAGATGGCCCACAGGGCGGTGAAGAGCAGCAGGGCCGAGAACTTCATGCGCTCGGCGAAGGCGCCGGCGATGAGGGCGGGCGTGATGATCGCGAAGGTCATCTGATAGACGATCCACAGCATCTCAGGCAGGCCCTTGGCGGCCGAGAAGGCCGTCTCGGTGGTGACGCCGCTGAGGAACAGGACGTCGAAGGAGCCGATGTACTTGTTCAGATTCTCATCGGGGTTCACGCCGAAGGACAGGCTGTAGGTGATGGCCATCCAGACGATCGTCACCACGCAGGTGACGGCGAAGGACTGGGCCACCGTGGCGATGACGTTCTTGCGGCGGACCATGCCGCCGTAGAAGAGCGCCAGGCCGGGAATGGTCATCATCAGAACCAGGGCCGTGGAGGTCAGAATCCAGGCCGTGCCGGAGCCGTCCAGTTCGAGCTTGGCCTGGTGAGCCAGCAGGGCCGGAGCCGCCTCGGCGGCGGCCGGAGCCTCGGCCGCCGGAGCCTCTTCAGGCGCGGGCGCAGCGGCTTCCGGCGCGGGCGCGGCGGCCTCGGCGGCGGGCGGCGCGGCGTCCTGTGCGAAGGCCGGGAACGCCAGGGGCGCTCCGACCAGGGTGGCGGCGGCTAACAGGCCCGCCAGCCGCTTAAATCCGAATGTTTTCATGTGCTATCCCCTTGTCCCGATGAGTTCGCGCTGCGCTCTAGAGCGCCGCAGTGCCGGACTCGCCGGTCCGAATGCGAACCGCGTCCTCGACATTGAGGACGAAGATCTTCCCGTCTCCGATCTTGCCGGTGGCGGCGGCGGCCTTGACGGCTTCCACGGCCTTGGCCGCGGCGCTGTCGTCGACGACGGCTTCCAGCTTCACCTTGGGAACGAAGTTCACCTGGTACTCAGCGCCCCGGTAGATCTCCGTCTGCCCCTTCTGCCGGCCGTAGCCCTTAACTTCCGAGACCGTCAGCCCCTCGACGCCGGCGGCGACAAGCGCTTCGCGCACATCGTCCAGCTTGAAGGGTTTGACGATCGCCATGATCAGTTTCATCGCTCGCTCCTGCGCAGCCCCAAAGATCGGCACGCCCGTGGTGATTTCCCGACCCGTCGCGAGTTCAGCCCCCTCGACGGCATGGCGACGCTACCGAGACACGCCGGTGACGGCGGACGCGGGGTAACAATTGATCAAGGAAAAGTCGTCGGGCGCCCTATTCGCAGGCACATCGCCCCGGGGGTGATCAATTGTTACGCATAAAGCGCCTCCAGAACGCCCATCGGCCTGGTGAAGCTCGGCGGATGGTCGCCAGACCTCGCGTTCACGAACCCGTGATCTGCGGCAACCGCAGGCGCCGCCGTGCGCTGTTTGGCCCGACAGGCCGAGCTCCTCTCCAGGCTCGGTGAGTGGGGGCATCCATTCACCCCGTCATGAGGACCCGATGAATTTGAACCGTATCCTGACCACGACCGCCGCCCTGGCCCTGATGGCCGGCGCCGCCCACGCGCAGACCGCCACCATGCCCGCCAAGGGTCCGGTCGCCGCAGAATCCACCGCCGCGGTCTCCGCCCAGGTGGTCGCCACCGGCGACATCGTGGCCACCGCCAAGGCCTCAGGCCAGTTCACGACCTTCCTAAAGGCCGCCGAGGCCACGAACCTCACCAGCCTGCTCAAGGACAACAAGAACCTGACCGTGTTCGCCCCGACCGACGCGGCCTTCGCGGCGCTGCCGGCGGGCGAACTCGACAAGCTGATGCTGCCCGAGAACAAAGCCCAGCTTCAGAAGGTGCTGATCTACCACGTCATCAACGCCAAGGTGCCCTCGGGCGAGTTCAAGGGCGCGACCCGCAAGGCGGCCACCGTCGCCGGGCCGTCTGTCGAACTGGCGGGCGGGGCGACGCTGAAGGTCAATGACGCCGAGATCGTCCAGGCCGACATCATGGCCACCAACGGCGTCATTCACGTCGTGAACAAGGTGCTGATGCCGCCGGGCGCGATGGCCGCCGCCAATACGGCGGTATCGGCCTCGGCGACAGCGCCGGCGACCCTGCCGGCCACCCAGGTGATGCCGAAACCCAAATAGTCGGGGCTTCCCGGCGCGCCGCGCCGGGTCTTTCACGAACCACCAGGAGCAACGATGATGACTTTTAAGACCCTTCTCGCCGCAGCCGCCGCCACCGCACTGTTGGCCGGCGCCGCCCAGGCCCAGACCATGACCCAGCCGGCCGAATCCTCCATGCCGCCTATGACCGCGCCGGCCGGCGACCCCGCGCCGACGATGGACGGCGCCTCCACCGAAACCTCGGCGGAGGGCGTGTCCTCGACCAGCGTCACGACGCCGATGGCAAGCACCGGCGCGACCACCGATACGTCCGCCAGTCTCACCACCACGACGGTGACCAACGGCCCGGTGGCCGACACCCCGGAGAACCGCGCGCTCTACAAGCCCCTGTCGCGCGCCGGCAAGCGCACGGCCGCCAAGGGTAACTAAAGACTCCCCTACGTGGGTTGAAGCAGAGGTCGGCGGGCCCTATGGTCCGCCGACTTTTTTTGCGCCTGCGAAACAGCTCACATGCCCACCGACAAGCCGCTTTCATTTCAGGGCCTTATCCTGAAATTGCACGACTATTGGAGCCGTCAGGGCTGCGTGATTCTGCAGCCGCACGACGTGGAGGTCGGCGCAGGCACCCTGCACCCGGCCACGGTCCTGCGCGCGCTCGGTCCCAAGTCCTGGCGGGCGGCCTATGTGCAGCCCTCGCGTCGCCCCGGCGACGGCCGCTATGGCGAGAACCCCAACCGCCTGCAGCACTACTACCAGTATCAGGTGATCCTGAAGCCGAACCCCGACAACCTGCAGGAGCTCTATCTGGGCAGCCTGGAGGCCATCGGGCTGAACACCCGCCTGCACGACATCCGCTTCGTCGAGGACGACTGGGAGAACCCCACGGTGGGGGCCTGGGGCCTGGGCTGGGAGGTCTGGTGCGACGGCATGGAGGTGAGCCAGTACACCTACATGCAGCAGGTGGGCGGCCTGGACGTCTTCCCGGTGGCCGGTGAGCTGACCTACGGCCTGGAGCGCCTGGCCATGTACATCCAGGGCGTGGACAACTTCGCCGACCTGGCCTTCAACGATCCCGACGGCCCCGAGCCCAAGACCTATGGCGACGTTTTCCTGGAGAATGAGCGCCAACACTCCGAGGCCAACTTCCACGGCTATGACGTGGAGACCCTGAAGCGCCAGTTCGAGGACATGGAGATCCAGGTCCCGCGCCTGCTGGCCATGACAGGTCCCCAGGGCCAGGCCATCGTTCTGCCGGCCTATGACCACGTGTTGAAGGCCAGCCACCTGTTCAACCTGATGGATGCGCGCGGGGCGATCGCCGTGGCCGAACGCCAGAGCTACATCGGCCGCATCCGCGACCTGACCAAGATGTGCGCCCTGGCCTGGGTGAAGAACGAGGGGGGCGCGGCGTGAGCTTCGAGCGCCGTCCGCACCTTCCGGGCGCCGTTGGCCGCGCGCGCAATCTCCGCCGCGCGATGACGCTGCCGGAGAAGCGCCTTTGGGCGGAGCTTCGGAAGCTCGGCCTGAATATCCGGCGGCAGGCGCCTCTCGGTCGCTACGTCGCTGACTTCGCCTGCCATGCGGCGCGGCTCGTGATCGAACTCGACGGCCCGCGCCATGATCTCGAAGCGTCGCAGATCTACGACCACGAACGCACGCAGTGGCTGGAAACTCAGGGCTACCGTGTCCTGCGCTTCCGCAACGACGAGGCCTTGGGCGATCCCTGGGGCCTCGCCGAAAAGATCGCCTGCGAGATTCGCGCCTCCAAAGCCCTCCCCCTCGATGGGGGAGGGTTGGGTGGGGGTGTATCCGAACCGATGACGCAGTGGACGCAGGTCGGCGCCGGCGCCCATGTGCGCCAGTCGCCCCGACTCTGCGCGTTCACCCCCATCCCCGACCCTTCCCCCATCGAGGGGGAAGGGGGATTTTTCCAACCCCCGTCGCCGGTCGTCCCGATGTCGCCGCGAACGGGAGGATAGTCATGCCCCAACTTCTGATCGAACTATTCTCCGAAGAGATTCCCGCGCGCATGCAGGCCCAGGCTGCGCGTGATTTCGAACGCCTGGCCCGCGAGCACCTGGCGGGCGAGGGCCTGATTCCGGAGGCCGTGAAGTCCTTCGGCGGTCCGCGCCGCCTGACCCTGGTGGCCGAGGGCCTGCCGGCCAGCCAGGGCGACCGCCATGAGGACCGCAAGGGTCCTCGCGTCGGGTCCCCAGACCAGGCCATGGAAGGGTTCCTGCGTTCCACCGGCCTGACCCGCGAACAACTCGTGGAGAAGGACGGCGTCTGGTTCGCCCACATCCACCGCCAGGGCCGCCCGACGCCGGAGATCATCGCCGAGATGGTCGAGAAGATCGTTCGCGACTTCCCCTGGCCCAAGTCCATGACCTGGGGTCGCGGGACCCTGCGCTGGGTGCGGCCGCTCAAGCGCATCGTCTGCGTCTTCGACGGCGGGGTCGTGCCCTTCAGCGTCGACGGCGTCGAGGCTGGCAATATCACCGAGGGCCACCGCTTCATGGGCTCGGGTCAGCCCTTCAAGGTGCGCGACTTCGACGAATACGCCGACAAGCTGGCCAAGCACTTCGTGATCCTCGACCCAGAGGAGCGGAAGGACCGCATCCTGGACGGCGCCAAGACCCTCTGCTTCGCGCGCAATCTGGACCTGGTGGACGACGAGGGCCTGCTGGACGAGGTGGCGGGCCTGGCCGAGTGGCCGACCCCGGTGCTGGGCGACATGGAGCCGGCCTTCCTGGACCTGCCGCCGGAGGTCATCCGCACCTCCATGCGCACCCACCAGAAGTATTTCGCGGTCCGTGATCCCTCCACCGGCAAGCTGGCGCCGCACTTCCTGACCGTGGCCAATATCGAGGCCGCCGACGGTGGCGAGGTGATCGCGGCGGGCAACGCCAAGGTGCTGTCGGCCCGCCTGTCGGACGCCCGCTTCTTCTGGGACGAGGATCGCAAGACCACCCTGGAGGACCGGCTGGAGAAGCTTAAGGGCGTCACCTTCCACGCCAAGCTGGGCAGCCTCTATGAGCGGGTCGAGCGGCTGGAGCTGCTGTCCAAGGCCATCGCGCCGCGGGTCGGCGCCGATGTCGCCAAGGCCGTGCTGGCCGCGCGCCTGGCCAAGGCCGACCTCGGCACGGGCATGGTCGGCGAGTTCCCCGAGCTGCAGGGCCTGATGGGCGGCTACTACGCCCGTGAGGAAAAGATCAGCGGCGTCGTCGCCGATGCGATCCGCGACCACTACCGCCCGGTCGGCGCCAATGACGACGCGCCCGACACCCCGGTCACCATGGCTGTGGCCCTGGCCGAAAAGCTCGACACGCTCACCGCCTTCTTCGCCATCAACGAAAAGCCGACGGGCTCGCGCGACCCCTACGCCCTGCGCCGCGCGGCGCTCGGTGTGATCCGCATCCTGCTAGGCTCGGAAGCCCGCGCCCCGGTCCGCGAGCTGGTGGGGGACTGGTACCGCTCCCTGCGCTGCTTCGTCGATCCGGGCCGCGCCCTCTACGTCTCCACCCGGCGCACCACCGGATATCTGGGCCCGTTGTCGCGCAGCCCCTCGGAGGTCTTCGAGACCTATGTCGAGGAGTTCGAGGACGCCCTGCTCGAGGGCAAGCCCTACGTCGTGGCCACCGAGGAAGACTTCGACATCCGCTTCGACCGTTCGGCCGCGGCCGGCGACGCGCCTGAGGGCGAGGTGATCTACGAATTCCGCCCCTATAGCGTGGTGGCCGACGAGGTCATGGCCTTCTTCGCCGACCGCCTGAAGGTGGTGCTGCGCGACCAGGGCAAACGCCACGACCTGGTGGACGCGGTCTTCGCCCTCGGCGACGACGACCTGGTGCGCATCGTGGCCCGGGTCGAGGCCCTCGACGGCTTCCTCAAGACCGAGGACGGCAAGAACCTGCTGGCCGGCGAGAAGCGCGCTCGCCAGCTGCTGCAGGCCGAGGAAAAGAAGGGCCCGCTGCCAGCTGGGCCGGCGGTCGCCATGGCCGGCGCCTCGCCCGAGGAGACCGCCCTGATCGGGGCGATTTCCCTTGCGGAACCCGCGGTGGGGCGTGCATTGCACAACGAAGATTTCGCGGGCGCCATGCGTGCTTTGTCGGGACTTCGCGGCCCTGTGGACGCCTTCTTCGAGAAGGTTTTGGTGAACTCGGAGGTCGCGGCGGAACGTGAGAACCGTCTGCGGCTTCTGGCACAGGTGCGCGACGCGATGGGTCGCGTCGCGGACTTCTCTTTGGTGACGGGTTAGGAGACCTCAAGGATGCCGACCGATACGCTGACGAAGTCGCGCTGGGTCTATTCCTTCGGCGGGGGCGGCGCCGACGGCGACGCGTCCATGAAGAACCTGCTGGGCGGAAAGGGGGCCAATCTCGCCGAGATGTCCTCCCTGGGCCTGCCTGTGCCCCCCGGCTTCACCATCACCACCGAAGCCTGCGTCCACTACTATTCCAACGACAAGAGCTATCCCGAGGGCCTGAAGGAACAGGTGATCTCGGGCCTGGCCAAGGTGGAGACCATCACCGGCAAGGTGTTCGGCGACGCCGGCAACCCGCTGCTGGTCTCGGTGCGCTCGGGCGCCCGGGCCTCCATGCCGGGCATGATGGACACCGTTCTCAACCTGGGCCTCAACGACCAGACGGTGGAGGGGCTGGCCAAGCTGGCCGGTGACCGCCGCTTCGCCTTCGACTCCTATCGCCGGTTCATTCAGATGTACTCCGCGGTGGTCCTCGACCTGGATCACCACATGTTCGAAGATATCCTGGACGAGCAGAAGGAGCGCCTCGACGTCACCGTCGACACCGCCCTTTCCGCCGAGGACTGGGAAAAGGTCGTCGGCGCCTACAAGGCCGCCGTCGAGCGCGAGCTGGGCCACCCGTTCCCGCAGGATCCGCAGGCCCAGCTCTGGGGCGCCATCAGCGCGGTGTTCGCCAGCTGGATGAACGACCGGGCCAAGTTCTATCGTCGCATGCACGACATCCCCGAGAGCTGGGGGACCGCCGTCAACGTCCAGTCGATGGTGTTCGGCAACATGGGTGACAGCTCCGCCACCGGTGTCGCCTTCACCCGCAACCCCTCCACCGGCGAGGCCCGCCTCTACGGCGAGTTCCTGATCAACGCTCAGGGGGAGGACGTCGTGGCCGGCATCCGTACGCCCCAGGCCCTGACCCGGGCCGCCCGCGAGGAGATGGGCGAGAAGTCGCCGTCCATGGAGGAGGCCCTCCCGGACGTCTTCAAGGAGTTCAAGTCCGTCGTCGAGAAGCTGGAAACCCACTATCGCGACATGCAGGACATCGAGTTCACCGTGGAGAAGGGGCGCCTCTACATGCTCCAGACCCGCAACGGCAAGCGCACCGCCAAGGCGGCGCTGAAGGTTGCGGTGGATCTCGCCAATGAGGGCCTGATCACCAAGGAAGAGGCGGTGATGCGCATCGAGCCCGGTTCGCTCGACCAGCTGCTCCACCCCACCATCGACCCTGCGAGCCCGCGCGACGTCATCACCTCGGGCCTGCCCGCCTCGCCCGGCGCGGCCACCGGCAAGGTGGTCTTCGACGCTGACGAGGCCGAGAAGATGGCCGCCGCCGGCGAGTCCGTGATCCTGGTCCGCGAAGAAACCAGCCCGGAAGACATCCACGGCATGCACGCCGCCAAGGCGATCCTCACGGCGCGGGGCGGCATGACCAGCCACGCCGCCGTGGTGGCCCGCGGCATGGGCCGGCCCTGCGTCTCCGGCGCCAGCGAGCTCTATATCGACGACGCGGCCCAGACCTTCCGGGCCCGCAACCGCACCTTCAAGGCCGGTGACATCATCACCATCGACGGCTCCAAGGGCGAGGTGCTCTCGGGCGCCGTGCAGATGATCGAGCCGGAGCTGACGGGCGACTTCGCCGCCCTGATGGTCTGGGCCGACGCGATCCGCCGCCTGAAGGTCCGCGCCAACGCCGAGACCGCCACCGACGCCGCCGCCGCCCGGCAGTTCGGGGCCGAGGGCATCGGCCTGGTGCGGTCCGAGCACATGTTCTTCGACGCCGTCCGCATCGCCGCGGTGCGCGAGATGATCCTGGCCGACGACCGGGCCGGACGCGAACAGGCGCTGGCCAAGATGCTGGTCATGCAGCGCGAGGACTTCGTCCAGCTGTTCGCCATCATGGAGGGCCTGCCGGTCACGTTCCGACTGCTTGACCCGCCGCTGCACGAGTTCCTGCCCCACACCGCCGAGGATGTGGAGGCGGTCTCCAAGGCCACCGGCCTGGACGCCGCCAAGCTGCTGGCCCGCGCCAAGGAGCTGCACGAGGTGAACCCCATGCTGGGCCACCGCGGCTGCCGCCTGGGCGTGGCCTATCCCGAGATCTACGAGATGCAGGTCCGGGCGATCCTGGAGGCCGCCATCGAGGTGGTGCAGTCTGGCAAGGCCGCGCCGATCCCGGAGATCATGCACCCCCTGGTGGCCAAGGGCCTGGAGATGAAGTTCCTGCGCGAACTCACCGACCGGGTCGCGAAGCAGGTCATGGCCGAAAAGGGCGTAACCATCACCTACATGGTCGGCACCATGGTGGAGTTGCCCCGCGCGGCCATCCGCGCCGACGACCTGGCCGAGCACGCCGAGTTCTTCTCCTTCGGCACCAACGACCTGACCCAGACGACCTTCGGCATCAGCCGCGATGACAGCGGCCGTTTCCTGGGCGCCTATATCGACAAGGGCATCTTCGAGCGCGATCCCTTCGTGACCCTCGACCAGGAGGGCGTCGGCGACCTGATCCGCATCGCTGTGGAGCGCGGCCGCAAGACCCGCCCCGACATCAAGCTCGGCATCTGCGGCGAGCACGGCGGCGACCCGGCCTCCATCGACTTCTGCGAGAAGGTCGGCCTGGACTACGTCAGCTGCTCGCCCTTCCGGGTGCCGATCGCCCGTCTGGCGGCGGCTCAGGCCGCCATCGGCGAGCGCGAGAAAGACCGGTGACGAAGACCGCCACCACAGCCAGGAGCCTTGCCGACGGGATCGCCGGAGTCTTGCCGAAAGCAAAACCGGCCCGCGCGATGGGATCTGGAGCGGTGGGCGCCGGAGCTGTGGGCGCGGTGGCCTTCGGGTCCTTCGCGGTTGGAGCCCTGGCGGTGGGGGCGTTGGCGATCGGCGCTCTGGCGATCGGTCGCCTGACGGTTGGACGAGCCCGCATCAGGCGTCTCGAAATCGACGAACTCGTCGTCCGCAAACTGACCGTCCTCGACGGCAAGCCCAAACCCCAGGAGACCTGAGATGGCCGCACGCATTCACGGCGCGCTCTATCCCGCCCCCTCCGAAGGCCTTCCGCTGATCATCGCCATCTTCAAGGACGGTCAGTTGGCGGGCTGCAACATCGCGCCCTCGGAGGCCGAGGGCGAGGCGATGATCAAGACCGCCGTGGCCGAGCTGCAGCGCCTGGAAGTCATGTCCAACCTGCCGGCTAACACCATCAGCGTGCGCCGGCCGGTGCAGCCAAGGTAGGGATGGCCTCGCTCGGCCACAGTTGCGCTGGTCATTCGAGGACCCGTGCCCATCTTGCGGAAATGCCCAGCCAAATCCCCCTCGCCACCATCGGCTACGAGAGCCAGACCCAGGACGCGGTGATCGCCCGACTGAAGGCCGCCAAGGTGTCGGTGCTGATCGATGTCCGCGCGGTGGCCGCCTCCCGTCGCGCTGGCTTCTCCAAGACCCTGCTGGCCGCCAGCCTCGCCGCGGCCGGGATCGAATACCTCCACCTGCGCCAGCTGGGCACCCCCAAGCCTGGCCGCGACGCGGCGCGCAAGGGCAGGGTGGAGGAGATGACGGAGATCTTCGAGGCGCACATGGCCGAGCCGGCCGCCCAGCTGGAACTGGCCCGCGCCACCGCCATCGCCGCCGACCGCAAGACCGCGCTGCTCTGCTACGAGGCCGACCCTTGCGGCTGCCACCGCAAGATCCTGGCCGAGACCATCGCCGCGGAGCTCGGCTGCGACATCGAGAACCTCTAGGCGGAAGTTTCCCGTGCAGGGTCGCGCGCGCCGTGTGAGCGGCGCCACCCGCCCAATCTGATCCGCCTCAGGGCTGCTGCTCGAACTCGGCGTCGATCACCAGTTCGATGGGGTCGGCGAACACCGGCGGCATACCAAAGTCGGCCGGCTTGATCCTGGTGGTGGCGGTCATGCCGATGCGCGGTTTGCCGAAGCCCTTGCCGGCCCCCACCAGCACCACATCGAAGGTGATCGGCCTGGTCTTGCCCATCAGGGTGAGGTCGCCGTCCACCTGGCCATGGGTGGCGTCGGTCCTGCGGAAGGCGGTGGAGACGAAGGTCGCCGTCGGATTGGCCTTGGCGCCCAGGTACTTGGCTGAGATGTCGGCGCCGAAACCGGCCACGTTGGTCGCGACGGTTCCGGTCTCCACCGTTGCGGTGACCGAGGACTTGGCCGGCGAGGCCGGATCCCAGACCAGGGAGCCCGCCGCCTTGTCGAAGCGGAAGACGCTGATCGAGTAGCCCAAGTGGGGAACCCGGGCGAGAACCGACGCGTGGTCCTTGTCCAGCTTGTAGGTCCCGGCCGGCGCCAGGCCGGCGTCGGGCTCGCCACAGAAAATCCCCGCCGGCACACCGGGCGGGCAGGCGCCGTTCGCCGCCAGCGCCTGGTCGGCGAAGGCCTGGGAGATGGCCAGGCTGGCGCTCACGGCCAGCAACGACTTCAGAAGATTGGTCATACCCAAGCACCCTTGTTTTCGGTGGTCCTGTCTCAAGGACGAACCGCCGAACCCACGCCCGACAATGGACCTGACCCTTTTGTCAGGCGCCCGGGACCGCGACCAGGGACTCTCCGAGCAGCTCCTGCAAGAGAGCGGTGCGCGGATAGGGATGATGCCGGTACTGGCGGAACCCCTCGGCCAGGGCCACGCCGAAATCGCGGCCGCGCCTGCGGGTCCAGGCCTCCATCGAGGCCTGGTGGTCGCTGATGTCGTGCTGCTTGGAGACCCAGCTGTCCTGGCTCTTGTGGGCCGCGAGCATGGCCTGCTTGGTGGCGAAGTGGCCGCCCACGTCGACGCCGAAATCGGGGATCACCTTCACCCCCTCGCGGTCGCGGCCGCCGATGGGGTCCATGAAATAGAGATGCGGGATGCCCGTCAGGACGGGCGCGTCGCCGGTCCTGTAGTTGGGGACCGAGGCGGCGAAACAGGCGTCGCGGACCAGTACGCTGACGGCCTCATGGTCGGGGTGGTAGTCGGCCGGTGAGGCCGTCAGCACGATGTCGGGCGCGGCCCAGCGGATCATCTCGGTCACCCGGCGCCGGCAGGGATCGTCGTTGAACACGCACAGATCGGGGATGTCGCCACAGCGGTAGTCGGCCCCGATCAGGGCGGCCGCCATGGCGGCTTCGGCCTTGCGGATCTCGGCGGTCTCGGTCGGCCCGGTCTCGTTGGAGCCGCAGTCTCCGGCCGTCACCGTGACGATCTTCAGGTCATGCCCACGGGCGGCCAGCAGCGCCATCGTGCCGGCGGCCAGGGTCTCGATGTCGTCGGGATGGGCGTGGATGGCGAGGATCGTGGTCATCGCCCCTTATCGCCCGGCGTCCGCCCGGCGGGAAGGTGAGACAAATTTCACCTGACAAGCCTAGGCTTATCTGGCTTTTTCCACCCCATATTCGGGAGGGTAGGGGCATGGCCCAATTCGATGCGGCCGCGGCGACGCAGGCCTATCTCGCGACATTGCCGCCGGAGGCCCACGCCAAGGCCACGGCCTATACCCAGGGCGGGCACTGGGTGCTGCTGTGGACCGCCGTGGTGGCGGTGGTGGTCGCCTGGCTGGTGCTAAAGTCCGGCGTCCTGGTGAAGGTCCGCAACGGCGTGGAGGCCGGAGGGAGCCGCCCCTGGCTGGCCGTGGCCGCGGTCGTCGTGGTCGACATGCTGATCGAGGGCCTGCTGATCCTGCCCTGGTCGGCCTATGAGGACTGGTGGCGGCAGAAATCCTACGGCCTCACCGACCAGGCCTTCGGCGGCTGGGCCGGCGAGACCCTGCTCATGCTGGCGATCTCGCTGATCATGACCGTGGCCCTGGCCACCGGCGTCTACGCCCTGATGCGGAAGGCCCCCAAGACCTGGTGGGCCTGGGGCGGCGGCCTGGTGGCGGTGGCCTTCATGGTGATCATGGTGGTGTCCCCGGTGTTCATCGAGCCGCTGTTCAACACCTACACGCCGGCGCCGCCCGGCCCGGTGCGAGACACGGTCGTCACTATGGCCAACGCCAACGGCGTCCCCTCCGACAAGATCTATGTCTATGACGGCTCCAAGCAGTCCAACCGCTACACGGCCAATGTCTCGGGCCTGTTCGGCACCGCCCGCATCGCCATGAGCGACACGATGTTCAAGCAGGGCGCCGACCTGGCTGAGGTCAAGGGCGTGGTGGGGCACGAGATGGGCCACTACGTCCACACGCACTCCATCTGGCTGGCCTCGGCCTTCGGCGCCCTGGCCCTGGTGCTGTTCTTCCTGGTGGACCGGTTGTTCGCGCCTGTCGCGCGGCTGCTGGGCGCCAGGGACATCAGCGGGGTTTCCGACCCCGCCGGCCTGCCGGTGGTCTGGATCATCATGGCCGTGCTGGGCCTGCTGGCGACGCCCATCACCTCGTCCCTGATAAGGGTGGCCGAGACCGACGCCGACCTATTCTCGCTGGAACGCTTCAACGAGCCGGACGGCCTGGCCAAGGCCCTGGTCAAGACCATCGAATATCGCGCCGCCACCCCCTCCAAGCTGGAGGAGGTGCTGTTCTACGACCATCCTTCCGTCGGCAGCCGTGTCCGCATGGCGATGGACTGGAAGGCCGCCCATCCCCCCAAGAGTGAGCCGATCTACTGACGGGCCCCGGTTCCGGAAGGTCCTGAGGCCTACCGCTTCCTGACGAAGACCGTGCCGGCGGAGTAGCCGGCGCCGAAGGAGCAGATCAGGCCGGTGTCGCCGGCCTGGAAGTCCTCATTGGCGCTGTGGAAGGCGATGATCGAACCGGCCGACGAGGTGTTGGCGTAGGTGTCGAGGATGATGACGTTCTCGCCGGGCGCAGGATCGCGGCCCAGCACCCGCTTGCCGATCATGACGTTCATGTTGATGTTGGCCTGGTGCAGCCACAGGCGCTTCAGCCCCGTGGGATCCACCCCCAGGTCGCCGGCGTGCTGGACGATCATCTCCGACACCATCGGCACCACCTCGCGGAACACCTTGCGGCCCTCCTGGACAAAGAGCTTGTCCGCCGCCCCGACGCCCTCAGGCGCCGCGCGGTTCAGGAAGCCGAAGTTGTTGCGGATATTGTTGGAGAACTCGGTCTTCAGGCGTGTGCCCAGGATTTCCCAGCCTTGACCTGGCTTGGCGAGGTCTTCGCGTTCGACGATCACGGCCGTCGCCACGTCGCCGAAGATGAAGTGGCTGTCGCGGTCGCGGAAGTTCAGGTGGCCCGAGGTGATCTCCGGATTGACCACCAGCACCGCGCGGGCCGAGCCCGTGGCGATGTAGTCGGCCGCCGTCTTGATGCCGAAGGTGGCCGAGGAGCAGGCGACATTCATATCGAAGCCGAAGCCTTCGATGCCCAGGGCCTGCTGGATCTCGATGGCCATGGCCGGATAGGCGCGCTGCATGTTCGAGGCCGCGCAGATCACCGCGTCGATCTGGCTGGCGTCCTTGCCCCAGCGGGCGATGGCGTCACGGGCCGCGGCCACGCCGATCTCCGCCATCACGGAAAGCTCGTCGTTGGAGCGTTCCGGGATAGACGGCGTCATCACCGCCGGGTCGATGACGCCGGCCTTGTCCACCACGAACCGCGACTTGATCCCCGAGGCTTTCTCGATGAACTCGACGGAGGAGGGGGTCAGGGCCTCCACCTCGCCGGCCTCGATGCCTGCGGCGTGCTCGGTGTTGAAGTTGGCGACGTAGGTGTTGAAGGCCTCCACCAGCTCGGCGTTCGAGACGCTCTGAGGCGGGGTGTAGAGGCCGGTGGCCGCGATCACGGCTGAGTGCAAGGCGTCGTCTCCCGGTACAAGGGGCCCCTGTCTGGGGCGTCTGCGGCGTTGATAGCATGGGGGAGGCCGACAGGCCGATAGCCCTCCCCACCTACTTGCACACTCCCAAGGCTAAGCTTCTGAAAAGCTGCACCTACTTCACCTCTAGGTTGCCGTTGCGGCGCGTCCATGGGCCCGATTCCCGCGACTTCAAGTCTGTGGCGGAGCGGCCACATCTGGTGGGATACCGATGTTGTCATCCTAATCTGCACGGAAAACAGGCTTGTTTCGCGGCCGATGCATGCCATTTGCGCAGCCTGGGCAATGAAACCCAGAGTTGGAGTATCAAAAAAATGAAGTCTCTCATCGCACTCGCGGCCACCGCCGCTGTTCTTGTCGCCGCCCCGGCCGTCGCCTCGGCGCAGTCGATGTCGCCCACCACCTTCTACGGCTCGATCGGCTACGCCAACGCCGCAATCGACGACGTGAACCTGGGCGCCGTCCAGGGCCGCCTCGGCGCCCGCTTTGGCCAGTATGTCGGCGTCGAAGGTGAAGTCGCCGGCGGCGTCAAGGAAGACAGCGTCCGCATCGGCGCGGTCAATGTCGACGTGGAACTGAAGCACCAGGTGGCGATCTACGGCGTCGGCTATCTGCCGCTGAACCCGCAGTTCGACCTGCTGGCCCGCGTGGGCTACGGCAACTCCAAGATCGAAGCCTCGGCGCTCGGCGCCGCCGCCGCCGCCGATGGCGACAGCTGGAACTACGGCGTCGGCGGCCAGTACTTCTTCGACGAGAAGAATGGCGTGCGCGTCGACTACACGCGTCATGACTTCAAGGACTCCAGCGACGACGCTGACGTCTGGGCGGTCGCCTACACCCGCAAGTTCTAAGACCCACGCAGCGTCACGGCCGGGTACATCCCGGCCGTGACGTGACCGCGTTTCGAACGCCGGTCTCCAACGCCAGCGCGCCTCGCGCGCACCTGTGTCCGCCGGGGCACACCTCCGGCCCCGCCACATTGTTTCCGTCCATTGTCGAGGAACGGACCTAGGACCGCCGTGTTTGAAGGCGACTTGGGACCTGCTGGGGAGCTGAACCAACGAGTTGGAGTAACCTATGAAGTCTCTCATCGCCCTGGCGGCAACGACCGCCCTGACCCTCGCCGTCCCCGCCATCGCCTCGGCGCAGTCCCTCTCCCCCACCACCGTGTACGGCTCGCTCGGCTATGCGAACGCTAATATCGACGACGTGAACCTGGGCGCCATCCAGGGCCGCGTCGGCGCCCGCTTTGGCCAGTATCTCGGCGTCGAGGGCGAGTTGGCCGCTGGCGTCAAGGAAGACAGCGTCAATGTCGCCGGGACTTCGGTGGATGTGAAGCTGCAGCACCAAGCCGCCATCTACGGCGTTGGCTACCTGCCGGTCTCGCCGCAGGCCGACCTCTTCGCCCGCGTCGGCTACGGCACGTCCAAGATCAAGGCGTCCGCCGCCGGGGCTTCGGCGGCCGATGACGGCGAGAGCTGGAACTACGGCGTCGGCGGCCAGTACTTCCTGGACGACAAGAACGGGGTCCGCCTCGACTACACCCGTCACGACTTCAAGGACGCCAGCGAGAACGCCGACGTCTGGGCTATCGCCTACACGCGCAAGTTCTAGGTTCGGAACCTCGGCCGGGCCGACATCGTTGATGTCGCGCCCGGCCCCCGCCTTTGGGCCTGATCCCCTATTCGAAGAGAAAAATCATGGCCGACCCGATGACCTCCTCCGCCAACGGAACCACGGCTAACGGAACAGCCGCCGATCTGGCTGACGCCACCGCCGCCCTCGATCCGGTCGCCGCCTCGGCCAGGAACGCCAGGGCCAGCGCGTCGGACTCGCTCAGCGAGGCGGCCGACGCCATGGGCAAGGCCCCCGCCGCGCTCAATGAAGCCGCCCACAGCCTGCTGAGCGCCGCCCGCACCTTGCTGGAAGGCAAGACCGAGGTGGTCGTCGCCAAGAGCCAGGAGGTCTATGGCAAGGTGAAGGAACGCGCCGTCGAGCGCTTCGGCGACACCGACGTCCTGGTCCGTGAGAAGCCCTATGTGGCCCTCGGCATCGCCGCGGCCGCCGGCTTCCTGCTGGGTCACCTGATCAGCTCGGGTCGCAGCCAGGTGGTGTACCTACGCGACGACCGCTAATGTCCTGGAGGGGTTCATACGCCTCTCCTCTGCGGCGAATGCGCGCTATTTTGCCTGAAATCGGGGTCTCTCGGCCCCGTTTCCCTTGCGTCAAGGTCGCCATAGCCCGCGAATCTGCGCAAACCCTTGCCTCCCTTGCGTCGATACGCGAGGCGCAACAAAGACAACCGGAGGTCACATGACCCAATCTGAGTTTATCGAACAGGTCGCCACGGCCGCCGGGACCACCCAGGCCGAAGTCGGCCGCGTGCTGGAAGCCATGGTCGCCACCGTCTCGGGCGCTCTGACCGGCGGCGGCGATGTCCGTCTCTCGGGTCTCGGCGTGTTCGACGTCGGCGCTCGCGCCGCCCGTGAAGGCCGCAACCCCTCCACCGGCGAAGCGATCAAGATCCCGGCCTCCAAGGCCGTGCGCTTCCGCGCCGCCAAGGGCCTCAAGGACGCCGTCAACGGCGTGAAGCCCGCCAAAAAGAAGTAAGTCCCGCCCGGGTCTCCCGCGCGACAGATTGCAGGCAGGGCCGTCCCCATGGGGCGGCCCTGTTTTGTTTCGGCGCCCAGCCTGGAAATGGTCAAGCCAACCTGAACACCAGCCAACGGGCTGCTTCCATGCCCGTTCAGGTGGAGCGGCGCCTTATGGCGGTCATCGCGGCTCGGGCCGCAACAGAGGTGACGCATGCAAGACGAGGTTTCCAACCCCAATCCCGCCGAAGCCGGCCAGGCGGCCGCGCAGATCATCACCTACGCCCAGTTCCTCAGCGCCAAGGCGCGTCGCGATCTGGATCGGATCGCAGCAGGTGAACCGGCGCCGCATGGCTATCCGTGGGCCCATCTGTTCGAACCCCCTGCGAACTGATCGCAAGACGGGGAACTTCCGCCAATCCCGCAAGTTGCTCCACCATGTCGCCTTTAGTGCTTTTGGTTGAAGATGAAGTCCTGGTCCGTCTTACGGCCGCCATTGGGTTGGAGGAGGCGGGGTTCACCGTCATCGAGGCCGATGACGCCGAGCAGGCCGTGGCGATCCTCAACAGTCATGACGACATCTGCGCGGTGTTCACCGATGTGAACATGCCCGGGTCCATGGACGGCATCGACCTGGCGCAGCTCGTGCACGCCCGGTGGCCCGATGTCCGCATCCTGGTGACCACCGGCGGCGCGGATCTCTCGGGCGGACTGCCCGATGGCAGCGACTTCGTCTCCAAGCCGTATCACGCGGACCAGGTTGTCAGCTGTCTGAGGCGCGCCCTGGCGGCCTAGAATGCCGCGTCCACGCCCTTGACGCTGGTCCGCCCACGGCGGACTTTCCTGTCAGGGAGAACACGCCTTGGACAAACAATTCGCGATCCAGTTCGCTGGATCCTTCGCGGCGGTGGCCCTGCTGGTGGCCCTGGCCGCCTGGGCCAAGATCGCCAAGCCCATGTCGCCGCTGAGCGAGGCCCGCGCCCGGGCCCTGTTCGCCGATGAGTTCCCGGGCAGGGCCCTCGACGCGCTCTGGGTCACAAATGATGGTCGCGGCGCCCTGGCCCGCTCGGGCGCCTCGGCCCTGGTGCTGTGCGAGGTCGGCGACGGTTACGCCGCCCGTCACATCCCCTGGGCCCAGGCCGTGGCCGCCAGCTTCCGCGACGGGGTGCTGAAGCTCGACCTGGCGGACGTCTCGGCGCCTCGGGCGCGTCTGGCCTTTGACTCCTGGCCGCCAGCAGGCGGCGCCTGATGGATCCGCTCAAGGCCCCGTTCGATCCGGTCACCCTGGCGATCCCGTTCTTCGTCCTGACCATCATTCTCGAGATCGCGCTCACCCGCTTCAAGGCGGTGAAGAGCCACTACGAGACCAAGGACACCATGGCCTCCCTGGGCATGGGCCTGGGCAGCAATGTGGCGGGCCTGCTCACCGGCGGCGCGGCCGTGGCCGCCACGGTCTGGGTCTGGCAGCACCGGGTGTTCGACATCCCCATGACCGCCATCTGGGCCTGGGTGGCGATCTTCTTCCTGGAGGACCTGACCTATTACGGGTTCCATCGCCTCAGCCATGAGCGGCGCTTCTGGTGGGCCGCCCACGTCAATCACCACTCGTCGCAGCACTACAACCTGTCCACCGCCCTGCGGCAGACCTGGACCGGCGGCCTGGCTGGCACGTGGGCGCTCTGGCTGCCGCTGGCCTTCCTGGGCTTCCCGCCGGCCATGCTGGCGATCCAGAAGGGGATCAGCCTCGTCTACCAGTTCTGGATCCACACAGAGGCGATTGGCCGGATGCCGAAGTGGTTCGAGGCGGTGTTCAACACACCCTCGCACCACCGGGTCCATCACGCCCGCAACCCCCGCTACCTCGACCGCAACTACGCCGGTATCCTGATCATCTGGGACAAGCTGTTTGGCACCTTCCAGCCGGAGCTGGACGAGGAGACGCCGCGCTACGGCATCGTCAAGAACCTGGGGAATTTCAACATTCTCCGCGTGGCGTTTCACGAGTGGGGCGGGATCGCCAAGGACCTCGCCGGCTCGCGGTCCCTGCGAGAGGTCGGGGGCTATCTGTTCGGCCCCCCCGGCTGGAGCCCCGATGGCTCCCGCGACACATCGGCGACCCTGAAAGCCCAGTGGGAGGCGGGGCAGGCCAAGTCCGACACTCCCGACGTCGCCGCCTAGGCCCGAGATACCTCGTTCGGGCCAAGCGGGAACCTTCACCATGGCGTCCCCGTTGATGGGGCATGGAGCCGCACACCAGCGACAAGATCGTGCCCATCGACGACAATCCGATGGTGCGCCTGCTGCAGGTCCTAGCGGAATTCGCCGAGGAGCGCCGGCCCGGCGAGTCTTCGGACCGCCAGTACGCCCGCCGCGCCTTCCCCGGCTCGCGGTTTTCCTCGGTCTTCGACCCGCGCCACTGACCGCCGCGCCCGCGCGTGCGGGCGGACTCTGCCCCCGCGCCGGAAAGGTGTAGCCTCCCCCGTTGGCCGAGGCCGCGTTCGGCGCGCCTGCCAAACGGGGGTGCGTGATGAGCATCAGACTTCCGATCTTGCCGGCCCTTGCGGCGGGCGCCCTTCTGGCGGCCGGTCCGCCAGCCTCGGCCCAGCCGGTGACCCAGCACGTGGAGGACGCCAGGCTGCACTACCTGCGCAAGGACCATCTTTGCGAGCTGCGTCTGGGGGGCTTCATTGGGCTCACCAAGCCCGAGAACAATCCAACCCAGGCCGACCTCGACCTGATGCGCGAAATCTACGCGGTCGCCGACCGCATCATTTATGACGCCGAGATCCTGGCCAAACAGGTGGGGCCGGAGGCGGACAAGCGCGTCATCGACGAACTGCTGCCGGGCTGGTACGCGGCCCTGAAACACGGTGACGGCCAGCCCGACAAGGCCGCTATCCTGCGCGCCGACCTGACACCTGGCCTGCGGGACTGCGTCGAACACGCCCAGACTCTGCCCAAGCCGCCCGCGTCCTGGTATTAACGGCCGCCTAGTCTCGGAGCAGCAGCGGCAGGCTGAGCCCTGACACCGGCCGGGCGCCCAGGATTTCGCGGCGGAAGCGGAACAACTCGGCGGGCCGCCCGCCCGTGTCGGTGTCCATCCGGCCAAGTCCCTCCACCATGTCGGCGCGCTCCAGCGCCCGGCGGAAGTTCTGCTTGTGGAGCGGCACGCCGGCGATGGCCTCCACGGCCCTTTGCAGGAAGGACAGGGTGAAGGCCTCGGGCATCAGTTCGAACACCACCGGCCGATATTTCAGCTTGCCCCGCAGACGTGACAGGGCCGTGGCCAGGATCCGCCTGTGGTCGGAGAACATCGGCTCGCCCATGGCCGCCGCCAGGGCGGGGGAGGGCGCCCCTTCGCCCCGGTCGCGGGCGGCTTCCGGCGCCAGGCCCGCCTCATAGAGCAGCTCGTAGCGCTCCAGCACCCGCTCCTCGTTCCAGGGCGCGTCGTCCAGGGCGAATAGCAGGCGGGCGGCCGAGCGGCGGCGGCTGGCCTCCGGGCCCGGCGCCGCGCCCGCCCATTGCCGCAGGGCGGGCTCGAGGGCCGACAGCGCGGCGGGGCGCCCCTCGCGCCAATCCTCATAGGGGAAGAACCGGCTCCAGTCGGCCCAGGTGGTGTCCGGGGCGTGAGTGTCCACCGCCTGAGGGGTCAGGGCCAGGTAGCCCACCGAGATCACCCGCGCGGCCCCGGTCCCCACGCCCATGTCGGCCAGGGGTGCGTCGCGGCCCTTGTCGCCAAAGGTGTAGAGCTGCTCGACATAGCCGAGGTCGAACCGGGTCTGGGCCGTCACGAAGGCGCGCAGGGCCAGTTCGAAGGTCCGGTGGCCGTCAGGGTCAAAGGGGCCGAAGGGCAGGCCGGCCTGCTGCCCCCGCGGCCGGACCGTCAGCACCACGGCCTGGCCGTCGCGTATGGCCACCACCACCGCCGACAGCCCGATGACGACGGCGCGGTCCATCCTAGTGCCGGGCCGGGAAATCGAAGGGTGTGCCCTGGCTCACAAAGTCATTGCCGCCCATCGCGGCGATCGCATCGGCCATACGGCCGCGCCGACCCAGGATGTCATCCGCAAGGGCGATGATCCGGCGGTTCGGATAGGCGTGGCTGGCCGCCCGACGCATCAACAGCGCCATCTCCCGCTCGTCGGCGTCGGGATTGCGCGCGCAGGCCAGGACAAAGGCGCTGGCGGTGGACCGGCTGATACCGGCCCAGCAGTGGATCAGCATCGGGGCGTCCCCCTTCCAACGGCTTCCGAAGGCCAGCAGGTCATGGACCAGCTGCTCGTCGGGCGGGATCATGCCCTCCATCGGCTCGGCGATGTCGTTGACCCCCAGGCGCAAATGGTTGGCGGCCTCGATCCCCGCGGGCGTGGCGATCATGCTGGCCGGGTCCAGCAAGGTCACCATGTGCGAGGGCCGCCGCGCCTTGATCACGGCGGGAACCTCGGCCAGCCCGCAGATGATGAAGGACACGCTCACTCCGTATCGAACGCGGCTGGGCCGACGGAGAAGCCCGCCGCTTCCGACAACACCTGGTACCGCTGCACGTAGCGTAGCTGGGCCTGGGCCGCCGACAACGGCTCGATGTGCAGGTGGTAGCCCGCCGGCGGCGGGTCGAAGAACTCCACGGATTCGTCGACCCCGAATCCCGCCAGCTGGGTCGCCTCGAAGTAGGCGCAGGCCCGGTCGGCCCGCTTGATCAGCTTCTTCACGCTCAGCGGGACCTTGGCGGGCAGGCCAAAGCGTGTGTGGATCGCATGTTCCAGCCGTTCCTCGAACAGCTTGTAGTCGTAGCCGAGCGCCGCCTTGAACGGGCTGATCATGTCTCCGATGACGTATTCCGAGGCGTCGTGCAGCAGGGCCGCCAGCCGCCAGCGCGGTTCCAGGTCGGGCTGGATGTGGGCGCAGATCTCCTCCACCACCACCGAATGCTGGGCCACGGAGAAGGCGTGCTCGCCGATCGTCTGTCCATTCCAGCGCGCGACGCGGGCCAGTCCGTGGGCGATATCCTCGATCTCGATATCCATCGGCGAGGGGTCAAGCAGGTCCAGACGGCGCCCCGAAAGCATGCGTTGCCACGCCCGGGGTTCTTTCGCGGTTCTATGCAGCCCTTTCCTCACGGACGCGTTCCTCTCACACTCAAGCTCGTGACCTGAACCAGGACTTGAGAAAGATCAATGTGCGGGTCCATCGTCGTCACCACTGTGCACCAACGCGAAGGGGAAACACATGAGCTGGGCTAGAATCATGACGCCGCTGTCCGGCGGCGAGGGCGACAAGGCCGCCGTGAAGGCCGCCGCCCTGCTGGCCGAACCTTTCGGCGCCGAGCTTGCCTGTGTCTACACCCCTGCCGATGTCGCTGATGTGATGCCCTGGATGGGCGAGGGTTTTCTGGGCGGAGTCCAATCCACCGCCCTGGAATCCCTAAAGGAGGCCGCGGCCGCCGGCGAGGTCAAGGCCCGCGCCGCCGTGGAAGCCTGCGCCTACGCCAAGGCTGAGTTTATCTCCCTGCAGACTCCGGTCTGGGCGGGGCTCTCCGCCGAGAGCCGTCTTTCCGACGTGGTGGTCTTCACCAACGACCCGCCGCGCGGACGCGGCCCCCTGGCCGAGGCCTTCCAGCAGATGGTGGCCGACGAACAGCGCCCGGTTCTGATCGCCCGTGAGGGCTTCAAGACCGGCGGCGTGATCGCCGTGGCCTGGGACGGGGGCAAGGAAGCCTCCCGCGCCGCGCGTCTGGCCATGCCGCTTTTGGAAAAGGCCTCCCGCGTGGTGATCCTCGCCGCGCCCAAGGCCAGCTCGCGTAGCTTTGATCCCGCGCGTCTGCAGGCCTATTTCGCCGCCCGCAACGTTGTGGCTGATGTCGACATCCTGCCGGACTCCGGCGACGCCGCTCCGCTGCTGCTCTACGCCACCAAGAAGGCCAACGCCGACATTCTAGTGGCCGGCGCCTTTGGGCACCCGCGCCTGCAGGAGTTCATCTTCGGCGGCACGACCCGTTCGCTGCTGGCGGCTGATCAGCCGTCCCTGTTCCTTTCCCACTAGACCGAAAGCGTACCGTCATGAGCCTCTCGCGCATCGTCATGCGGCTTGCCCGCAATCCGGGCACCGAGTTCGCGGGAGGCGATGACCACCGTGGCTATTCGCTGACCGCGCCGCTCACTTCCGACGGCCACATCGACGAGGCGGCCTACGCCAAGGCCAAGGCGCGGTGCACCGTGCGTCGCTTCACGCCCGATGAAGAGGCCACCGACGGTCGCCTGGCCAAGCGTGGCGCCCGCTGGTTCTTCGACTATGAGGCCGACGACACAGCCGACGACGAGCCGGTCCACCGCCTGGGCGACCATCGGTTCGCCGTTGGCGAATATGTCACCGTCGCCGACGAGGACGGCCGGCCCCTGACCTACAAGGTCGTGGAAGTACAGGCGGTCTAGAGCGGTCCGGGGCGATCAGGTCCCGCCGTTGCGGCGGACCAGGGTCTTGACGTCGTCGTACATGTCGTCGTGCCGGCTGTTGGCGGTCGACTTCACCACCGCGACGACGATCGGGCCCTTCTTGGGACCCGACGCTTCATAGCCCAGGTACTTGTACCCGCCGGTGAGGTCGTCGCCGGCGTAGATGAAGGTGGCGCGCAGGCCGCGCTTCTCCCGTGACAGCGCCTCGCCGCGCATGCGGACGTCCCGGTACATCTTGATCGTGGCCGTCGAGCTGTCGCCGTCGGCCTTGATGTGGATCGGGCCGACCTGGACGTTGGCCTTGTCGCCCTCGGCCTTGATGTGCAGGCCCGGCAGGTCGACCTGGGTGTGTTCCTCGCCGGTCTCGGTGTCGACCTTGGCCTGAATCCTGGGGCGGCCCTCATCGGCTTCGCCGACCGCGGGGTCAATGGCCGCGTCTATCTTCGCGTCCGCCCGGGCCTCGGCCTCGACGCGTGCGGCTTCGGCGGCCGCTCCAGGCGCGGCGGTCGTGTCGGCGCTGGCGGCGACAGGCGAGCCGCCAAGGGTCTTGAGTTCAGCCTCGAGCGTGGCGAGCGTCGCCACTGCGTCGCCCTTCACCGGCATGCGGGTCAGGGTGATCTGGGCGCCGTCGCTCTCGCGATAAACGCAGCTCTGCCCGTCGGCTGCGGCGCTGACCCGGGTCAGGCTGCCTTCGGTCGGGGGGCATTCCAGCTTGGCCTTCAGGGCGGCGGGCCTCTGGCAGGCGGTGAGCGCTAGGGCCGAGGCGGCCAGCAACAGCAGGGTCTTCATAAGAAAAAGGGCTCCGATCCCGTTCGTATCAACGGTGACCGGAGCCCTCGATCAGGTCGAGTGAATTCGTCGTAAGCGTTATTGGCCCGGACGCGAGCCCGCGCCTTCGCGGCGGGCCAGGAAGGCCAGGCGCTCGAACAGGTGCACGTCCTGCTCGTTCTTCAGCAGGGCGCCGTGCAGCGGCGGGATCAGCTTGGTGGGATCCTTCTCGGCCAGCGCCGCGGCGTCGATGTCTTCGACCATCAGCAGCTTCAGCCAGTCGAGCAGTTCCGAAGTCGACGGCTTCTTCTTCAGGCCCGGCACCTTGCGCATGTCGTAGAAGATCCGCAGGGCCTCGGCGACCAGCTTCTGCTTGATGCCCGGATAATGGACTTCGACGATCTCGTTCATCGTCTCGGCTTCCGGGAAGCGGATGTAGTGGAAGAAGCAGCGGCGCAGGAAGGCGTCCGGCAGCTCCTTCTCGTTGTTGGAGGTGATGATCACGATCGGCCGGACCTCGGCCTTGATCGTCTCATTGGTCTCGTAGACGTAGAACTCCATCCGATCGAGTTCCTGCAGCAGGTCGTTCGGGAATTCGATGTCGGCCTTGTCGATCTCGTCGATCAGCAGGACCGGGCGCTTGTCGGCGGTGAACGCCTCCCAGAGCTTGCCCTTCTTGATGTAGTTGCGGACGTCCTTCACCCGCTCGTCGCCGAGCTGACTGTCGCGCAGGCGGGTCACCGCGTCGTACTCATAGAGGCCCATAGTCGCCTTGGTGGTCGACTTGATGTGCCAAGTGATCATCTCGGCCCCGAGCGCCTTGGCAATCTCGAAGGCCAGCACGGTCTTGCCGGTGCCGGGCTCGCCCTTGATGAGCAGCGGACGCTCCAGCGCGATGGCCGCGTTGACCGCGACCTTCAGGTCCTCGGTCGCGACGTAGTTGTCCGTGCCTTCGAAACGCTGGCTCATTCAGGCTCCCCGGCGGGCGTCTGAACCCGCATTCGAACAGTTGTTTGTCTCGGGCAACCTATAGGGCGCGGCGCGATGATCAAGCGCTTCCGCGATGGGCCTAGCGGTTGGGCTTCGCCCGGGTCTGGCCGGCGCGGTCTTCGGCGTAGCCCATCTCCTTG
>NZ_JANPJP010000192.1:0-34013 GCF_031425575.1 Phenylobacterium sp.
TGCCGAGAAGGGTAGCTTCCCGCTCTATGATCCGCAGATCCTGGAGCGCCCGAACCTGCTGAGCCTGGACGGGGAGACCCGAGCCATGATCGCCGAGCATGGCCTGCGCAACGGGTGCCTGACCTCCATCGCGCCCACCGGTACCACCTCGCTGCTGGCCGGCAATGTTTCGTCGGGCGTCGAGCCGGTCTTCGCCTACGCCTATACCCGCAAGGTGCGCCAGCCGGACGGCTCCTCGCGGGCGGAGCAGGTGGAGGACTATGCGCTCACCGTCTGGCGCGGGCTGAACGGCGAGGCCGCGCCGCCTGCCGAGCTGTTCGTCAGCGCCCAGGACCTGACCCCGGCCGACCATCTTCGGATGCAGGCCGCGGCCCAGACCTGCATCGACAGTTCCATCTCCAAGACGGTGAACTGCCCGGAAGATATCGCCTTTGCCGACTTCTCGGACATCTACCTGGAAGGCTACCGCCTCGGCTGCAAGGGCCTGACCACCTACCGGCCCAACGCCGTCACCGGCTCGGTTTTGTCGGTGGTTCCCGCGCCCGAAGCGTCCCCGCCGCCCGAGCCCCGACTCTCACCCCGTGCCGATGTCCTGGAGGGCGCCACCTACAAGATCAAATGGCCGCAGAGCGCGCACGCGGTCTATGTGACCATCAACGACGCCGACATGGGTGACGGGCCGCGGCCCTTCGAGATCTTCGTCAATTCCAAGAACATGGAGCACTACGCCTGGACCCTGGGCCTCACGCGGATGATCTCGGCGGTCTTCCGCCGGGGCGGCGACGTGGCCTTCGTGGCCGACGAGCTGAAGGCGGTGTTCGATCCCAGCGGCGGTGGCTGGATCGACGGGCGCTACGTACCGTCGCTGCCCGCGGCCATCGGTGGGGTGATCGAGCGGCACCTGAGGATCGAGGCGGTCGCCGCGCCCGCCCACGTCGGGCACGCGTCCCACGCCGAGGCCAAGGCCTGCTGTCCCCAGTGCGGTGGGTTCGAGCTGGTCCGCAAGGAGGGCTGCGACACCTGCTTTGGCTGCGGCTACTCCAAATGCTCATGAAAGGGTCGGCGATTGATGTCCGACAAGGGCCGCGGGGCGGGGCGGGGCTAGAAGGAAGCCCCGTCCTCTAGACGACCGGAGTCCGTCATGGCCACCGCCGCTGATCGGCGCGCCTACCGGGGCCCCAAGCTGTTCAGCTACGGCTTCCGCCCCTTCTTCCTCGCCGCCGCGATCTGGGCCGCCCTGGCCGTTCCCCTCTGGCTGCTGTCCTTCACCGGCTACCTGCCGTGGGCGGCCCTCTCCCGCGAGTGGCACATCCACGAGATGCTGTTCGGCGTGCTGGGCGGCATCGTCGCCGGCTTCCTGCTCACCGCCGTGCCCAACTGGACCGGCCGCTTGCCCGTAATGGGGGGGCCGCTGGTCGCCTTGTCGGCCCTCTGGCTGGCCGGTCGCCTGGCTATGCTGGCCGCCACCGAGCTGGGGGTCTGGGCCATCGTGATCGACAGCGCCTTCCTGGTGGTGTTCGCCGGAGTAGTCTGGCGCGAGATCCTGGCCGGGCGCAACTGGCGCAACCTGGCCGTTTGCGGCCTGGTCACCGTGCTCGCCGGCGCCAATATCGCCTTCCACCTCGGGGCCCTGGCGCCGGAGGGCGCCGGCCAACGGGCCGCGCTTGGCGCGATCGCCCTGCTGATCGCCCTGATCGGCGGCCGGGTCACCCCCAGCTTCACCCGCAACTGGCTGATGCAGCGCGCGCCCGGGCCGCTGCCCGCCCCAAGCGACCGCGCGGACATGGCCGCCCTGATCCTCACAGGCCTGGCCGTCGCCGCCTGGGTGGCGGTCCCCGACGTCCCGCTGTCCGGGGCCCTGCTGACCGTCTCGGGCGTCGCCGCCCTTGCACGCCTGGCGCGCTGGCAGGGCCTGCGGACCCTTATCGAGCCCCTGGTCTGGATCCTCCACCTTGGCTACGCTTGGCTGGGCGTCGGGCTGATGCTGATAGGCCTCACCATCCTGGCGCCCGACATCTTTCCCCGCACGGGGGGCGTCCACGCCCTGACCGCGGGCGCAGTCGGGGTCATGACGCTGGCCATGATGACCCGGGCCACCCTCGGCCACAGCGGCCGGCCCCGGACGGCCGACGGCTGGACGCTGGTCATCTATCTGCTGGTCAACGCCGCGGCCCTGGTGAGGGTCTGCGCCGGCTTCGGCGGGCCGGGCGGCACGGTTCTGCTCGCAGCCTCCGGCGTCCTGTGGAGCGCCGCCTATGGCGGCTTCGCCCTGGCCTACGGGCCGATGCTGCTGGGCTGGCCATCCCGGCCGCAGGGACGGGCCCTGCCAGCTTAACCGAAGTCAAGACGTGGCCCCTCAGCCGTCATGCAAAGGCCGGTCGCACCCCTGTAGGCTCACCTCGATCCGCCCACAAAGGGCGACGCCATCCTCCCATCGGCGTCGCTTGGGGTGACGTCGACACCGGCGACCGCCGGGTCTTGGGGCGCCGGGAGACCGGCGCCTCTTCTGTCCCGCGAGGAACCTGTCCCATGGACCGACTGATCGACGGGTTCGGCCGCCGCTTCCGCTACTTGCGGCTGTCGGTGACCGAGGTCTGCAACTTCCGCTGTGCCTACTGCCTACCCGACGGCTACAGAAAGACCGCCGGGCCTGCCTTCCTGGGCGTCGACGAGATCGGCGCCCTGGTCTCCGCCTTCCAGCGGCTGGGAATCGAGAAGGTCCGACTGACCGGCGGAGAGCCGACGGTGTGCAAGGACATCGGCCAGATCATCGCCCGGGTCGCCGGGGTTCCCGGGATCGCCAAGGTGGCCATGACCACCAATGGCTGGAACCTGCACCGCCACGTGGCCGACTGGCGCGCCGCGGGCCTGACCAACCTCAACGTCTCCATCGACACCCTCGACCGGGACGGCTTCACCCGCCTCACCGGCCACGACCGCTTTCATCAGGTGGTGGCAGGCCTCGATCAGGCGTTGGCGATCGGCGTCCCGACCGTAAAGGTGAACGCGGTCCTGCTGCGCGACAGCCTGGAGAACGGCTTCGCCGAGTTCGCCGCGTTCGTTCGCCGCCGGCCCGTGGCGGTGCGCTTCATCGAACTGATGCGTACGGCCGACAACGCCGCCTACTTCGCTGACCAGCATGTGAGCGGCGAGCGGCTGAAGGCCTGGCTGGACCAGGAGGGGTGGAGCTCCCGAGCGCGGGCTTCCGACGATGGCCCGGCGACGGAGTACGAGCATCCGGACTTCGCCGGACGGATCGGCTTGATCGCCCCCTATGGCGCCGGGTTCTGCAACGGTTGCAACCGCCTGAGGGTCACGGCCCGGGGGCTGCTGCGCCTGTGCCTTTTCGGCCAAGGCGGGGTGGATCTGCGCGACCTGCTGACCGACGGGGCGGAGGCTTCAGATCTGTTGGCGGCGCGGATCGCCCAGGCCCTGACGGGCAAGGCCAGCGGCCACGAACTGGCCCGCGGCCAGGCCGGGGACACTCGCAACCTGGCCCAGTTCGGCGGCTAGCCCACGCGGCTGGCCGGCCACAACTCCTGCTCGGCCTGGCCCATGGGCGTGACGCTGGGGGGTTGGTGATTGTCGATCAGCGGGTCGGGCTTGGCCAGGCGCTCCAGGACCACGGGGCGGGCGATGGTCACCTCGGGGCCGTTGATTATGACACCGTAGCCGGTGAGGGTGGCGAAGGCGCGCGACAGGTTTTCGGGGGTCATGCCCAGCAGGGAGGCCAGCAGGCGCTTCTCGTGGGGCAGGGTGAAGGTCTCGGCTCCGCCCTGACGCACCCTTTGGGTGATCAGATAGTTGGCCAGGCGCTCGGCGCCGCCTCGCAGCTTGTGATTCTTCAGTGAACGCACCAGGCCGCGATAGCATCCGGCCAACTCGAGGGTGGCGGCGTAGCTGAATCGGGGGTCGGTCTGCATCGCCCGACGCAGGGCCTCGCCAGACAGCATCAGGATGTCAGACCGCTCCACCGTGCGCGCGCTCATCAGCGCGTCGGCGTCGAGGGCGACAGCCGCGAAGATGAATGTGGAGACCGGCCGCAGCACGGCCAAGGTGGTCTCCTTGTCGTTCCAGGTGCCCTCTAGCTCCACGAGGCCGTCCAGCAGGACATAGAGAAAGTCCACCGGATCGCCTTCGTGCAGGAGGGTGGTGCCGGCCGGGAATTTCTGCAGGAAGGCGCCGGCGGTCACCGCGCCGAAGGTCTCATCGGAGACGCCGCAGAACAGGGGCAAGCCCCTCACGCGCTCGACATCCACCACTCGCATCGACATTGGTTTGGTCCCCTAGGTCAATCATCAATCGGCCCGCGCAACGAGTCGGGCCTTGATGTGGATCAAGTGGGGCTAAAGCGCCGCGGGCAGTTGTGCGGCTTGACGATCATCAATTGGGCGAGCCACTAAAAGTAATTGTAGGTGTTGCAAGCGCAAACCGAGCTCAATATTCACGTCGGACTGCGGCGAATATAGCAACATCGACGCCCAAATTTGATCATCATCAATCCAATCCCTCCGCGTCCTCTTCATAGCAGTGATCGACGCGAGGGCGCTTGGCCCCGCCATCGAGAGGCCGGGGGACAAGTTGACCGACGCCATCACACCGCCCGCCACGCAGACTGCGCCCGGCGCAGGCATGGCGCTCTGGATGAGCACCTTCTCCTTCACCGCCTGCTTCGCGGTGTGGACGATCTTCTCGATCATCGGGGTGCAGATTAAGCAGAACCTCGGCCTCACCGAGGCCCAGTTCGGCCTGCTCGCCGGAACGCCGATCCTCACCGGATCTCTGGTCCGGGTTTTCCTGGGGATTTGGGCCGATCAGTACGGCGGCCGGGTGGTGAACCTGGTGGTGATGCTGTCAGCGGCGCTCGCCACCTTCCTGCTCTCCCATGCCCAGACCTATCCGCAGTTCCTGCTGGCGGCGCTCGGGGTTGGCATGGCTGGCGGGTCCTTCGCCGTCGGCGTGGCCTATGTTTCCAAGTTCTTCCCGAAGACAAAGCAGGGCACGGCGCTCGGCATCTTCGGCGCCGGCAATGTCGGGGCCGCGGTCACCAAGTTCGCCGCCCCCTTCGTGATGATCGCCTATGGCTGGCAGACCGTCGCCCAGGTCTGGGCCGCGGCCCTGGCGGTGATCGCCGTCATCTACTTCCTGCTGACCCGCGACGACCCCGAACTGGTGGAACGTCGCCGGACCGGCGCCAAGCCCGTGGCCGCGGCGATGCAGTTCGCGCCGCTCAAGAAGCTGCAGGTCTGGCGCTTCGCCCTCTACTACTTCTTCGTCTTCGGCGCTTTCGTGGCCCTGGCCCTTTGGCTGCCCCATTATCTGGTGGGGGTCTATCAGCTGGACATCCGCACGGCGGGCATGCTGGCGGCGGCCTATTCGATCCCTGGGTCCCTGTTCAGGGTGTTCGGCGGCTGGCTCTCCGACAAGATCGGCGCGCGCAAGGTGATGTACATCACCTTCGGCATCAGCGTGGTGGCCACCTTCCTGCTGTCCTATCCGCCCACCAGCTACGTGGTGGATGGGGTCCATGGGCCGATCGCCTTCCGGCTGGCCACGGGGCTCGTCCCGTTCATCGTCCTGCTGTTCTGCCTCGGCTTCGCAATGAGCCTCGGCAAGGCCGCGGTCTACAAGCACATCCCGGTCTACTACCCCGACACCATCGGCTCGGTGGGCGGACTGGTGGGCATGGTGGGCGGCCTGGGCGGCTTTGTCCTGCCCATCGCCTTCGGGGCTTTGAACGACCTGACCGGGGTCTGGACCAGCTGTTTCATGCTGCTGTTCGTCCTCGTGGCCAGCGCCCTGACCTGGATGCACTTCGCCATCCGCCGGATGGAGCATGCCGGCGCCCCGCAGCTGGGCGACCTGCCGGAACTTCCCGAGATGGCGGCCCTGCACGCCGACCTTCAACCGCGCCCGGTCTCCGGCGCGTCGGCCCGCGCTCGCGCGGCGACCCCAGCAACAAGAGGAGCGCCTTGATGGCTTCCCGCAAACCCGCCCGTCATGTCCTGACCGACTGGCGTCCCGAGGACCCGGCCTTCTGGTCGGGGTCAGGCAAGGCGATCGCCAGCCGGAATCTCTGGATCTCCATTCCGAACCTGCTCCTGGCCTTCTCGGTCTGGATGGTGTGGTCCATGGTGGTGGCCAAGCTGAAGCTCGTCGGCTTCAAGTTCACCACCGAGCAGCTCTTCTGGCTCACCGCCTTGCCTGCCCTGTCGGGCGCGACCTTGCGGATCTTCTACACCTTCATGGTCCCGATCCTCGGCGGCCGGCTGTGGACGACGCTCACCACCCTGTCGCTGCTGATTCCGGCGATCGGCATCGGCCTGGCCGTGCAGGATCCCACCACGCCCTATGAAGTGTTCGTGGTCCTGGCCCTGCTCTGCGGCCTGGGGGGCGGCAACTTCGCGTCCTCGATGGCCAACATCGGGTTCTTCTTCCCGAAGAGCCAAAAGGGCAATGCGCTGGCCCTCAACGCCGGGTTCGGAAACCTTGGCGTGAGCGTCATGCAGTTCCTGGTGCCGGTGGTGATCGGGGTCGGGATGTTCTTGCCCCTGGTGGGCGCGCCCCAGACCGTCGTGGAAAAGGGCGTGTCGAGCACGATCTGGTTGCAGAACGCCGGCTTCGTCTGGGTCCCCTTCATACTCATCGCCGGCAGCATGGCCTGGTTCGGCATGAACGATATCGCCTCTGCGCGGGCCTCCTTCGCCGAACAGTCGGTGGTGTTCAAGCGCAAGCATAACTGGGTGATCTGCTGGCTCTACATCGGCACCTTCGGCTCGTTCATCGGCTTCTCGGCGGCCTTTCCGCTCCTGATGAAGACCCTGTTCCCCGACGTCCAAGCCATGCAGCTGGTCTTCCTTGGCCCCCTGGTCGGGGCGGCCTCACGGGCGCTCACCGGTTGGATCTCCGACAAGTTCGGCGGCCACAACGTCACGCACTGGGTGTTCATCGCCCTGGCGCTGGGCGTGCTCTCGGTGATGTACAGCGTCGGCGGCTTTGGCGCGGCGCCATCCTTCCCGATCTTCTTCGCCAGCTTCATGTGGCTGTTCTTCTGGACCGGGGTCGGCAACGCCTCGACCTTCCAGATGATCCCCGCGATCGTGCGGGCCGACATCCCCCGGCTGCTGCCGCAGGCCGATCCTGCCGCACGCCTGAAGGCTGCTGAAATGGAGTCGGCGGCCATTGTCGGGTTCAGCTCGGCGATCGGCGCCTTCGGCGGCTTCTTCATCCCGCTGGCCTTTGGCAATGCGATGAAGGCCACCGGCGGGCCCAGCTCAGCGCTGCTGGTCTTCCTGGCCTTCTATCTCAGCTGCGTCGCGGTGAACTGGGTCTTCTACGCCCGCAAGAGCTCGCTGCTGCACGCACCCCAATCCTCCTCGAAGATGGAAATCGTGGCATGAGCCATACTCTTGATCGCCTGACCTTCTTCGCTCGGAAAACCGAGCTGTTCTCCGATGGCCACGGCGTCCTCACCGACGAGGACCGCCAGTGGGAGGAGGCCTACCGGCGCCGCTGGCAGCACGACAAGGTCGTCCGCTCCACCCACGGCGTGAACTGCACCGGCTCCTGCTCCTGGAAGATCTACGTCAAGGGCGGGATCGTCACCTGGGAGACCCAGCAGACCGACTATCCGCGGACCCGGCCCGAGCTGCCCAACCATGAGCCGCGGGGCTGCGCCCGGGGCGCCAGCTACAGCTGGTACCTCTATTCCGCCAACCGGGTGAAGTACCCGCTGATCCGCTCGCGCCTGCTCAAGCTCTGGCGCGCGGCGCGGGCCACCCTCAGCCCGGTGGCCGCCTGGGCCTCGATCCAGAAGGACCCGACCCAACGCGCCTCCTACGTCACCATGCGTGGGGCAGGGGGCTTCATACGGGCGACCTGGGACGAGGTCACCGAGATCATCGCCGCGGCAAACGCCTACACCGTCAAGGAATGGGGCCCGGACCGCATCTTCGGCTTCTCGCCGATCCCGGCTATGTCGATGGTCTCCTACGCCGCCGGCGCTCGCTACCTCCAGCTGCTCGGCGGGGTCTGCGGATCCTTCTACGACTGGTATTGCGACCTGCCGCCGGCCTCGCCCCAGACCTGGGGCGAGCAGACCGACGTGGCCGAAAGCGCCGACTGGTTCAATTCCGGATTCATGATCCTCTGGGGCTCCAACGTCCCGCAGACCCGCACCCCGGACGCCCACTTCTATACCGAGGCCCGCTACCGCGGCGCCAAGTCGGTGGTGATCTGTCCCGACTATTCGGAGGCCTCGAAGTTCTCCGACCTGTGGCTACCCGTGAAGCAGGGGACCGACGCGGCGCTTGGCATGGCCTTCGGTCACGTGATCCTCAAGGAATTCCACATCGACAAGCAGGTGCCCTATTTCCGCGACTACCTGCGGAAGTATTCCGACCTGCCGATGCTGGTGCGCCTGGTCCCGCAGGACGGCGCCTATGTGCCCGAACGCCTGCTGCGCGCCGCCGAGTTCGACCAGGCCCTGGGCGAGACCAACAACCCCGACTGGAAGACCGTCGCCCTGGATGAGACCACCGGCGAGGTGATCGTCCCCAACGGCTCCATCGGCTTCCGCTGGGGCGAGGACGGCAAGTGGAACCTGGAAGAGAAGGATGGGGCCGGCCGCGAGACCACCCTGCGTCTGGGCCTGAAGGGCGTCCATGACGAGGTCGCTGCGGTGCGCTTCCCCTATTTCGGCGGGGCCGCGACCAACGGGTTCGCCATGACCGATCACCCGGACGTCCTGGTCCGCAATGTGCCAGTCAAGCGCATGATGCTGCCCGAGGGCGAGACCCTGGTGGCCTGCGTCTATGACCTGTTCCTGGCCAACTACGGCGTCGATCAGGGCTTTGGCGGCGACCACATGCCGGCCAGCTATGACGAGGTGGAGCCCTATTCCCCGGCCTGGGCCGAGGCGATCACCTCGGTGCCGAAGGATCAGATCATCGCTGTGGCCCGCGGCTTCGCCGGCAATGCCGAGAAGACCAACGGCAAGTCGATGGTGATCATCGGTGCGGCCATGAACCACTGGTTCCACATGGACATGAACTACCGCGCGGCCATCAACATGCTGGTCATGTGCGGCTGCGTCGGTCAGTCCGGCGGCGGCTGGGCCCACTATGTCGGCCAGGAAAAGCTGCGGCCGCAGACCGGTTGGGCTCCGCTGGCCTTCGCCACCGACTGGGTGAAGCCGCCGCGCCAGCAGAACTCCACCTCCTTCTTCTATGCCCACTCCGACCAGTGGCGGTACGAGACCGTCGAGATGAGCGAAATCCTCTCGCCCACCGCGCCGGAAGGCGTGTGGGACGGGGCGATGATCGACTTCAACGCCAAGGCTGAGCGGATGGGCTGGCTGCCCTCCGCGCCCGCCCTGCAGACCAATCCGCTGGAGGTGGCCAAGGCCGCCGTCGCGGCGGGGCAGGACCCCAAGGCCTACGCGCTGGCCCAGCTCAAGAGCGGCGACCTGAAGATGTCCTGCATGGACCCCGACGATCCCGCCAACTGGCCGCGTAACATGTTCATCTGGCGCTCCAACCTGCTGGGCTCCTCGGGCAAGGGCCACGAGTACTTCCTCAAGCACCTGCTGGGCGCCTCTCATGGCGTCCAGGGCAAGAACCTGGGCGAGGACGGTCGGCGCAAGCCCAACGACGTCGTCTGGCATGACAAGGCGCCGGAGGGAAAACTCGACCTGCTGGTCACCCTCGACTTCCGGATGTCCACGACGGCCGTCTATTCCGACATCGTTCTGCCGACCGCCACCTGGTACGAGAAGAACGACCTCAACACCTCCGACATGCACCCCTTCATCCACCCGCTCAGCGCGGCCGTGGATCCGGCGTGGGAGTCGAAGTCGGACTGGGAGATCTTCAAGGCGATCGCCAAGACCTTCTCCGAGGTCTCCCCGGAGGTCCTGGGGGTCGAGCAGGACGTCGTCCTCACCCCCATCCAGCACGACAGCGCCGCCGAGCTGGCCCAGCCCTTCGACGTGAGGGACTGGTCCAAGGGCGAGTGCGAGGCCATCCCCGGCAAGACCATGCCGCAGATCACCGTGGTCGAGCGGGACTATCCCAACACCTACAGGCGCTTCACCGCCCTTGGTCCGTTGCTCAAGGCCACCGGCAACGGAGGCAAGGGAATCAGCTGGAAGACCGACCACGAGGTCGACCTGCTGACGGCCCTGAACGGCGCGGTGCTGGAGGAGGGTCAGACCCAGGGCCTGGCGCGGATCGAGACCGACATCGACGCCTGCGAGACCATCCTGATGCTGGCGCCGGAGACCAACGGCGAGGTGGCGGTCAAGGCCTGGGAAGCCCTCGAAAAGCAGACCGGCCGCGAGCACACCCACCTGGCCGTGCCCAAGGAAGACGAGAAGATTCGCTTCCGCGACCTGCTGGCCCAGCCGCGCAAGATCATCACCTCACCGACCTGGTCGGGCATCGAGAGTGAGAAGGTCTGCTACACGGCCGGCTATACCAACGTCCACGAGCTGATCCCGTGGCGGACCCTGACCGGCCGCCAGCAGCTCTATCAGGATCACCTGTGGATGCGGGCCTTCGGGGAGGCGCTCTGCGTCTACCGTCCGCCGATCGATCTGAAGACCACCTACGTCATGGGTCAGAAGCCCAATGGCGAGAAGGAGATCGTGCTCAACTTCATCACCCCCCACCAGAAGTGGGGCATCCATTCCACCTACTCCGACAACTTGATGATGCTGACCCTCAATCGGGGCGGCCCCGTCATCTGGGTGTCCGAGACCGACGCCAAGAAGGTCGGTCTGGTGGACAATGACTGGGTGGAGGCCTTCAACGCCAACGGGGCGCTCACCGCCCGGGTGGTGGTCTCCCAGCGGATCCGTGAGGGCACCACCTTCATGTATCACGCCCAGGAAAAGATCGTGAACACGCCGGGGTCCCAGATCACCGGCAAGCGCGGCGGCATCCACAATTCGGTGACCCGCACGGTCCTCAAGCCGACCCACATGATCGGCGGCTACGCCCAGCTCGCCTACGGCTTCAACTACTACGGCACGGTCGGCTCCAACCGCGACGAGTTCGTGGTGCTGCGCAAGATGACCAAGGTCGACTGGCTGGAAGAACCCCTCAACGCCAAGGATTTCGCTCAATGAAGGTTCGCGCGCAAATCGGCATGGTGCTGAATCTCGACAAGTGCATCGGGTGTCACACCTGCTCGGTCACCTGCAAGAACGTCTGGACCAACCGGGAGGGCGTTGAATACGCCTGGTTCAACAACGTCGAGACCAAGCCCGGCGTCGGCTTCCCTCGCGACTGGGAGAACCAGAAGCGTTGGAACGGGGGCTGGACCCGCAAGGCCAACGGCAAGATCGAGCCGAAGATGGGGGCCAAGTGGCGGATCCTGGCGAAGATCTTCGCCAACCCCGACCTGCCGGAGATCGACGACTACTACGAGCCCTTCGACTTCGACTACGCCCACCTGCAGACGGCGCCGGAGATGAAGGCGTTCCCCACCGCCCGGCCGCGGTCGAAGATCACCGGCCAGCGGATGGAGAAGATCGAACGCGGTCCCAACTGGGAGGAGATCCTTGGCGGCGAGTTCTCCAAGCGATCGGCCGACTACAACTTCGAAGGCGTCGAGAAGGAGATCTACGGGGCCTTCGAAAACACCTTCATGATGTACCTGCCCAGGCTGTGCGAGCACTGCCTGAATCCCACCTGCGTCGCCGCCTGTCCGTCGGGCGCCATCTACAAGCGCGAGGAGGACGGCATCGTCCTGATCGACCAGGACAAGTGCCGCGGCTGGCGGATGTGCGTCTCGGCCTGCCCCTACAAGAAAATCTACTACAACTGGGAATCCGGAAAGTCGGAGAAGTGCACCTTCTGTTTCCCGCGCATCGAGGTCGGCCAGCCGACTGTCTGCTCGGAAACCTGCGTCGGGCGCATCCGCTATCTCGGTGTCCTGCTCTATGACGCCGACCGCATCGAGGCCGCGGCCTCGACCCCCGACGAGCAGGACCTCTACCAGGCCCAGCTCGACGTCTTCCTGGATCCCAACGACCCGGCGGTGATCGCCCAGGCGCGCGCCGACGGCGTGCCGGAGGCCTGGCTGGACGCGGCCCGCAAGAGCCCGGTCTACAAGATGGCCATCGACTGGAAGATCGCCTTCCCGCTGCACCCGGAATACCGGACCCTGCCCATGGTCTGGTACGTGCCGCCGCTCTCGCCGATCCAGTCGGCCGTGGCGGCGGGCGCCCTGGAGATGGACGGCGACATGCCGGACGTCCACTCGTTGCGGATCCCGATCAAGTACCTCGCCAACCTGCTCACCGCCGGCAAGGAAGCCCCGGTCCAGCTGGCCCTGGAGCGCATGCTGGCCATGCGCGGCTACATGCGGGCCAAGACGGTGGAGGGGGTGATCGACCACGCCCTGGCCGAACGGGTCGGCCTGACGGCGGCGGAGATCGACTCCATGTACCGCTACCTGGCGATCGCCAACTACGAGGACCGCTTCGTCATTCCGTCGGCTCACCGCGAGACCGCCGAGGACGCCTACGACATGCGCGGCGGCTGCGGCTTCTCCTTCGGCAACGGCTGCTCAGGCGGCCGCACGGAGCTGGGCCTGTTTGGTCCCAACAAGCGCTCGCGCGCCAAAACCCCCATGGAGGTCTGAGACATGGCCCGCACCTACAAGGCGCTCGCGCTGCTGCTCACCTATCCCAACCGCGACCTGCAGGCCTTCGCGCCCGAGGCCGTGGCCGTGATCGAGGCCGAGGCCATGCTGAGCAAACCCCTGGTCCAGGCCCTGCGCAAGCTGGCCGCCGAGATCACCGGGGACGACATCTACGACCTGCAGGAGCGCTACACCGAGCTCTTCGACCGCACCCGGTCGCTGTCCCTCAACCTCTATGAGCACGTGCACGGCGAGAGCCGCGACCGCGGCGAGGCCATGGTGGCGCTGCTGGAGCTCTATCGGGCGCAGGGCCTGGACCTGGCGGCCAACGAGCTGCCGGACTTCCTGCCGGTGTTCCTGGAATTCCTCTCGACCCTGTCTGATCCCCAGGCCGCGTCCCTGCTGGGGGAGGCGAGCCACGTGCTGGAGGCCATGGGTGAGCGGCTCAAGACCCGCGGCAGCGCCTATCGCGCGGTGTTCGGGGCCCTCGCCCGCCTGGCCGACACCCAGGCCGATCCTGGCGTCCTGGCGGCTCTGCTCAGTGAGCCGGAGGAGAACCCCAACGACCTGGAGGCCCTCGACAAGGCCTGGGCCGAGACCGCCGTCACCTTCGGCCCGTCCGACTCAGACTGCCCCAAGGCCAGCGCCTTGGTCGAGGCCATGACCGCCGAACCGCCGCGCGCCTCACGCCGCGCCGGCGCGCCGGCCTAGGAGCCCCTTGCGATGCAACTGCTCAATCAAATCCTGTTCGGCGTCTATCCCTACATCGCCCTCGCGGTCCTGGTGCTGGGGTCGGTCATCCGCTTCGACCGTGAACAATACTCCTGGCGCTCCGGCTCCTCGCAGCTCCTGCGGCGCAAGCAGCTGGTCCTGGGATCGGTCCTGTTCCACGTCGGCGTTCTGGTCATCTTCGGCGGCCACTTCGTCGGCCTTCTGACCCCCATCTGGGTGTTCGACGCCCTGGGCGTGCCCCACGGCGCCAAGCAGATCCTGGCCATCGTCGCCGGCGGCGTCGCCGGGATCCTGTGCCTGGTCGGCGGCCTGCTGCTGCTGCACCGGCGCCTGTTCGACCCGCGAATCCGCCACAATTCCAGCTTCGGCGACACCGCCATCCTGATCATCCTGATGATCCAGCTCTGCCTGGGCCTGGCCACCATCCCGCTGTCCCTGGGCCACCTCGACGGCGGGGAGATGCTAAAGTTCATGAGCTGGGCCCAGGGCGTCTTCGCCTTCCAGCCCAACGTCGCCGACCACGTCGCCGACGTGCACCCGATCTTCAAGGCGCACCTGGTGCTGGGCATGACCATCCTGCTGGTCTTCCCCTTCACCCGCCTGGTGCACATGCTCTCGGCGCCGGTCTGGTACCTCAACCGCCGGGGCTGGCAGCTGGTGCGGTCGAGGCGTCCGCTGCCGCACCGCCGCGACAACGCCGCCCCGGTATATCCGACCAAGCCCGGCGTGCAGCCCGCCGCCGTCAGTGCGAAAACCGTTGCGGTCCGACCCGCGCCCCTCAAGGCCGCGGAGTAGCCATCATGACCGCCACAGCCGCGACCGCCACCATCGTCGTCGAAGGGGTCGAGATTCCCGAGTTCCTCATCGCCGAGGAGGTCCAGAACCATCCCAGCCTGTCGGCCGCCGAGGCCCGCGCCGCCGCCGGCAAGGCGCTGGCGGTCAAGGCCCTGCTGCTGCACCGGGCCGACGAGCTGGGCCTGACGCCCGGGCCCATCAAGGATGAGGCCGGCCGCGAGGAGACCAATGAGGAAGCCCTGATCCGGGCCGTCCTCGATGCTGAGATCGACATCGAGTCTCCCAGCGAGGCCGAATGCCGTCGGGTCTATGACACCCAACGCGCCCGCTTCACCAGTCCGGCCCTTCTGGAGGCGGCCCATATCCTCATCGAGGCCGAGGGCGACGACGCCAAGGCGCTGGAACAGGCGCGCCAGACCGCCCAGGGCGTCCTGGACCGCTGCCTGGCCCAGCCGTCGCAGTTCGCCCACCTGGCCAAGACCCTGTCGGACTGTCCCTCGGGCAAGCTCGGCGGCTCGCTTGGCCAGCTTGGCCCCGGCGACGTGGTGGGGGAGATCGAGCGTGCGCTGGGCGGCCTGCAGGCCGGGGACATTTTCCCCCGCCCGGTCGCCTCGCGCTTCGGCTGGCACATCCTGAAGCTCGAGCGGCGGATCGAGGGGCGGGAGCTGCCCTTCGACTATGTGGAGGACAAGATCGCCCTTCACCTGGAGAGCCGCGCCTGGACCGCCGCGGCGACCCGCTATGTCTCCGACCTGGCGGATCGGGCGCGCGCCCAGGGCGTCGCCTTCAGCCTCAGCCGCGACGGCCGGTTCGCCACCGGCTCCCTGTCGCTGGGCGAACTGCTGTCCCAGGGCGGCTCGGCCGACGAGCTCGAGGCCTGGCTCGACGCCACCGATCCGGAGCTGGCTGACCGCGTGAGGGCCGCGGCCCTGGCCGACAAGCTCGACGTCACCAGCTTCGTGCGCCGCGCAGTGGCCCACTTCGTCGACAACGCCGGCGACGAGAGCTGGACCCACCTGATCTCGGCCGCCCAAGGCGCCAAGGACCCCGCCATCGCCGCCATGGCGTCCCTGCTGAGGGCCAAGCTGACGCCCAAGGCGCGCACCTACACCATCGTCCGGAGAGTGTGAGTCATGCGTCTTCTTTCCCGCCTCCTGGGCCTCGCGTCCCTGGCCGTTCCATCCCTGGCCTGCGCGGCCGAAGCGCCCAAGGGCCTGATCCTGGAATCCCGCCTGCGGTACGAGACCGTGTCCCAGGATGGCTTTTCCAAGGACGCCCAGGCGGTCACCCTGCGCACCCGACTGGGCTATGAGACCCCGGCCTTCCACGGCTTCAAGGCCCTGGTGGAGGGGGAGAACGTCACCGCGCTCTCCGACCGCTACAACAGCAGCACCAACGGCAGGACCTCCTATCCCCTGGTGACCGATCCCGAGACCACCGAGCTGAACCGAGCCCAGGTCTCCTGGACGGGGACGCAGGGCGAGGCGGTGGTCGGACGCCAGCGCCTGATCCTCAACAACGCCCGCTTCGTGGGCAATGTGGGCTTCCGCCAGAACGAGCAGACCTTCGACGCGGCGAAGCTGGTCTACCGGCCATCTCCCAAGGTCAGCGTGACCTACGCCTATATCGACAAGGTCCACCGGATCTTCGGCGAGGACCATCCGCAGGGAAACTGGCGCAGCGACTCCCACCTGGCGCAGCTGGACGCCAAGACCGGCTTCGGCCAGGTCTCGGCCTATGGCTACCTGCTGGACTTCGCCAATGCGCCAACCCAGTCGAGCGCCACCTGGGGCGCGAGGCTCACTGGCTCAAGGCCGCTGAAGCCGGGCCTCAGCGCCACCTACGAAGCCGAGTACGCCCGCCAGACCGACTACCGCAACAGTCCCACCAGCTTCGACCTCGACTACATCGCCCTCTCGGCCGGGCTGAAAACCAAGACCAACGCCGTGGCGCTCGGCTTCGAGCAACTGGACGGCGACGGCCGGCGCGGCTTCTCGACCCCGCTGGCCACCCTGCACGCCTATCAGGGCTGGGCCGACGTCTTCCTCACCACCCCCGCCAATGGCGTGCGGGACCTGAGCCTGACCGGCAGTTCGGTCCTCAAGGGCCCGCACGGCAAGCCGCTGAAGATCCAGGCGGCGCTGCACCAGTTCGACGAGTCCGGCGGCGGCGCGGGGCTCGGCCAGGAGCTCGACGCCTCGATCTCCATGCCCCTGACCTCAAAGCTGGGCGCCGAGCTGAAGGCCGCGGTGTTCCAGGGCGACCGGCCCGCCTTCCCCGATCGGACGAAGATCTGGCTGACGCTGGAATTCAAGCTCTGACCCAAGGTCGAGAGGAGGCGGTGGTGAAACAAACGACCGAAATCGAGGAGGTCCCGATCGAGCTCCTCGCCGAGCCCCTCGACTGGTTCTTCGCCGAGCACTACCGCCACCGGCAGCTTTGCCAGATGATCGACGAAGTCTGCGCGACCACCGTGTTCGACGGCGACAAGATCGCCAAGGTGGTGGCCTTCCTGAGCCACGACCTGGCCCTGCACGTGATCGATGAGGAAGAGGATTTTTTCCCGCTCCTGCGCCGACGCTGCCGGCCGGAGGACGAGGTCGAGCGGGTGCTGGGCATGCTGTCGGCGGAGCACCGGGCCGACATAGACAAGGCCAGCCAGGTCATCGACCTGCTCAAGGCCAGCCTGCTGAAGGAGACCGCGCCCGGCCTCGATCCGGCGCGGCGCAAGATCCTCTCGGATTTCGCCAGCCAGGAGCGCCGCCACCTGGGTCTGGAGAACGCCGTCATCCTGCCCATCGCCCGGCTGCGGCTGGACGCCGACGACTTGGCGACCCTGGGGCGGCGGCTGGCCGCGCGCCGCGGGCGCATCCTCCGCGAGCCGGACGCGTGACCCAGGGAGTCTTCCGCCGCAATCTCACCTGGGCGGCGGCCAGGGCTCGGGAGGACCGCGATTTCTTTCCGGGCCTGGCGGCTCAGGAGGCGGCGGACTATCTGTGGATCGGCTGCGCTGACAGCCATCTGCCGGCGCATGATCTGACCGGCCTGGCGCCAGGCGAACTTTTCGTACACCGCAACCTGGCCAATCTCGCCCCGGTCCAGGACGCCAATTTCCTGGCGGTCCTGCAGTACGCTCTCGAGGTTCTGAAGGTGCGGCACGTGGTGGTCTGCGGCCACTATGGCTGCGGCGCCGTGCGGACGGCCGTCAGCGGCGAGCGACATGGCCTGGTGGATAACTGGCTGCAGCCGGTGCGTAGCCTGTTCTGGCGTCATGCCGAGGTCCTGGACGCCATCCTCGACGTCGAGACCCGGCTGAATCACCTGTGCGAGCGCAATGTGGTCGAGCAGGTCGGCGGCCTGGCCGGCAATCCCCTCGTCCATGACGCTTGGCGCCGAGGTCAGCCCCTCACGCTGCACGGCTGGATCTATTCCATCCATGACGGCCTTCTGCGGGACCTGGAGACCACCGTCTGCGACCTGCACCAGGCTCGCGCCCTGATCGGCGCGCCGGCCGGGAGCGACCCGCGCCGCAAGCCCGCGAGGACAAGGTCATGACCGGCGTCGCCGTGGTGCTGGCCGGAGGCGAGGGCCGCCGGATGGGGGGCGGTAAGCCCCTGCGCGCCTGGGGCGACCGGCCGCTGCTGTCCCGGGCCATCGAGCTGGCGGGCGGTTACGCCAACCAGGTCGCCGTCGCGGTGCGGGAGGCGGGCCAGGCGGGGCAGGGGACGGAGATCCCGCTGCTGTTCGATCCGCCTGAGATCGGCGGGCCGCTGGCGGGTCTGGCCTCGGCACTGGACTTCGGACGCCGCCACGGCGCGCAGTGGGTCCAGACCCTGGCCTGCGACATGCCCTACCTGCCGCCCGATCTCTGCGACCGCCTGGCGGGGGCCCTGGCGCCGGAGGTCGGCGCGGTGCTTCCCACCAGCGGGGGCCGCCTGCATCCGATCTGTGGTCTCTGGCGCGTCGCCTCGCGGGATCGGCTGGAGGCCTATCTGGCGACCGGCCGCTCCTCCCTGCGCGGCTTCGCCGAGCATGTGGGGCTTCGGGAGGTGGCCTGGGACACGCCGGGGGCTGACCCGTTCCTGAACCTCAATACGCTGCAAGACCTGGCGACCTACCAGCCGTCCGCCGCGGCGTCCGACCAGGTCTTGGTGGAGCGGCCGACGGAGGCCGCGTTCTCGAAACGGGCGGGGCTGTAGCGCTCGGCGTCAACGCCGTGGTCAGACAAGTCCTGAGGCGGCCGGCGGCCTCGCACCAGGGCGGCCGCCAATCGGGAAACGGCCGGGGCGGTCTGGATCCCGAAGCCGCCTAGCCCGGCCAGCCAGAAGAACCCTGGCGCGGCCTGCGACCAGCCGATCACCGGGGCGCGATCCGACGCGAAGGTGCGCAGGCCCGCCCAACGGTGGTGGATCCGAGTCACCGGATGATCGGCCGCATCATGGAAGCGCTGCATGGCGCAGGCGATGTCCAGCTCGTCGGGCGTCGCGTCACAGGGCGGGCTCGGCGCCTCGTCAGCCGGGGTGATCAGCAGACGCCCCCCAAAGGGCCGGAAATAGAACCGCTCGTCGACGTCTTTCACCACAGGCCAGTCGTGGAAGCCGATCTCCCGTGGTGCGTCCGCCAGGATGGCGGTCCTCAGTCGGGGCGACAGGCCCACGGGCGCGAGCCCGGCGGCTTGGGCGGTTTCGTCAGCCCAGGCGCCCGTGGCGTTGACAAGGATCGGGGCGAGCAGTGAGGCCTGGCGGGTCTGGACGCGCCACCCGGAACCGTCTCGGTCGATGCGCGGCCACCCCGCGTCGGAAAGGATGACGGCGCCGGCCTCCCGGGCTGCACGCACCATGCCGCCGTGCAGCCGCGCCACGTCCAGGTCTCCGGCCTCGCTCTCCAGCAGGGCGGAGGCGACAGCCTGGGGCCGCAGGATCGGCGCCCGCCTCAGGGCTCTCTCGGTCGACAGGCGGCGCAGGGCGGCGACGCCGGCGGTCCGCCGGGCGAAGACGTCCAGGCGGTCGGTCTGGTCGGCGCGGGCGATGTGCAGCACCGGCCGCGGGCTCAGCAGGCGTCCGGCGAAGCCGCGGGGCGGCTCCTCGAAGAACCCACGGCTGGCGGCGGTCAGGGGCCAGACCGCCGGGCCGCCATAGGAGGGGATGTACATGGCCGCCGATCGGCCGGTGGCGTGGTAGCCGGGCTGCGGCTCCTGCTCCACCAGGGCCACCCGCAGCTCGCCCGAAAGCTGAGCGGCCAGGCCGGCGCCGGCGACGCCGCCCCCGAGCACCACCACGTCGAACAGCTGTCGCGAAGGACAGACGCTCATGCCGCGGGAGCCCAGTCGACGCCCGCCCGGCCGTGCAGATAGCCGTTGACCAGGGGGCCCGGCGGCCCGGCTTCCCGCACCCGGGCCGCCAGGTCCTGGGGCGAGAGCCGCCCCTGGCTGAAGCCCCGGAAGGCCGCGACCACCTTGAGCATGTCCCCGGTGTGGGGCGACAGGCGCAGGGCTCCGACCCCGGCCGCGCGCAACTCGGCGATCGGCAGGTCGGCCACCTGCGTCCCATGGGACAGGGTCTGGACGCCGTTCACCGCCAGGAAGTCCTGACCCTCCAGGGTCCGCACCGCGAGACCGTCGGGATCGCGGTCGCAGACCAGCTGGCAGGAGTCCTTGTGCAGCCCCCGGACCCGGGCGTGGTAGCAGCGCCCCGACAGGGCGAGCGGCAGGCGCCCATAGGCGAACAGCTCGATCTCCAGCCCGGGGCAAGCCTGGGCCACGCGCCCGATAGCCGGCAGCGACAGCTCGACATTGGGGCACAGGCGCACGCAGCCGCGAGCCATCAGCTCGCGCGCGGCGGCCTCGTTGTAGATGTTGAGCAGGGGCCCGGCCACGAAGGCTGCGCGGGACTGGCGATGGGCCAGGGCCGATATGTCGTTGATCTCCACCAGGCCCTCGCAGCCGGCCAGCTGCGCGACGCCACGGCGCTCACGGGGCGTCGTGGGCAGGGCCAGGGTCGACCAGACTACCGTCTTGCCGGCGCGCGTCAGCCGCTCGGCCGCCTCGGCCAGGGGCCCGGAGATGAAGGGCTCACGCTTTCCGCAGACCACCTCACCCAGATAGACGCGGTCGAGATCGCTCTCCTCGGCGACAGCGGCGTAGAAGTCGGCGATCCGCTCGGCCGACCAGTTGAACAGCAGCGGGCCCAGGGCGAGCTCAATGGGAGCCTCGCTCATCGCCAGGCCTTCCGATAGGCGCCGGCGGTCTCCCGGCCGCCCTCGGCCAAGCCTGTGAGGCGCGCTTCGTAGGGGGCGGTGGTCTCGCCGCGGTCCAGGGCGTCGAGGGCGGCCCGGAAGGCTCCGGCCACCCGGGCCACATAGGCCTTGCCGCGCTGGCGGCCCTCGATCTTCACCGCCCGGACCCCGGCGGCCCGCAGCTCCGCCAACAGGGCCATGGCGTTGAGGCTGGTCGGGTCTTCGAAGAGGTGGGACGCGGCCCCCTCGGCCTCGAAGCGTCCCTTGCAGAGGGTCGGATAGCCGGCGGCCGTTCCCGGCGCGACCTGGTCGATCATGAAGCCCCCGAGGCGCGGGGTCAGCAGACCGTCGGTCTCCTCCAGGGAGACGGCTTCGGGCGGTGAGCAAACCCCCGCCAGGTTGGGGGACTTGCCGGTGACGTAGGAGGACAGCGCGCAGCGTCCCTCGGCCATGACGCAGAGCCCGCCGTAGACAAAGGCCTCCACCTCCACATTGGTCTCGCGCACCAGGGTGGCGATCTCCGGCGCCGACAGGACGCGAGGGAGCACCACCCGCTTCACGCCATAGGCATGGGCGTAGAAGGCGATGGCCTCGGCCGTGCCGGCGGCGGCCTGGACCGAGAGGTGGAGCCTCAACTCGGGATGCTGGGCCTGGGCGTAGGCCAGCACTCCGAGGTCGGCGACGATGATGGCGTCGGCGCCCGCGGCCGCGGCGCTGTTCACCGAGGCCCGCCAGGCGTCGACCTCGCCCGCGCGGGCGAAAGTGTTGACCGCCACCAGCACCTTGGCGTCCTGATCGTGCGCCCAGCCGACAGCCGCCTTCAATTCCGCGGGGGAAAAGTTCAGGCCGGGGAAGTTGCGGGCGTTGGTCTCATCGCGCAGGCCGCAATAGACGCTGTCGGCGCCGGCTTCGATAGCCGCCCGAAGCATGGCCGGCGAGCCGGCCGGGCAGACGAGTTCGATCGATCCCATCAGGCCCATTCCGCCCTGGCGCTGGCGGCCGTCCGGGCGAAACGGACGGCTTCGTTGGCCATCTGGCTGGCCGGTCCCGACAGGCCCAGCAGGTCGGCGAGGGTCAGTTCCGCGGCCTCCAGGGTGTTGTGCAGGGCCATCACCGCCTCGATGTCGCCGCTCACCCGGATCGCCCTGGAAAAGAAGGCGGCGTCGGCGTCTAAGGAGCCGTCGAACAATCCCAACAAGGCGCCGAGCGGGCCCTCGATCCGCGCGACCCAGGGCGATTGATCGTCGCGCCGGCGAACCTGGACTCCCGCCGAGGCGCCCCGCGGAGCAAGCCGGAACGCCACCGGAGATCCGTCGGGGACGATCAGAAAAGCCGACTCGCCAAAGGCTCCCAGCCGCTCAAAGACCGCGGGCCGCCGCCGCGCCAGCCGCCGCAGCGCCGCGCTCAGCACCCACTCGGCCGGCGGCCGCATGGCCATTAGCAGCTCGGTGGCGTCGCCCTGTCGTCGGGCTCGGAGCCTGTGTTTCGTACGCATGCGTGGAACCTCTTCGGGCCCCAACCTGACGCGCGTCCTGCGGCGCGGGATACGGCGCAGTCGCCGCCGCACCCACGCAACTTGCTCAAGTCAGGCTTTGCCGATCATCAAGCTGGGATGACCTTGCCCGGATTCAGGATGCCGCGCGGATCGAGCGCGCGCTTCAGCGTCCGCATCAGGGCGAGCTCCTCCGCACTGCGGGAATAGGCCAGGTAGGGGCGCTTCTGCAGGCCGATCCCATGCTCGGCGGAGACCGACCCGGCCCGTGCGCGCAGGGGCCCATACACCATCTCCTCGATCTCAGGGCGGGCGTCCGGTTCGACGACGCCGACGATAAGGTGCAGGTTGCCGTCGCCCAGGTGGCCGAAGACCGTCATCGCCGCCTGGGGCCATCGGGCGGCGAGGGCGCCGCGGACCTCCGCCACATAGGCCTCCATCGCCGCGATGGGCAGGCTGACATCGAAGGTGATGATCGGGCCGTTGCGTGCGGTCTGGGCGACGTCGTCGCGCAGGGCCCACATGCGGTCCCGCTCGGCCTGGGACTTGGCGATGGCCGCGTCGGCCACCAGGCTGCTCTCGAGAGCGTCGGTGAGCACCTGTTCGAACCGCGCGGCGTCGTGGGCCAGATCCGGCCCTAGGGCCTCCACCAGCACGTAATAGGCGTGGCCTGCGGGCAGGATAGGGCGGCCCACCGCCGGCGGGCTGGTGACGAGGTCATAGAAGGCCGGCCACATCACCTCAAAGGCTGACAGCGCGCCGGCCAGTGACGCCTCGAGGGACCGCAGCAAGGGCGACAGGGCCTCGAACCGATCCACCGCCAGCCAGGCGGTCTCCTGCGACATCGGCCGGGGGCGCAGCCGGAACACCGCCCGGGTCACAACGCCCAGGGTGCCCTCCGAGCCGATGAAGAGCTGCTTGAGATCGTAGCCGGCGTTATTCTTGATCAGGTGGTTGAGGGCGGAAATCACCGTTCCGTCGGCCAGCACAACCTCCAGGCCGAGGACGCAGTCCCGCGTCATGCCGTAGCGGAGCACCCGGTTGCCGCCGGCGTTGGTGGAGACGACCCCGCCGATGGTGGCCGAGCCTCGCGCGCCCAGGTCCACCGGCAGGAACAGCTGCGCCGCGCTCGCCGCGGCGCAGGCGGACTCAAGGACGCAACCGGCCTGGACCGTCATGGTGGCGCCGACCGGGTCGATCTCTTCGATGGCGGTCATGCGGTCGAGGCTGAGCGCCAGAGCTCCTTCGGCGAAGGCGCCATCCACCAGGCCGGTGCGGCCGCCCCAGGGGACCACGGCCGCGCCAGCGGTGTGGGCCAGGCGCAGGATTCCCGACACCTCCTGTGTGGTGGCGGGCCGCAGGATCGCCCGCGGCGCGCCCAGCCGGGTCCAGGGACTGAAGGCCCATCCGGTGGCCTCCGCGCCGGTCAGTACGTGCTCGGCGCCCAGCAGCGCCTCAAGGTCGGCCAGCAAGGTATCCATTCCGCCTCCCGGGGGGGTCGGCGGCAGTGTCCTCTGGCCGAGGGAAGGGGCGAATGATCAGGATCAAACCGACGGGCCGTCCTCTGCTGGTGATGCGACATGCGGCGGCGTGCGGCGGTCTGGGGGTGTCGCACCCCCCAGCAGACATCAAGGGGGGCTTTGACGGCGGGCAAAGGGGCTCGCCGGCGCCGGGGCTAGGCTTGCGAGGTCATCAATGGAGGCCAAGATGCCTGCCACCACCTTCCCCACCACTCTCACCCGCCACCGGACGCTCGGCGCCTTGGCGACCGGCCTGATCGCCAGCGCGGCCGCCCTCGGCTTCGCGCCCGCGGCCCAGGCGCAGGGCCAGGAATTGTCCAGCGTCACCGTGACCCGGGCGCCCACCAGGGAGGCGATCAGCCTTCGTGGCAAGGCGGCGGTCGTCGTTCGCCACGAGGTCCGCCTGGCCGCCGGCCGCGTGTGCCGCAACGCCTTCTTCAATCACGAACTGAACGCCTTCGACATCGAATGGTGCAGCCAAGCCTCGGCGGATAAGGCCATGACCCGCTACCGCGCGATCGTGAGACACAACCGACGGGCAGGCGGTGAGTTCGCCGGGCTGCCGACAAGCATCGTGCTCGCGGCTCAATGAGGTCCGGCGGGGTCCGGTGATGGACCGCGCCGAGCGGCGAATGTTCGCCAGCGCCGACGGCCTGATCCTGGCCGCGGACGCCTCGGGTCCTCCCGATGGCCCCGAGGTGCTACTGGCCCACGGCGGCGGACAGACGCGGCATTCCTGGTCGGGAGCCGCGAAGGACCTCGCCGCCCGAGGATGGCGCGTCGTCACTCTGGATCTTCGCGGCCACGGGGACAGCCAATGGTCGCCTCGGGGCGACTACCAGCTGGAACGGTTCGCCGAGGATCTGGTCTGTGTCGCCGATCAGATGGGCGGCAGGCCGGCGCTCGTGGGCGCATCCCTTGGCGGTCTAGCGGGCCTCTACGCCGAGGCCTCGGTCGCCCCGGGGAGCTTCTCCTCCCTGACCCTGGTGGACATCACCCCGGACATGGACCCTTCGGGCGTCGCCAAGATCATGGGCTTCATGGGGGCTCACCTGAAGGACGGGTTCGAGAGCGCTGAAGCGGCGGCGGAGGCCATCGCCGCCTACCTGCCCGACCGCCCGGCCCCCCGCGACCTTTCGGGCTTGACCAAGAATCTGCGCCTGCGGCCGGACGGACGCTACCGCTGGCATTGGGATCCCCGCTTCGTCGCCAGCGCCCAGGAGGAGCACGCGCGCGGGCGGCGGCGCGACATGGACGACCAGATAAGCCGGCTCACGCTGCCGATGCACCTGATCCGTGGGCGCATGAGCGAGCTGGTCAGTGAGGCCGCCGCCACGGCCTTCCTGGCACTCGCGCCTCACACCGCGTTCAGCGACGTCGCCGGCGCGGGTCACATGGTGTCGGGCGACCGGAACGACGCCTTCAACTCGGCGCTGACGGCATTCCTCGGCGCCCATCGCGGAGCCTGAACGAAATGTCGGTGGAACAGGAGCGGCCGCGATCGCGCAGGACAATGCGCTCAAGGCCAAGGCCCTGGGCCAAGACCGACCAGCGGCGCTGCAAGGGCGAGGCGACGCGGGGGCGGATTCTCGACGCCGCCATGCTCATCGTCGCGCAGGAGGGGTATCACGCCGCGACCCATCAGCGCATCGCCCGGGCCGCCGGCCTGGTCCGGACCGCGATCAACTATCACTTTCCTGACCGAGACCAGCTCTCGGAGGCCTTGATCCTGCACCTGCGCCGGCTGAGGGCCGAGCGGGTGGCGGCGATGGTCGGCGCGCCGGAGCATTCCCACGGCTCGGCCATCGAAGCCTATTGGGCGCTACTGCGAGAGACGCCCTTCGTGGCGACGGCCGAGCTTGAATGCTGCGCCCGCACTGATCCCGACCTGCGCGCCCGCCTGGCGGCGGTGAGGTGTTCGTCGGCGCTGGACGGGGACCAGACGCCTGCCGTTGGCCCGAACCTCGATCGCCTGAGCATGTACCTGCTAGAGGGCTTGGCGCGAGGCGGGGGGCATGAGGGCGAGGCGTTCCTTGAGCGCCGTGGGCTCGGAATTCTGAAGCGCGCGGCAGAGGAGGCGCGCGAACTGGAGTCCGCGGCCCGGGACGGCTCTCTCCCCGAGGCCGCCGCGTAAGCTCGCGGCCCTGTCTGTCACCCTTGGTCCTGGATGGGCTAGCTGCCCCTGCCGCCGACCGAGCCCGCCTGAATCTATCGCCACACCCGTTCTGGGCGCGCCGAACCGGCGGACGTCCTGGGGCGGATTGCGCGGGAAAATCCCCCCGCGTGAGCGGGGAAATGAATGGTCGGAGTGGCAGGATTCGAACCTGCGACCCCCGCGTCCCGAACGCGGTGCTCTACCAGACTGAGCCACACTCCGACTTGAGGAGGGCGCTTATAGAGGAGCGCATTGGGCGCCGCAAGCGACCCTGAAGCCGTTGCATCCCAGGAACGCTTGCGCTATCTCCACGCCCTCGCGCAGGCCTCGGCCCAGCGGCGTTCCTGCTGGGGAATGGTGTAATGGTAACACAGCGGTTTTTGGTACCGTCGTTCTAGGTTCGAGTCCTAGTTCCCCAGCCAATCTGTCCTGACATCGTGACGGTCACGCCACTCGGCGCAAAAATTGGCGGCTCTCCGACTTTGCGGGCGGAACCGACCGCGCTCGGACCGGTTAGAGAGGCGCCTCCAACCTGTCACCCCAACGGCCATGCCCCATCGTCTCACCCTTCGACTTTGGCTCGCCGCCCTTGCGTCCGCCACCTGTGTCGGCGCCGCCAGCGGCGCGGCCCTGCGCCCCGGCCCGGACGAAACCACCGAGCCCCCCACGCCCCAGCTTATGAATCCCGGCCAGATCAACGTGATCGCCTTCGATCCGCGGGTCACAGCCTCCCGGTCCTGAGGCCAGGAACGCCCATCCCGGTCTGTCGTTAGTCCCCTGCGCCGGCCGGCGGCGCGCGTAACATCAGCGCCGCCGACGGACCGGAATGCCGAAGTTCTATTTCCATACCCAGGATGGCCACGTCACCCACGACGAGGACGGCACGATCCTGCCCAACCTGGCCAGTGCGCGGCGCGAAGCCGTGCGCATCAGCTGCCAGATGCTGCGGATGCGCGAGGACGAATTCTGGCTGACCCGCAGCTGGCAGATGACGGTAACCGACGAGGTCGGTTTGGTGCTCTTCCCCATCGATGTGGCCGCCCACCTGTCGCCGGCCGTGGCCGGGACTCTGCCCTGAGACCAGGGCGGTCGGTCAGGCGGCGCGCTCCACCCGGTCGGCCAGGATGCGGTCCACCGCCAGGGTGACGGTCTCGTAGCACTCGCAGGCGCGATGCGTCAGGGCGTCGCGGTCCAGGATGCAAATCTTGCCGCGGCTGTAGCGGATGATCTTCTCGGCCTGCAGAGAGGCCGCCAGGGTCGTCACCGTGGTCCGCTGGACCCCCAGCATGATCGCCAGGTGCTCCTGGGTCAGGGGAACGACGGCGTCGCCGCCCAGCCGGTCCTGGGTCATGAGCAGCCAGCGCGCCAGCCGCAGCGGCGTCGCGTGCAGGGTGTTGCAGGCGTTGGTCTGGGCGGTCTGGACGATGGTCGCCTGGGCATGGCGGATGATGGCGTCGGTCAGCACCGGACTGGCGGCCGCCCCGCGGCGCAGGGTCTCGGTGCGGATCTTCCAGGCCTCGCCGCCCACCTGCACGATCACCCGTTCGAAGGCGTAGGGCGAGCCCAGGGCGTGCAGCAGGCCAAACCCGCTTTCGCGCCCAATGGTGCGGCTCTCCACCTGGTCGCCGTTCGCCATGACCGCGATCACCGAGATGATCGAGTCGACGGGCAGCAGCACCATCTCCACCGTGCGGCCCACCTCGGCCAGGGTGTCGTCCCGCTTCAGGGTGACCCGCTCCAGGTCGGGTTCGATCAAGGCGCGAGCCTTGGGGGGAAGGGTGTCGAGGAAATGGTTGGTTCTCTGCATCCCATTGTAACGCTCGACGCGCGGGAAGGCGCCATCCTCTCCCCCGCGTCGCGCTATGTCGGGGGTCCGACGCCGACGCCCATCCTAGATGGCCGGATGGCTTCGAGCGGCAACCGTGGGAAGCAAATAGCTAGTATGCCGCACGAATTCCTTCGCCGTGCCGCGAGCCATTTACCAATTGCGAAGGCGGATGAACCACGTTCGCGAAGATGTTGGAGTTTGCTCTCCGCCAGGGAGGCCCCATGTACGCGAGCGGCGAGATCAATCGGCCTGCGACGGACGCCGACGTCTTTCGCCTGCTGGTGGAGGCCAGCACCGACATCATCGTGCGTACCGGCCTTGACGGCCTCCTCACCTACGTATCGCCGGCCTGCCGCACCCTAGGCTACGAGCCCGAGCAACTGGTTGGCCGCTCGGCGACGGCCCTGGTGCACCCCAATGACCTGGACCGGCACCTGGCGAACACCGCCAAGCTGCTGAAGGGCGCGCAGATTGACCGCGGGGGTGATCGAGCTCACCGCTACCGAGCCGGAGACGGGACCTGGGTCTGGCTTGAGGGCAACCCTCAGATTCTACGCGACGACTCTGGTCGGCCCGTCGAAATTCTCAACGCCTTTCGTGACGTCACGGCCCGCAAGCATGCCGAGGCGGTCCTGGCCGACGCGCGCAAGAAGGAGGCCGACGCGCGCGCGCAAGAACATGCGCAGCGTGACCTCTTCGAGAACGCCTTCCATCACGCGCCGATCGGCATGGCCCTGGTGGGTCTCGACGGCGCGTTCCTGAAGCTCAACCGGGCGTTCTGCGAGATCGTGGGCTATGGCGAACCGGAATTACTGGCCCTGGACTTCCAGGCCATCACCCACCCCGACGATCTGGACGCCGACCTTGGCCACCTGGCGCGCTTAGTGGCCGGGGAGATCCCTAGCTACCGGATGAACAAGCGCTATATCCGGAAGGATGGGGCGACCGTCTGGGTCGGGCTCTCGGTTTCGCAGGTCTGCGACACCGATGGCCGGCCAAAGCACTTCGTCGCTCAGGTTCAGGACCTCACCGCCCGGCGCGAGGCCGAGGATCGCTACCGCCTGCTGGCCGACGCCTCCACCGACGTGGTGCTCAAGGTCGATATGAACGATGTCATTCAGTACATCTCGCCGTCGGCCCGCCGCTACGGCTTTGAGCCCGATGACCTGATCGGCCGCCGCGGCGCCGAGTTCATCCACTCCGATGACTTGAAACGAGTCCTGGCGACGGTAGGCGAGGTCGCGGCCGGCGGAACCGTCGAGGCGTCCCGCGATCGCAGCCTGCGCATGCGCACCCGCGATGGCTATGTGTGGGTGGAAGCCAACACCACCCTGGTGCGCGATGACGACGGCGCGCCCATCGCCCTGGTGTCCCAGATGCGCGATGTCACCGAGCGTCGCGCCGCCTACGCCGCCTTGGCCGAGGCGGAGGCCAAGTTCCGTCTGATGGCCGAGAACGCCACCGACATGATCGTCACCACCGATCTGGAAGGCGCCATCACCTTCGCCGCGCCGTCATCGCGGGCGATCACGGGCTACGACAGCAGCGCACTGATCGGCCTCCGCCCGCTGGAACTCACCCATCCAGACGACGCCGCTGACGTCCTGCGGGTCTTCACCAACGTCGCGATGGGGCGCCAGGGCGAAGCCGTCCGCTGGCGTGTGTGGCACAAGCACGAGGAACGTTGGGTGTGGCTGGAGTCAAACCCCTCCCTGCTGCACGGCGACCGTCCGCTGGAGGAGCAGATGTTCCTCGACGTGATCCGCGACGTCACCCTCCAGGTCGCCCAGGAGGCGGCGCTCGCCGCAGCGACCGTCGCCGCCGAGGCCGCCGCGGCGGCCAAGGCGGAGTTCCTGGCGAATATGAGCCACGAGATTCGGACGCCCCTGACCGCCATCCTTGGCTTCACCGGCCTGCTGGCGGCCCGCCAAGGGTTGGACGAGATCGCCCGCGGCCACGTGGAAAGGGTCGCCGGCGCGGGCCATGCCCTGCTGTCGATCGTCAACGACGTGCTCGACTTCTCCAAGCTCGAAGCCGGCCAGTACGACATCAAGCCGCGGCCGGTCTCACCGGTGCAGGTCGCCCACGACGCCCTGCTGATGTTTGCGCCCCAGGCCGAAGCCAAGGGTCTGGCTCTGGAATTCCAGGCCGATGACGGGACGCCGGAGCTCCTGGCGCTCGACCCCGATCGGCTTCGCCAGATCCTGCTCAACCTGGTGGGCAATGCGATCAAGTTCACCGAGGAGGGCCTCGTCTGCCTGCGCCTGAGCTACGACACTGGCCTGGAGCGCCTGCATGTCGCCGTGCAGGACAGCGGCGTCGGCCTGACCCCGCAGCAGCAGGCAGGCCTCTTCCAGAGGTTCGCCCAGGTCGACGCCTCCTCCACCCGTCGTCACGGCGGCACGGGGCTCGGCCTGGCGATCTGCAAGGGTCTCACCGAGGCCATGGGCGGCGAGATCGGGGTGACCGGGGCGCCGGGCCGGGGCTCGACCTTCGCCTTCTTCATCGCCGCGCCGGAGGCCAAGGCCCCGGCGTCCGCGGCGGAGGCCGGCGAACCGGTCCTGACCCTCGACGGGGTGCGGGTGCTGGTGGTGGACGACAATCCCATGAACCGCGAACTGGCCCGCGCCGTGCTGGAGACCGTCGGCGCCGAGGTCACCCAAGCCGGCGACGGCGAGCAGGCCCTGCAGGCCGCCCTCAGCCTGCCCTACGACGTCATCCTGCTCGACATCCGCATGCCCATCATGGATGGCCCGGCGACCCTGAAGCGGCTGCGCGCCGAGCCGGGCCCGAACATGTCGATCCCGGTCCTGGCCTTCTCGGCCGACTCCGACCTGGAACGCTACGCCGAGGAAGACGGCTTCGACGACGTCGTTCGCAAGCCCATGAACGCCGTCGGCTTGATCCAGGCGATCGCACACTGGACCCAATGGGACCCGGTCTCCGACGAGGGCGCCTCAGATGCCGACGTTGCATGATGTAAAACAGATCCGCATCCTGGTAGTGGAGGACGACCCCATGGTGCTGGAGCTGATCACCACCCGGCTTAGCCTCGCGGGCTTCCACACCTTCAACGCCCGTGACGGCTACGAGGGCCTGGCCAGGCTCAAGGAGGTCAGCCCAGCCGCGATGGTCCTCGACATCAACATGCCTCGGCTGGACGGCTTTGGGGTGCTCAAGGGGATGAAGGCGCTGGGCATCGGCGTCCCCACCCTGGTGCTGACGGCGCGCAACCAGAGCTCGGACGTCCAGGAGGCCTTGAAGCTGGGCGCCTCCGACTTTCTCTCCAAGCCGTTCCAGGACCAGCAACTCCTGGCGCGAGTCGCCCGGCTGGTTCGCAGACCCGCAGCCCGGCCCGCGCCGCCTGCGCCTGCGCCGAGCGCGCCCTCGATCATAATCTGACCCGATCGCTGAGGCGCTCATCACTGGAAGCCCTGGATGCAGGGCGAATTCCCGCTAGGCTGTCTCAGCAGCAGGGAGCGCGACCATGGCCTTCAAGGAATACGCCGACTATGACGGCCTGGGCCTCGCCGCCCTGGTGGCCAAGGGCGACGTCTCGCCCGCCGAACTCACCGAGGCCGCCATCGCGCGCATCGAGCGCCACAACCCGACCCTCAATGCCGTGGTGCACAAGGCCTATGACGAGGCCCGCGCCACCGCCGCCGGCGATCTACCCGACGGCCCCTTCCGCGGCGTGCCCTTCCTGATCAAGGACCTCGGCGCCCAGGTCCTGGGCTGGCCCCGCACGTCGGGCAGCAACTTCGCCCAGGTCCCCACCGACGACGCCGACAGCAAGCTCGTCGCCCGCTACCGCGCCGCGGGCGTGGTGCTGGTGGGCAAGACCAACACGCCGGAGTTCGGCATTCCCGGCGTCACCAATTCCGACCGGCTGGGCGCCTGCCGCAACCCGTGGAACCCCGACCACATCTCCGGCGGGTCCTCGGGCGGCGCGGCCTCGGCCACCGCGGCCGGCATGGTGCCGCTCGCCCACGCCAGCGACGGCCTGGGCTCCATCCGCATCCCGGCGGCCTGCTGCGGCCTGGTGGGCATGAAGATCACCCGCGACCGCACCCCCATCTGCGAGGTCTCCGACGGGGCGCTGGGCTTCTCGGTCCACCATGTGGTCAGCCGCACGGTGCGCGACAGCGCCGCCATGCTGGACGCCACCGGCTACGCCCAGGTTGGAGACCCCTTCCAGGCCCCGGCCAAGGACGGCCCCTACCTGGCCGAGGTCGACCGCGCGCCGGGCAAGCTGCGCATCGCCTGGTCCCTGGAAACCCCCAACGGCCGCGAGATCGATCCCGAGATGGTGGCCGCCATGGCCCGCACGGTGGACGCCCTGAAGCACCTCGGCCACGAGGTGTTCGAACAGGGCCTGGGCATCGACTACCGCAGCCTCTACCGCGCCCAGTCCCTGGCCAGCGCCTCGAACTTCTCGGCCAATGTCCTGCGCTGGGTCGAACGCCTGGGCCGCGAGCCCGGCGAGGACGAGCTGGGACCGCTCGCCCGGCGCGGCTATGAGGCGGGCAAGCGCATCACCGGCCAGCAGGCCTTCTGGGGCTTCCAGCAGCTGCGCATCCTCAATCGCCAGATCCTGGCGGCGTACGAGGCCTTCGATGTCTATCTGCAGCCGACCATGAGCACCCCGCCGCCCCGCGTCGACTGGCTGGACCCGGCGCTGGACCCCAAGGAATTCGACAAGCGCCAGAGCGCCACCTACGCCACCACCCCGCCGGCCAACTTCACGGGCCAGCCGTCGCTGTCCCTGCCGCTCTGGCAGTCGGAGGCGGGTCTCCCCATCGGCATGATGTTCACCGCCCGCTTCGCCGACGAGGCCACCCTTTACCGCCTCGCCGGCCAACTGGAGAAGGAACTGCCGTGGTCGGCGCGGAAGCCGGCGATCTGGAACTAGCTGCGATCTTCTCCTCTCCCCCAGGCGGGAGAGGAGGTGCTGACCTTGGAACCTCGCCGACCTACAGCCCCGCGCGGAACACCCAGTGGGGCCAGACCTGCTCGGAGTGCAGGCGGCGCGCCATCACCAGCTCCTCCACCGCCTCGGTCGCGCCGATGCAGGACGGCGCGTCGGCGTCGTCATAGACGACATAGCCGCCCTTGGTCACGAACGGCCAGACGGCGTCCTGAGCGTACTTCACGCCGGAATAGATATCGCAGTCGATGTGGGCCAGGCCGAAGCTGGGCTTCTTCCTGGCGATGCCCGGGAAGGTGTCCTCAAACAGCCCCTTCACCACCACCAGGTTCTTAAGCTTCAGCTTGTCGCGCCGCTTGGACAGCGCCTCGAAGGAGGCCTCGGAGAAGTCACCGGCCCCGTGCAGGTCCCGCGCGGCGTCGGTCACCGGCATGCCGGCATAGGTGTCGCAGGCATAGATTTTGGCCTTGGGGGCGACGGCCTGCAGCACATGGGCCATGAACAGCGCATTTCCGCCCCGGTACGAGCCGAACTCGATGACGTCCTTGCCCTCCAGCTTCTCGAAGAAGTCGGTGAGGATCAGGAAGAGGTTCATCCGCTTGGCCTCGACCATCAGCGACCAGCCGCCGCTGGCCTCGGCGGCGGCCTGGTACAGCGGATCGGCGGCCACCTTCTGCGCCAGGTCGGTGTGCATCAGGCCCCAGCCCCGCTGATAGCCGTCCCGGGCCGAGCGGCCGCCGTGGATCGTGTCGGGGGTCCCGATGCTGGGGAGTTCGATGCGCGCCATGCAAGCTCTGCTATTGGGGAATCGACGGGCGCGCAATCCTTGGCGCCGGGCAGGCCCGCGCTCGCCTTGGGCCTGCCCGTGGCCACGCTTTGCGCGCGGGTCTAGGGTTGGGGCGTGCAGGCCGCCCGACCCCATGCCGATTGATCCCCCCGCCGCGCGCGCCACGCCGGCCGGCCTCGTCCTGCGCCATGCCGCCGCCGTGGCCGGGGTGGCCGCCGCCGGCCTGGCGGGCCATCTGGCCGCCGGCCGGGTCAACAGCGCCGACATCGCCATGCTGTTCCTGCTCAGCGTCCTGCTGAGCGCCCTGGCCCTCGGTTTCGGCCCGGCCCTGCTGGCGGCCTGCGCGGCGGCGCTCAGCTACAACTTCTTCTTCCTCAGCCCCCGGCTGACCCTGGCCATCGAGCGCCCCGCCGACCTGCTCACCTTCCTGGTCTTCTTCGCCGTGGCCCTGTCCACCGGATGGCTCGCCGGCCGCGCCCGCGATCAGGCCCGGTGGGCCGCACGGCGGGCCGGGAACCTGGAAGCCCTGTTCGAGGCCAGCCGGCGGCTGTCGGCGGCCGCCACGCCCACCGAGGCCGCGCGGGTTCTGGCCGACCAGGCCGCCGCCCTGGCCGGCCGGGCGGCCATCGTCATGCTGCCCCAGGATGGGTCCATGCGGCTGGCGGCCGGGCCCGAGGGGCTCTCGGACCTGTCGGAGGCGACCCTGGCCGCCGCCCGCCAGGTGTGGGACTCCGGTCTCGACGCCGAGGATGGGAGCTGGGCGATGCGGCCCCTGCAGGGGGTGGGCGGTCAGGTGGGGGTGATCGGCCTGCGCGGCCCGCGCCTGCCCGCCGATCAGGAGGGCCTGCTGACCGCCGTGCTGCGCCAGGGGGCCGTGGCCCTGGAGCGGGCCAGT
>NZ_JANPJP010000193.1:0-3514 GCF_031425575.1 Phenylobacterium sp.
TGCATGCCATGCAAGCGCTCTACCAGCTGAGCTAAAGCCCCGAGGTCTCGGGTTTCTCCGGGGGCGGACTGGAAGCCCTCCCCGAAGAGGCGCGGAACCTAGTCTGACAGTTCGCGGCGATCAAGCCCGCCTGCAAGGAAATTTGCAGGCGGCTTGTCGCAGTCAGATTTAGCGGTCCTCGACGTCGCCCTCGCCGGGCAGACCCTCGATTTCGGTGTCGTCGAAGTCGTCTTCGTCGTCCTCTTCCAGGAAGGGCACGTCGTCGGTGTCCTCCTCGAGGTCTTCCTCGTCCTCGGAGAAGCCGGCGAGCTCGTCCTCGGGCGTGGCGCCCGGTTCGGCGTCGTCGTCATCGTCGTCGCCGGGGATGATCGGGGCGTCGACCACTTCGTCGAGTTCCGGGGTGACGACCTCTTCTTCTTCCTCGTCGTCATCGGCCTCCGACTTGCCGCGCACCTGGGCTTCGCCCTCCTCCTCGACCTCATGGTCGGTGGGGGCGACGCGCGAACGGCTCCGGCGGCTGCGGACAGCCTCGTCGGGGTCGAACTCGGTGGCGCATTTCGGGCAGTGGGCGGGACGACGGGTAAGGTCGTAGAACTTCGCTTGGCAGTTCGGACAGATCTGCTTTGCGCCCAGTTCGGGATTGGCCAAGGGCTAAGCCTCTAAGGGTTCGAATGAAGCCGGGTCCCTTGCCACGGGCTGGCGCCGCTGTCAAAAGCAAACCCCCTCGTGACAACAGCAAGGCCTTAAGGAGGCTTGGCATTCCCATGACGTCGGCAGGACTGACCGCGAAACGCGGCGGCCCGCTGCGGGGCCGCGTGCGCGCCCCGGGCGACAAGTCGATCTCCCATCGCGCGCTCATCTTCGGGGCGCTGGCGACGGGGACGACGCAGATTGAGGGGCTACTCGAAGGCGACGATGTGCTGCGCACGGCCCAGGCCATGCGGGCGTTCGGCGCGACCGTGACCCATCTGGGACCCGGCGCCTGGCGGGTGGAGGGCAAGGGCGGGTTCGCCGAGCCCGACGACGTGATCGACTGCGGCAACGCCGGCACCGGGGTGCGGCTGATCATGGGGGCGGCGGCGGGGTTCCCGATCAGCGCCACCTTCACCGGCGACGCCTCCCTGCGCGGGCGGCCGATGAACCGGGTGATGAACCCGCTGAAGGCGATGGGCGCGGCCTTCGCCGGGCGCAGCGGCGGGCGGCTGCCCCTGACCCTGCAGGGCGGCGCCCTCAAGCGCATCGACTACCGCCTGCCCGAGCCCTCGGCCCAGGTGAAGTCGGCGGTGCTGCTGGCCGGGCTGCATGCGCAGGGCGGGGCCGGCGTCATCGAGCCCGAGGCGACGCGCGACCACACCGAGCGGATGCTGCGGGCCTTTGGCGCGACGATCCACGTCGAGGATCGCGACGGCGAGCGCCATATCAACCTGCCCGGCGGCCAGACGCTGACGGGGACGAAGATCATCGTGCCCGGGGATCCGTCCTCGGCGGCCTTTCCCCTGGTGGCGGCCCTGATCACCCCGGGGTCGGAGGTGACGGTGGAGGGCGTGCTGCTGAACGTCCTGCGCACCGGCCTCTTCACCACCCTGCAGGAGATGGGGGCCGACCTGACCATATCGAACCTGCGCGACGCGGGCGGGGAGCAGGTGGGCGACGTCACGGCGCGCTATTCCGCGATGCGTGGCGTCGATGTGCCCCCCGAGCGGGCGCCCTCGATGATCGACGAATATCCCATCCTGGCGGTGGCCGCGGCCTTCGCCGACGGCCCCACCCACATGCGCGGCATCGGCGAGATGCGGGTCAAGGAGAGCGACCGCATCGCCCTGATGGCGGCGGGGCTCTCGGCCTGCGGCATCGGGGTCGAGGAGGAGCCGGAGGGCCTGATCGTGGTGGGGGCCGCGCGGGGCAACCATCCGGCGGCGGGCGGCGCCAGCGTGGTCACCAAGGGCGACCACCGGATCGCCATGTCCCACCTGGTGATGGGCCTGGCCTCGGACGACTCGGTCAGCGTCGATGAGCCCGGCATGATCGCCACCAGCTTCCCAGGCTTTGTGGAGATGATGCGCGGCCTGGGCGGGGAGTTGGATTGAAACCCCCATTCATCATCACCGTCGACGGGCCCGCGGCCTCGGGGAAGGGGACGATCGCCAATTGGCTGGGGGCGCACTATGGCGTGCCGGTGCTGGATTCCGGGCTGCTGTACCGGGCGGTCGGCGTGCTGACCCGGCGGGCGGGCAAGGACCTGGACTCAGAGCAGGACGCCGGCGCCGTGGCCATGACGCTCACCGCCGCCATGCTGGACGATCCGGAGTTCCGCACCCGGGGGGCCGGCGAGTGCGCCAGCCGGGTGGCGGTGCATTCGGCGGTGCGCCTGGCCCTGCGCGAGCTGCAGCTGGCCTTCGCCCGCACGCCGCAGGGGGCGGTGCTGGACGGGCGTGACATGGGGACGGTGATCTGCCCGGAGGCGCCGGCCAAGCTCTATGTCACCGCCACGCCGGAGGTTCGCGCCGAGCGGCGCTGGAAGCAGTTGAAGGGGCAGGGCGAGGACGTCAGCCTGGCCGATATCCTGGAGGACATCCGCAAGCGCGACGAACGCGACGGGGGCCGGGCCGACAGCCCCATGGTGGCCGCCGCCGACGCCGTCTTGCTGGACACCACTGAAATGACTATAGAGCAGGCCACCGATGCGGCCCGCCGCACGGTCGAGGCGGCGCGAGCCCGGTGGGAAACCTCCTGACGGGCAATCCAAACGCACCTTTCCCTCGATGGCTGCGGGCAATTTCACCGCGCTGGGGTCCGCCCCGACGCCTTCGGTTTGCAACCCTTAACCCGACGCCGGGACTCCGACCGCTCATGCGGGTCGGACCATTTCCGTTTCACCGGCGGCGTCATCTGAAAGACGAAAGAATATTATGGCTGACGATATGAGCCTGTCCCCCTCCCGCGACGACTTCTCCGCCCTGCTGGACGAGTCCATGGGCGGCCGCGACTTCATGGAAGGCGTGGTGGTCAAGGGGATCGTGGTCGGGATCGAGAAGGATTTCGCGATCATCGACGTGGGTCTGAAGACCGAGGGCCGCGTGTCCCTGAAGGAATTCAACCAGGAAGGCGATGATCCCGCCCCCATCGTGGTCGGCTCCACCGTCGAGGTCTTCCTCGAGCGCGTTGAGAACGCCATGGGCGAAGCGGTCATCAGCCGCGACAAGGCCCGCCGCGAAGAGGCCTGGACCCGTCTGGAAGGCGTCTACGAGAAGAACGAACCGGTGATGGGCTCCATCGTCGGCCGTGTGAAGGGCGGCTTCACCGTCGACCTCGGCGGCGCCTCGGCCTTCCTGCCCGGCAGCCAGGTCGACATCCGCCCCGTGCGCGACGTCGGCCCTCTGATGGGCAAGGAACAGCCCTTCGCGATCCTGAAAATGGACCGTCCGCGCGGCAACATCGTCGTCTCGCGTCGCGCCATCCTGGAAGAAGCCCGCGCCGAACAGCGCACCGAGCTGGTCTCCCAGCTGCAAGAGGG
>NZ_JANPJP010000194.1:0-2475 GCF_031425575.1 Phenylobacterium sp.
GCCCAGGTCGTTGACGACAACCTTGGCCCCGCGGCGCGCCAGCTCCAGCGCATGCTGCTTGCCCAGGCCGCCGCCCGCGCCGGTGACGATCGCCACTTTGCCGTCGAAGCGGATGTCCGCCATGGAAGTCTCTCCAGAAAGGGGGTCAGAATTTCGCCCGGTTTGTGCGGCGCGGGAGAGACGAGGTCAAGCCGCCGCCTCTCCCAGCGACGGTGGGCCCGAGGCTCGGGTTTTGGAAGCTCTGGTGTCCTTAACGGTTCCTTGGCGACCCCGATCTTAGGGTTGGGCTCAGGAATTGGCGGCGCCAGGCATCGACATGATCAAGACCATCAGTCGCAACCGGCACGCCGCCTTGGCGCTGGTTCTCTGCCTCTGCTACGTCGCCAACCTCTGGCTGACCAACGCCCTGCGCCAAGAGGCCGGCGGCATCGACAACATCTGGACGGCCAACGCCTTCGTCATCGGCGGCCTGTTGCTGCTGCCCTCCCGCTGGCGGCTGCCGACCCTGGCCGCTGGGTTCGGCCTCCAGGTCGCCGTCATCCTGCTGTTCCGGCTTTCCGTGGTGGACGCCATCGGCTTCTCGGCGCTGAACACGGTTGAGGCCGTCTGCGTCGCCTGGCTGGCGCGCAGACTTGGCGTGGTGCGCCTCACCACCCCCGGCCGGTTCGCCGGCCTCATCTTCCTGGCGCTGCTGCCGGTGCTGCTGGCCGGGTCGCTCCTGTTGGGCGTCGGCGCCTGGATGCTGCACGGCGAGTTCCCGGTCGGCATGCTGGCCAGTCGCCTGCCGGCCAAGTTCCTCGGCATGAGCCTGGTGCTGCCGGCCATCCTGTTGCTGGCCCGCAGCCGCGCCAGCCTGATGCGGGCCCCGCCTTGGGAGCAGCTCTGCGCCTATCTGCTGATGGTGGGTCTGGCGGCGGCGGTCTTCACTCCGTTCAGCCTCGTGGCCCTGTTCGCCGCCTTCCCGGCCATCACCGTGGTGGGTCTGCGGATGGGCCCCCGCGCTGTCACCGTGGCCATGGCGCTCGCCTGCATGGTCATGCTGCCGCTCGGCCTTCATCACGCCCCGCCGGGCCTGCGGGCGGACCACGAGAGCCTCAGTATCCGGATCACCATGTCCCAGGTTTGCCTGGCGATGGTCTTCGCCACCGGCCTCATCGCCGCCCTCATGGCCACCCACCAGCAGCGCCTGCGCCAGATCCTGGCGCGCCGCTCGGCCAGCTACATGCGCGCCCGCGACCGCGCCCAGGCGGCGTCCGTGGCCAAGACCGAGTTTCTGGCGGCCATGAGCCACGAGATCCGCACACCGTTGAACTCCATCATCGGCTTCGCTCAGGTGCTCGTGCGGCGCAACGACCTGCCGGCCGACAGCCGCCACCAGATCGGTCTGATCGAGCGCTCCGGCGCCGCCCTGCTCACCGTGGTCAACGACATCCTCGACTTCTCCAAGGTTGAGGCCGGCCGCATCGACCTGGATCCCAAGCCCGTGGACTTGGCCCAGGCCTGCCAATCGGCCCTGGCGATCGTGGGGGAGAGCGCCCAGCGCAAGGGTCTGATCCTGGCCATGACCTTCCAGGGCGCGGCCGGCGCGGCCCACGTCTGCGACGACCACCGCCTCGGCCAGGTGCTGCTCAACCTGCTCAACAACGCGGTCAAGTTCACCGACGTCGGCGGCGTCACCCTGGCCCTGTCGGTGGTGTCCCAGGGTGAGCAGGACCTGATCCGCATCGCCGTCACTGACACGGGTCCCGGCATCGCGCCCGACGCGGCCGAGCGCCTGTTCCAGCGCTTCAGCCAGGTGGACTCATCGGTCAGCCGCACCCACGGCGGCACCGGCTTGGGCTTGGCCATCTGCAAGGGCCTGGTGGACCTAATGGGCGGCAAGGTGGGCATGGAGTCGACCCCCGGCCAGGGCTCAACCTTCTGGCTGGAAATCCTCATGGCCCGCGCCGAGGCCATCGCCGAGCGCGCCGATGACCAGGGTCAGGAACAGGGTCTGTCGGCCCACATCCTGCTGGTGGACGACCACCCCATGAACCGCGAGCTGGGGGTCACGATCCTCAGCCTGCTGGGCTGCACCTCCGACATCGCCTGCGATGGCCGCGAGGCGATCGAGGCCGCCCAGACCTGCCGCTACGACGCCATCCTTATGGACGTCCACATGCCCGTCGTTGACGGCCTGGCCGCCACCCGCGCCATCCGCGCCCTGGGGGGGCAAGTCGGCATGACCCCGATCATCGCCATGAGCGCCGACGTCATGCCCGAGCAGGTCGCCAGGATGCGCGAGGCCGGCATGGTCGACAGCGTCGGCAAGCCCGTCAGCATCGCGGCCCTCAACGACTGCCTGGCCCGCTGGATCGGCCGAGACGCCGATGGCGAGGTGCTGGCGGCCTAGATTTTCCACCCTCGACTGCCGCGACGACAGCCTCGCGTTTTCGCAGGCGCGCGGACAGGATGGCCCAAACACGGGCCGGCGGC
>NZ_JANPJP010000195.1:0-1670 GCF_031425575.1 Phenylobacterium sp.
ATCTGGTTGCGGTCCTCCATGGCGATCACGGCTTCCAATCCCTGGGCGTCGATGGCGTGGTTGAGCGCCTCCTTGGTCAGACGTAAACCCAGCGGCGTCGCGTGCAGCATGTCGAGGGCGAAACCCTGAGCCTCGGCCGCAAGCAGTTCCTTCGCCACGATGCGGCTGACCAGACCCAGTTGATAGGCCCGCTCGGCGTCGATGAACCGGCCGGTCAACATGTACTCCGCCGCCACGGACGACCCCACCATCCGCGGCAGGAAGTAGCTGACGCCGATGTCACAGGCAGACAGCCCGATGCGGATAAAGGCGGCGTTCATGCGCATCGTCGGCGTGGCGATCCGTACGTCCGACGCCAACGCCAGGGCGAACCCGCCGCCCGCCGCCGCGCCGTCCACACAGGCGATGATCGGCTGCGGACAACGACGCATGGCAATCACGATCTCGCTGATCTCGCGCTGACGGGTCAGCCCCGCGCCGATGGAGCGCGAGCCCTGCGGATCGCCCCGCTCCTTCAAATCCAGACCGGCGCAGAAGTTGTCGCCGGCGCCTTGCAGCACCACCACCCGGACATCACGCCGCCAGTAAAGGCCAACGAAGAACTCCCGGAGTTCCGTCACCAGATTGCGGCTGAGCGAATTCAGGCGGGCCGGTCGGTTCATCGTCGCCCACACGACCTCCCCGTCCTGACGCAGTTCCAGATCCGCCATGCTCAGAGCCCCTTCAACCAGTCGAGCAGCAAGTCCGTGGTCTCCGCCGGCCGCTCCTGCTGGGTCCAGTGTCCGCAACCCGGCAGGATATGGACCCCGCGCAGGTCGGTGGCGTGCTCGCGCATCAGGGCGCCGGGGTCGGCGATGCGACCGAAGCCGGTGAACGCCGGATCCTTTTCGCCGCCGATCAGCAGCGACGGCTGCTCCAGCTTGCGATCCTTGAAACCCTGCAACCACGCAAAGTCGCGCTCATGGTTACGATAGCGGTTGATCGGCCCCCGGAACCCCGACCGCTCGAACTCGTCGACGTAGTAGTCCAGGTCTGCCGGCGACAACCAGTCCGGCATCACGCCCGGGTCCATCATCCCTTCCAGCAGGGTCGCGTCGACGCCCTTCATCGGCCAGGCCCCCTTGGGCGCCTCGCCGGCGATGCCGAAGTAGAACTTGCGCAGGAAGTCGCGGACATCCCCCTCGGCCTCCGCCTCGGGCGGACCGACCTTCTGGAACCAGTCCTGGTAGAAGAAGATGCCCTTGGATGTGAACGCCTCGCGGAAGATGTCGGTGAACGGTCGCGTCGGCACGCCCGTGAACGGCACCGACAGCCCCGCCACCGCCGAAATCCGGTCGGGCCGGGTGAAGGCTGTGTTCCAGACGATGGGCGCGCCCCAGTCGTGCCCCATCAGGATCGCCTTTTCACCCGGCGCCAACGCCTCCACCACGCCGACGACGTCACCGGTCAGCGCCTCCATGGAATAGGCATCGATGGGATAGGGCTTGTCCGAGCCGCCATAGCCGCGCACGTCGATGGCCGCCACCCGGTAGCCGGCGGCCGCCACCGGCCCGATCGGGTGGCGCCACGAATACCAGCTCTCCGGCAACCCGTGGACCAACACCACCAGCGGCCCGTCGCCCTGAACGGCGGCGCGGAGCCTGGAGCGGCCGGTGTCAATCCTTTGAAAC
>NZ_JANPJP010000196.1:0-22608 GCF_031425575.1 Phenylobacterium sp.
CGGATGATGGCCGGCTTCGAGGGGGATCTGGCGCTGGGCGACCTGTTGTTCACCGCCATCAAGCCACGGTGGATCTATCACTCGGTGGCCGCCATGCAGGGCCTTATCGAACTCCGCGCCGCCCTGACGGACCAGATAGGATCAGGCTTCGTCCCCGGCGCCTGGGAGCCCTATGCCAAGGCTGAGAAGTTCGCCCAGGTGAACGCCGGGCTGGCCGCTGCTCTCGGGGTCGAGGCCAAGGCCGCCGTGGCATGACGCGCACGGCGGCGATCATGCAGCCGACCTATCTGCCCTACCTCGGCTACCTCCACCTGATCGCCGCCGCTGACGTGTTCGTCTTTCTGGACGACGTACAGTTCGCTCGACGGTCCTGGCAGCAGCGCAACCGCATCTGGGGCGCGGGCGGCGAGGTGATGCTGAGCGTGCCGGTCCAGAAGGCCGACCGCGACACGCCCATCGATCAGATCGAGATCGCCGACACCGAGCCCTGGCGCGAGAGACACCTGGGCTCGATCCGGCACACCTATGCAAAGCGCCCGTTTTTTGCCGATGGCATGGCGTTTCTCGATGACCATCTGCGCGCGCCGACCCGCACGCTCGCCGACCTCAACATCGCCCTGATTGCCGCCGCCGCCCGGAAGCTGGAGATGACTCCCGAACTGGTCCGGGCTTCGACACTGGACGCGCCGGGCGAGCGCTCTGACCACCTGCTGGCGATCTGCCGGGCGGTCGGCGCCACCGACTATCTCTCGCCCACGGGATCGCAGGATTACATGGCTGACGACGGGGTGTTCGCGGCGGCGGGGTTCCCGGTCCGCTTTCAGGGCTTCGTCGAGATCGCCTACCCACAGGGCCATGGACCCTTCGCACCGTACATGGCCTTCATCGACGCGGTGATGAACCTCGGCTGGACAGGCACGCGCGACCTTATCGAGGCAATGCGGGGCGAATCAGGCGTCCCTTGAGCCCACCGCCACGCGATCGTCACTGGACCCAGAGCGCGCCACGGCGCTTCGGACCATGAGCTGATCACGGTCGGCGAAACACGCACCCGCCACACCCAACGCTGACTAAAGACAGGAGGTTCTCATATGCCCGTTGTAACCGTCACCCACGACTTCGATTTGCCGACGGATGATCTTTGGGAGTTGATCGGCGATTTTGGCGCGATGGGAAAATGGTCCGGGCGGCCGCCTGAGGCCTGTGTGCAGGATGGCGAAGGCATTGGCGCCCTCAGAACCCTGACCCTGGATGACGGCCGGAAAATCGTTGATCGGCTCGAAGCCGAGGGGCCATATTTCTACAGCTACTCGATCGTGTCCTCGCCGCTTCCCTTTTCCGCCTACCGCGCCACGATGTCTGTCGAGCCGATAGATACGCGCTCAAGCCGCTTCACCTGGCGAGGCGAGTTCCAACCCAAGGGCATGACCGACGAAGACGGCGTCGCCTTCACCAAGGGGATGTACGACATGGGGATCGGCCTCATGCAGCGCACGCTGGCCGCGCGAACGCGCAACTGAGTCCGGCCTCGTGCCTCAGGGGTCAGCCCAGCATGTCCCAGGCCAGCGGCTCGCCCCGAGCGATGTCGCGTCCCGCCGTGCGCCCCAGCACCGCGTCGAAGTGCGCCGGCGCCAGGCCGTTGCCAGGCCGGATCGAGCGGACGTTGGCGCGGGTCAGGGCCTCGCCGGCCTTCACATCCGCAGTGACGTAAAGCGAGCGGCGGAACAGCAGCGACCCCCGCTCCGAGCCCAGCACATCGTAGTGGGCCCGGCCCAGCGCCGCCCAGGCCGCCCGGGTGTCGTCCACCAACGCCTTGAATTCGTCGGGCTCCAGGCTGAAGGCGGCGTCGGGTCCGCCATCCGACCGGGCCAGGGTAAAGTGTTTCTCGATCACGCAGGCGCCCATGGCCACGGCGGCCACCGAGGCGGCGGTTCCGGGTGTGTGGTCGGACAGTCCGATGGGGCATCCGAACCGCCCCGCCATGTCGGCCACCGTGCGCACATTGGCGTCGGCAAAGGTGGCCGGATAGCTGGAGACGCAATGCAGCATCACCACGCCCGATGCGCCCGCCGCCAGCGCCGCGTCCCGCGCGGCCTCGATCTCGGCCAGGTTCGCCATTCCCGTGGAGATGATCAGCGGCTTTCCCTGCGCCGCCGCATAGCGTATCAGCGGCAGGTCCACAGCCTCGAAGCTGGCGATCTTGTAGGCCGGCGCATCCAGGCCCGCCAGCAGATCCACCGCCGTCTCGTCAAAGGGGCTGGAGAAGATCGTCACACCGCGCGCTCGCGCCCGCTCGAAGATCGCCGCATGCCATTCGAAGGGCGTGTGCGCCTCCTCGTACAGCTCATAAAGGCTACGCCCGTCCCACAGCCCGCCGTGGATGCGGAACTCCGGCCGGTCCACGTCCATGGTGATGGTGTCGGCGGTATAGGTCTGGATCTTGATGGCGTCGCAGCCCGTTTCGGCAGCGGCGTCGACCATGCTCAGGCAACGCTCCAGGCTCCCGTTGTGGTTGCCCGAGAGCTCACAGATCACATAGGGCGGATGATCGGCGCCGATCCTGCGCCCGGCGATTGCGATTTCGGGGGACTTGTCGTTCATGAACTGGAGACTTCCACCACGGCGACGCCAGCGGCCAACTCGGCGGCGACGCGATCCCACGCAGCTTCCAACCGCCGGGTTAACACCGTGTTTGTGGCGTTGCCGATGCGGACCCAGATGATTTGCGGCGTCGGACGCCGCACATTGGCCCATTCCATGAAATCGCGGTCCTTGGTGATCAAGATGGCTTGTCGGGACAACGCAAGGTCCCGGATCGCCTGATCATTCGCGGAACCGGGCACGCGACCACCCGTGTGATCGCACTCATAACCGGCCGCCGAGAGCCACGTCGCAAGCTGGCGCGGAAGCTGGGCGTCGATAAGGAATTTCACGCGGCGATAACGCTGGTCCCCGCCATGCTGGCCGCCGCATAGGCTAACGCGGCCCGGATATCATCCGCCTCCAGCCACGGAAAATCGTCCAGGATTTCGGCGTTGGTCGCGCCACCGGCCAGCATCTCCAGCACATCCTGCACACGGATACGCATGCCGCGAATGCACGGCTTGCCGTGCATCTTGCCTTCCTCGATCGTGATGCGCTTCAGCAGCTCATACATGCGATCTACATACACCACTTTCCCGGACCCGTCGCGCCCGCCTGGAATCAACACTACATTGGCCCCATGTCCGATCCTCGCCCCGCGCCCAGAACTGTCCGCTGCCTGATCGTGGGCTCCGGCCCCGCCGGCTACACCGCCGCTGTCTATGCCGCGCGCGCGCTGCTGAACCCGGTGCTGATCCAGGGGATCCAGCCCGGCGGCCAGCTCACCATCACCACCGATGTCGAGAACTATCCGGGTTTCGCCGAGGTTATCCAGGGCCCCTGGCTGATGGAGCAGATGCAGGCCCAGGCGGCCCACGTGGGCACGGAGATCATCACCGACATCGTGCTGAAGGCCGACCTGTCGCAGCGCCCGTTCCGCCTGGAGACCGACAGTGGCCAGGTCTGGCTGGCCGAGACCCTCATCATCGCCACCGGCGCCCAGGCCAAGTGGCTGGGCCTGCCCAGCGAGCAGCACTTCCAGGGCTTCGGCGTCTCGGCCTGCGCCACCTGCGACGGCTTCTTCTATCGCGGCAAGGACGTGGTGGTGGTGGGCGGCGGCAACACCGCGGTGGAGGAGGCCCTGTTCCTCACCAACTTCGCCGCCAAGGTCACCCTGGTCCACCGCAAGGACGAGCTCCGCGCCGAGAAAATCCTGCAGGAACGCCTGTTCGCAAACCCGAAAATCGAGGTGATCTGGGACTCATCGATCGACGAGGTGCAGGGCGACAGCGATCCCATGGGGGTCACCGGCGTGCGCCTGAAGAACGTCAAGACCGGCGAGACCCAGGACGTCGCCTGCGACGGCGTGTTCATCGCCATCGGCCACGCGCCCGCCTCCGAGCTTTTCAAGGGCCAGCTGGAAATGGACGCCGCGGGCTATCTGAGGGTGAAGGCCGGCACGACCTCCACCGCGGTCACCGGTGTCTATGCGGCGGGCGACGTCACCGACGACGTCTACCGCCAAGCCGTCACCGCGGCGGGCATGGGCTGCATGGCGGCCCTCGAAGCCGTCCGGCTGCTGGCCGAGGAAGACCACGCCAAGGCCCACAACCCGATCAGCCACCACGAGGCGGAGAAGATCGGAACCTGGTGACGGGGCCGCCGCCCTGATCTACTCGACGAATTCCATTTCCGCCCCGAAGAGACGAGGCCGCCGGCCATGACGAACCTGATCGTGAGAGGCGGACGCGCCCTGCGCGGAACCATCACGCCCTCGGCCAACAAGAACGCCGTGCTGCCGATTCTGTGCGCCACCCTGCTGACCGATCAGCCGATCGTCCTGCACCGCGTCCCGGACATAACAGACGTCCGCAAGATCCTGGATTTCTTCGAGAAACTGGGCTCCTCCGTGGAGATGGACTATGCCACCGGCACGCTCCGGCTGCGGCATGGCGAGGGGCTAGATCCCAAGGAAGCGCACCTGCCGCTGGGGATGCGCTCGACCCTGATGCTGATCCCCGCCCTGCTCTACAGGTTCGGCGGGGCCAGCATCGAGGAGGACGTCACCGGCTGTACGCTGGGGGTCCGGGAGATCGACCCGCACATCGAGGTCTTTGAGAGCTTCGGCGCCCAGATTGAGCGCAAGCCCGAGGCCATCTACATCAAGACGCCCAAGGGGTTCGCCACCACCGACCACTGGCTGGACTACGCCTCGGTCACCACCACCGAGAACTTCATCCTCTGCGCCGCGACCTCCAAGGGACGGTCCCAGCTGACCAACGCCGCCTGCGAGCCGCACGTTCAGGAGTTCTGCGGGTTCCTGGAGCAGATGGGAGCCCGGCTCGAGGGGGTCGGCGGTTCGCGGATCGTCGTGGAGGGGGTCGCGAGCCTGTCGGGCGCGGAATTCACCTTCGCCGACGACTTCCACGAGGTGGCCACCTTCCTGGCCATGGGCGCCATGACCGGCGGCGACATCGCGGTGAAGAACGGCTCGGTGGACCAGTTCCCCCTGCTGGACCGCACCTTCGCCAAGTTCGGCGTCGAGATCACCCACAAGGACGGCTGGAGCCGCGCGAAGGTGGACGGCGGCGGCATGCGGGTGCGCCAGCCCTTCACCGCCAATATCCTGCAGAAGGTGGAGGCCGCGCCCTGGCCCTACGTGCCGGCTGACCTGCTGCCGATCTTCGTGGCGCTCGGCGTGCGCTCCGAGGGTCAGTGCATGTTCTGGAATAAGGTCTATGAGGGCGCGCTCGGCTGGTCCTCGGAACTGGGCAAGTTCGGCGCCCACTCCCTGCTGTGTGATCCGCACCGCCTGATCACCTTCGGCGGCAAGCCCCTGGTGCCCGCGCAGGTGGAGAGCCCCTACATCATCCGCGTCGCCATCGCCCTGTTCATGCTGGCCGCCAGCATCGAGGGCGAAAGCACAATTCTCAACGCCACCCCCATCCAGCGCGCCCACCCCAAGTTCGTCGAGAACCTCAATGCGCTGGGGGCCGACGTCTCGTGGGTGGCGGGGGACTGAGGCGGAGAGTCACCGCCCCGCCCCCGACAGCCTGATCTGCAGGAGAGGGATGAAAGCGAAGGTCACTTGAGCCGCCAAGCCCATCTCGCCGGCAAGTGACCGGAAATCGGCCAGATAACCGCTCAAAGGGCGGCTGAAGAGCAGGATCGAAACGCCCAATTCCAGCAACATCAGCAGGACAAAGGCGGTCCCGCCCATCGCCAGCCGGGGGATCGACGCCGGCGGGACCCTGAAGGTCCGAACACACCATGCCGAGGCCAGCCAGCTCACCGTCAGGATCAAGGGTGTCTCCAGAAGCACGGCCACGGTCGAGCCAAGCCGGGGCGCCACCAACATGACCCGCACGGCTCCAAGGACGAAGGCGATCAGGAAAACGATGGCGACATAGGCGGTTCCCGCCCCGAGCCATCCGCGCGGCGCGCGGGCCTGCTGGTCGGTCACGAGACAAGCACCTGCGCTATGGGCCGCCGCAGGGACCTGGGCATGTCGGGGCCATAGCCGAACCGCACCACAAGGTCGGGACGCAGATCCGAGCCCAGCCAGCGGGAGAATTCGGCGCGCGAGGGGACGTCCTCCACGGGCTGGTTGAGGAAGGCCAGTTTCATCCCGGCGGCGGTGGCCTGCAGGGCGAAGCGGGTATAGGCGCGGCCGGCCTCGACCCAGCCGGCGGGGCCGCCTTCGCGGCTACTGAAGACCGCCAGGCCGGCTGAGCTGCGCATCTGGCGCACGATCTTGTCAGTCTCACCCTTCTCGGTGAAGGCGAGATCAAACAGCCGCTCTCCGAGCATGCGCGGCGAGGTGGGATTGCCGGAGGCCGCGGCGAACAGGCCGTCGCGACGCGCCAGGGCCTCGGCGGCGTCGAAGCGGATCCAGGCCTTGAGCTCCCGGCGAAACGCCGGGTCCCGCACCTGGGCGGCGTTCCCCCGTACGATGAAGTCGGTGGCCTGTCCGAGGCGCCCGGCGTCCGTGATCAGCGCCAGGTCGACCCGCGGCCCCCCGGCGGCGGCCAGGGCGCGTAGCTGATCTTGAGCCACGGCGCGGCCGTCATATTCGCTCCGGGTCGAGGCGCGGCGGAGGATCGCCCGGGACAGCTCTCCCGGGCTGGAGGGCGCCGGGATGAAGTCCAGGGTCAGGCCCTGTCGGGGATCGAAGGCCTGAACCGCGCCCCGCCATCCATAGCCAGGGGCGGCCTGCAACATGGTCTCGGCGGCGCATCCCAGGCTGGCGAACAGGTGATGGTCGTCGGGATCGACCACCGGCGTACGTTGGGAAAGGTCGGGGGCGATATGGATCCGCCGCTCGGACACCGAGAAGCGCCAAGGCTGGGTGTTGTGACTGTTGGCCGCCAGGGTCGCGGCATGGACAAGAGCCCCGGCCGGAAATCCGGCGCCGCCCGGGAGCAACCGCCAGGTCTCGGTGACCGTCCGCGCATAGGCGTCCGACCCCGTGCAGGCCGCGAGCGGCAGGGTCCCGGCGGCGAGGATTAGGGCGCGACGTGACAGCATGATGATGTCTCCCTCGCGAGAAGACTGGAACTGCAGGAGGACCCGCGCCTTGAGGCAGGTCAACAAGCACCCAACTCCGCAAGCGCGATCAATCGGCCCTGCGCTAACCTCTTCTCATGAACCGGCCCGTCACCCGCGAGAGCTACGCCCACCGCCTGAACCGGGTGGCCGAGCATATCTGGGCCCATCTGGATGAGCCGCTGGACCTGACGGCCTTGGCGCAGGTGGCCTGCCTGTCGCCGTTCCATTTCCACCGCATCTATAAAACGATGATCGGCGAGACTGTCATCGAGACGGTGAGCCGCCTGCGTCTGCAGCGGGCCCTGGCCGGCGTCACGGTGGGCCCGGAGGTCGAGACCGACGACACGGTGACGATCCACGACGTCGCCGCCGGGCGCTATGCGGTGCTGCTGTACAGGGGCCCCTACGCCCGGATCGGCCAGGGCTACGAAGAACTGTTCGCCTGGCTGCCGGCCAGCGGCGAGGAGCCGGCTCACGCCCCCTGCGTCGAGGTCAATCTGAACGACCCGCGCAAGACCGCGCCCGCCGACCTGCTGACGGAGCTTTGCCTTCCCTTGAAGTAGCAGGGGCGTAAGCTGCTCCCATGATCCGACACGCCAAGCCCGCCGACCACGCCGCCATCCGCGAGATCAACATCGCCGCCTTCGGAAAGCCCGACGAGGCCGACCTGGTGGAGCGCCTGCGCGCCGATGGCGACAAGGTCTTCGAACTGGTGGCCGACGAGGACGGCGTCGTGGTGGGCCACATCTTCTACAGCCGGCTGTGGGCCGACAGCGTCCACCTCTATGCGGCGCTCGCCCCCATGGCCGTGCGCCCCGACCTGCAGAGGTCCGGGGTCGGCTCGCGGCTGGTGAAGGCCTCCCTGGACACCGCGCGCGAATTCGGGACCCACGCTGTGGTCGTCCTGGGCCACCCGGCCTACTATCCGAAATTCGGTTTCACCTCGGAGGCGGCCGCCAAGCTGAAGGCCCCCTACTCCGGCAGCCCGGCCTTCATGGCCCTGGAGATCGAGGACGGCGCCTTGGCGCAACCCGTGCTCGTGGCCTACCCCGACGCCTTCGGAAGCTAGTCCGGCGCCGGGACCGCCACCGGCGCGGCGGGGGTGGCCACGGGAGCCTCCATGGCGGCCAGGGACTCGTTGATCTTCTTGATTTCCTCTGGGGTCGGCTTGCGGCGCGGGGCGAAGATGGTCCCCAGGACGCGGGTGCGTTCGCCGCCGGCCGCCAGGGGATCGACGACGTTGTAGGTGCGCACCTCGCCCCCCACCGAGAGCGTGATCTTGCGGCCGGCCGGGACGCCCTGCCCCTCGGGATCCAGCAGCCCCTGGGTGCGCTGGTCGAGACTGCCGAGGATGGCCGCCGACAGGTTGGACTCGCCCCCGGCATAGCGGCCGGTAAAGGCCGGCGGCTCGCCCCAGGGACCGGTCCAGCGGTAGAAGATGTGCGCCCCGATCTGCTTCATCTTCACCAGGGTGGGCGCCCAGTAGGGGGCGACATACTGGGCATGGTAGTGGGTCGCCGAACCCACGCCCTTGGCGACGAAGCCGTTGAGAGCGCGGCGGGCCACGTCCTGGGCCTGCCGCCAGCGGCCCGCTTCCGGGGCGTATTGCAGCGCCCCGTCGCAGGTGAAGGTGAACTGGCAGCCGGTGGCGCGCGCCGAGCCTTGATAGACAACGCCGCACACCGACTTCGGATAGGCCGGATGGCGCAGCCGGTTCAGCACCACCTGGGCCACGGCTTCCTGGCCCAGCTGCGGCTCGCGGGCGGATTCGTAATAGACGGCCTGGGCCAGGCACCGCAGGGCGCGGTCGCCGTCCTGGGTGGCCACGTCCAGCTTGAAGGGCTTCATGGGCCGGATCGGCAGGTGGGAGAAGGGCCGCAGCGCGTTGATGTCCTCGGCCAGAGCGTCTACCGCCGTGCCGAAGCCGAGGTCGGGCGGGGTACGGATATCCAGGCTGGCCCAGCCCTCCGGCCGGCCCCAGAGATCGGCGCCATGGCGGGGATCGTGCCGGCGGGCCAGGGCCAGCATGGCCGGGTCCATGTCGGCGGTCAGCCGCGCCAGGCCCTTGTCGGAAAGGGTCTCGCTGACGGTCGCCACGCCCTGCAGCCGCCCCGCGCCGCGCGGCACGTAGTAGGTCACGCACCCCGCCAGCAGGATCGCGACGGCGGCCAGGGCCAGGCCGGCGCGGTGACGGGGAGGAAGGCGGAGACTCAGCGTCGGGTCTTTCGGTGTTTTCCGGGGGCGTCCAGTATAGCCACGAAGGCGGCGAAGGTACGGCCAAAGGGCGCAGCCAGGGAGACCCGCGCTTATCCCTAGGCGATCCTGGACGTCATGTCCGAGAGAGACGCGACGCCCGGTTGAAACTTACGCCTTGTCGGAGGGCGAACGCGGGTCTATATGTCTGCTACTGGGTTTTGCTCTGATTGAGCATATCCATCGCGCCGAGGGAGCCGAGAGTGTTCTCCGGCGTTTTTTGAGGCGGAAGAAATGCTCATTCTGAGCATAAGGAGGGCCAAGTGGCCGACGGGTTCCAATTCGCGTTCACGCCTGAGGTCGACAAGGCCACCCTGCCCCTTTGGGAAAAGGTGAAGGGCCACATCACGCCCATGGAATGGCGGTTGCAGGCCCCGCTGATCGCCGAGATCAACCGCCTCAAGCGTGAGAAGAACGCGGTCATCCTGGCCCACAACTACATGACCCCCGACATCTTCCACGGGGTCGGCGACTATGTCGGCGACAGCCTGGGCCTGGCCAAGGAAGCCGCCAAGTCGGACGCCAAGATCATCGTCCAGGCCGGCGTGCACTTCATGGCCGAGACCTCGAAGATCCTGTCGCCCGAGAAGACCGTGCTGATCCCGGACCTGCGCGCCGGCTCAGCCTGGCCTCCTCGATCACCGGCGCCGACGTGCGCCTGATCAAGCAGCGCTATCCCGGCCTGCCGGTGGTCACCTATGTCAACACCACCGCCGACGTGAAGGCCGAGACCGACGTCTGCTGCACCAGCGCCAACGCCGTCCAGGTGGTGGAGCATGTGGCGCGCGAATGGGGCGTCGACCGGGTGATCCTGATCCCCGACGAGTTCCTGGCCCGCAACGTGGCCCGTCAGACCGACATCAAGATCATCGCCTGGCAGGGCCGCTGCGAGGTGCACGAGCGCTTCACCGCCGCCGACATCCTGGAGCTGAAGGCCGCCTATCCGAACGCCCAGATCCTGGCCCACCCGGAATGCCCGGCCGAGGTGCTGGAGGTGTCGGACTTCGCCGGCTCGACCGCGGCCATGAACGACTATGTCCTGACCAGGAAGCCCAAGCAGGTGGTGCTGATCACCGAATGCTCCATGGCCGACAACGTCGCCGTCGACGCCATCGACACCGAGTTCGTGCGCCCCTGCAACCTGTGCCCGCACATGAAGCGGATCACGCTCGAGAACATCTACGAGAGCCTGGTCCACAACCGCTACGAGGTGACTGTCGATCCGGCCATCGCCGACCGCGCCCGCGTCGCCGTGCAGCGGATGATCGACCTGCCGCCGCCCCTGGTCCCGGCCCGCTACGACCTGGTGAAGGCCCGCCACCATGTGGACGTGGAGCTGATCTGAGGTGGCTGACCGCATCCACCATGACGGCGTCCTGATCGTCGGCGCGGGCCTGGCTGGCCTGAGCGCGGCCCTGGCCGCCGCGCCGCGCAGCGTCCTGCTGCTCACCGGCGCGCCCCTGAACCAGGGCTGCTCGTCGGCCTGGGCGCAGGGCGGCATGGCCGCCGCGCTTTCGGCCGACGACGCGCCGGCCCTGCACGCCGCCGACACCATCGCGGCGGGCGCAGGCCTGGTGGACTTCGCCATGGCCCACCTGCTGGCCAAGGAGGGCCCGGCCGCGGTGCGCCACCTGGCGGCCCTGGGGGCTCCCTTCGACCGCGACGCCGCCGGCGACTTCGCCACCAGCCTGGAGGCCGCCCATTCCCGCAGCCGCGTGGCCCGGGTGAAGGGCGACCAGGCCGGCCGCGCGATCATGGAGGCGGTCGTCCAGACGGCTCTTTCGTCACGCCACATCGAGGTCCGGGCCGGCATGCGCTTGCGCGGCGTATTGCACGACCTGAACGGCCGGGTGCGAGGCGTCGTCGCCGAAGAGGCCGGACGCCTGATCGAGATCACCGCGCCCGCTACCCTGTTCGCCACCGGCGGCATCGGCGGCCTCTACGGCGTCACCACCACCCCGGCCGAACTGCAGGGCGAGGGCCTGGCCCTGGCGGCGCTCGCCGGCGCCACCATCGCCGACCCCGAGTTCGTGCAGTTCCACCCCACGGCCATCGATATCGGCCGCGACCCCGCGCCCCTCGCGACCGAGGCCCTCCGCGGCGAGGGGGCCCGGCTGATCAATGCGGCGGGTGAGTTCTTCATGGCCGCCTATCACCCCGACGCCGAGCTCGCGCCCCGCGACGTGGTGGCCCGCGCCATCCATGCCGAGCTGGCCGCCGGCCGCGGCGCCTTCCTGGACGCGCGAGCCGCCGTCGGCGATCACTTCCCCGAGGAGTTTCCCGCCGTCTTCGCCGCCTGCCTGTCGGGCGGGGTCGATCCGCGCGTGCAGCCGATCCCGGTGGCGCCCGCCTGCCACTACCACATGGGCGGCATCGTCACCGACGCCAACGGCGCGACCTCGCTTGAGGGCCTGTTCGCCGCCGGTGAGTGCGCGTCCACCGGCGTGCACGGCGCCAATCGCCTGGCGTCCAACTCCCTGCTGGAGGCCGCTGTCTTCGGGACCCGCGCCGGCAAGGCGGCCCGCGAGCAACGCGAGGCGCCCTCCGGTCCCCTGCGCCGCATCCTGACCCCGGACCTGCCGGCGCAGGCCCTGGCCGCCCTGCGCATCGGCATGAGCCGCGACGCCGGCGTGGTCCGCGACGCCGGCGGCCTCACCAGGCTGCTGTCCGAGATCGACCGCTTTGAGGCCGCCCACGGCCGCGCCGGCCCCCTGGTGGCCGCCCGCCTGACAGCCCAGTGCGCCCTGGACCGCAAGGAGAGCCGCGGCGGCCACTATCGCTCGGACTTCCCCGAGCCCCTGCCGCCGAAGCGGACCTTCGTCACCTTCGCCGACATGAAGTCGGATGACCCCCTCAGTTTCGCGGCCGAATGATCCAGCCCCTCCCCGACCTGCTGATCGAACCCACTGTCCGCGCCGCCCTCGCCGAAGATCTCGGCCGGGCGGGCGACATCACGGCCCAGGCCTGTATCGACGCTGACGCGGTGATGAGCGTGGTCTTCGCCACCCGCCAGAGCGGCGTGGTGGCGGGCCTGGCCTGCGCGCGCCTGGCGATCCTGGCCCTCGACCCCAAGGCCAGCTTCGAGGCGGTGGTGGCCGATGGCGACAGCGTCGAGGCGGGCGCGGTCCTGGCCAGGGTCACGGGCAATGCGCGCGCCATCCTGTCGGCCGAGCGAACGGCCTTGAACCTGATGGGCCGTCTCTCCGGCGTCGCCACCCTGACGCGGGCCTATGTCGACAAGACGCAGGGCACCGCGGCCCGCATCGTCGACACCCGCAAGACCACGCCGGGCCTGCGCCACCTGGAAAAATACGCCGTGCGCTGCGGCGGCGGGGTCAACCACCGCTTCGGCCTGGATGACGCCATCCTGATCAAGGACAACCATGTCGCGGCCTGCGGCGGGGTGGCCAATGCGCTGAAGCGGGCGCGGGCATTCGCCGGCCACCTGACCAAGGTGGAGCTGGAGGTCGACAGCCTGGAGCAACTTCGCGAAGCCCTGCCCCACGGCGCCGACGTCATCATGCTGGATAACTTCAGCCCCGAGGACCTGAAGAAGGCCGTGGCCCTGGCCGGCGACAAGGTCATTCTGGAGGCCTCGGGCGGGGTGAACCTGCAGACCGTGCGCGCGATCGCCGAAAGCGGCGTCCAGGTGATCAGCGTCGGCGCCCTGACCCACTCGGCGCCCGTGCTCGACATCGGCCTCGACGCCGTCTGATCTCTCCGGCTTGAGTTTTTCTGGCGTGACCGCGGCGGCTTGCGGGACTACCTCCAAACGATTGTTTGAATTCATTCCAGTCGCTCCAGGGAGTCTCCCATGACCACCGCCCGCCAGATCCACCTCGTCCGCCGTCCGAACGGCAAGCCGGTCGCCCAGGACTTCGCCCTGGTGGAGGCCCCCGTCGCCGACGCGGCGGATGGCGAGATCCAGGTCACGGCCCTGCTGATGTCGGTGGACCCCTACATGCGGCCGCGCCTCGACGCCGATCAGGCCCTGGACGCCCCCCTGCTGGGCGGCGGCATCGGCCGGGTGACCCAGTCGAAGAACCCCAAGTTCAAGGAAGGCGACCTGGTCCGTCACAGCGCGGGCTTCCGCGAGACCTTCGTCTCCGACGGCCGCGGCGTCTCGGTGCTTAACCGCGATCCGGAACTGCCGCTGAGTGTCTACATGCACGCCCTGGGCGGCACCGGCGTCACCGCCTATGGCGGCCTGCTGGGCACCGGCGCCCTGAAGGATGGCGAGCAGGTCTTCGTCTCCACCGCCGGCGGGGCCGTGGGCTCGGTCGTGGCCCAGATCGCCAAGATCAAGGGCTGCTACGTGGTGGGCTCCACCGGGACCGACGAGAAGGCCGCCTGGCTGCGCGACGAGGTCGGGATCGATGCGGTGATCAACTACAAGAAAGAGAACCTGGCCGAGGCCCTGAAGGCGGCCACGCCCAAGGGCATCGACGTCTATTTCGAGAATGTCGGCGGCGCGCACCTGGACGCCGCCCTGCCCCGCATGAACCTGCGCGGCCGCATCCCGGTCTGCGGCATGATCTCCACCTATAACGGCGACGGCGAAGGGGTGAAGAACCTGTTCTCCCTGATCTACGGCCGCATCCGCATGGAGGGGTTCGTGGCCGGGGACTTCCCGCACCTGAACGCCGCTTTCCTGTCCGACATGACCGGTTGGCTGAAGTCGGGCCAGATCAAGTACCAGGAGACCATCCTGGACGGCTTCGAGCGCGCGCCCGAGGGGCTGATCGGCCTGTTTGACGGCCTGAACAACGGCAAGATGCTGATCCACATCGCCGACTAGGATTTCCGGGCCTTGCCCGGCGGGTCACCGCCTCCTCCTTGGGGGAGACGGTGGCCCGGCGGCCAAGCGGTCCAGATCATGCGCCTCGACCGAGCGTTGGGTTCCGTTTGCGAACCGAAGCTGACCTAGCGGGGTGGACCTTCAAGGAAGCGGTCGTACGCCCAGCACTGAATCTGTCTCCAGATGGCTAGGGCAATGCCGGCAATTAGGCTCGCGGTGGCAGTGAGTCCTGCAGAGAGCGCTACGCCAAGTAAAGGCTGGCGCGCGAGCATTGCAAATATCAGTAATTTTACGGAGAGCGGTATGCCGACCGCGAAGGCCGTTGCCGTGGCGCCTTGGACAAACCCGGCGACTGGGCCGTCCGGCTTTGTGATCAAACCCGTGTGGCGCATGGGTCCCAGGCTAACGGTACTCGCCGGTAAGGCAAGTTAGAGGCTCCATAAAGCAGTCGGCTCCCCCCCTTCGCTGCCGTCAACAAAGTCTGGTTTCCGGCAATCTCGGGGAACGTCTGCTTGCGGAGGCCTTGCTTGAGGCCGCTCGACCCATTGCAGGCATTAGCCGAGTCTGATTTGAGGCAAAGGCTCCCAAGGGTCGGACAAACTCACTGGGGTCGAAAATGGCTTCATTTCTGATAGCTCAGTTCGTCAGGATGGTGGAGTGCGCAGCATCTCACCCAACGCGACACGACCAACTTCAGCAGCCCCTTCCGCTGACCCTAATTTGGTGCAGCACTAGGTCTCGCTAGCAAACCATCCAGCGGTTGCAGCATGCCGTTGCTGGCCAGGACTTCTTGTCCCGTCAGGCGCGCGCTGGCGCCGTCCGAGGCGGTAGCGATCAGATCATTGCCACTGCGGGTGAATGTCAAAAGGCTCCCGCCCATGGTCCGCATCTGCGCGCCCTTACTTCCAGACCGGTCGACGGCCCCGATGATGTCGGCGCGTGTGAGAGCGCCGGGGACGATGTGAGCGCGCAGCAGGGCCGCGCCCTCGGCCTTCATCGCTGCGTCCGTGAAGTCAGCCCCCCCCGCGCCTTTAAGCGCATCGTCCGCTGGAGCGAACAGCGTGTATGGGCCTACCCCTTCCAGGGCTCCCATCAAGCCGGAGTTATTCATCACCTTTGCCAGACCGGCATGCGCTCCCCCCGCCTTGAGCGTTGCCGCCAGCGTCAGCTTTGATGCGCCGGCTTGCGCTTCCGCGGTGGAGTTTTCCTGTCCGGTCGCGTCAGGGCGGTCACCGCAGCCGGCGAGCGTGAAAACGGCGAGAGATGTCAGCGCGAGGCGCGTGAGTGTTCGCATGGTCAAGGTCCCACTCAGCGCTTTTGGGCCAGCAGCTGGATGACCGCCATGATCATCTGCGTCTTCGGATTCACCTGATAGATGGCGCCATCGTTGTAGCGGTAGGTGGTGTTGGCGGTGTCGGGGTACTGGTCCCTGTACGCGTAGGGTACGTTGTAAACGTCATAGCCGCTGGGCAGCCGCTGACCCACCGCAGCCGATTGCCCCGTCACGAGCGCGACCACCTGCTGGATCATCGAGGTCTTCGGATCGACGCCATAGATCGCGCCGTCCGCATATCGATAATCGGAGCTGTCGTTCAGCCGGTAGTAGTCAAGCTGAGAGCGTGGCGCAGGTTCGTAGCGGTACTGGGTAGGCCAGGGGTTCCCAGCAGAAAGCGCCCCCCCCAAGGCGGGCAGATACCCGAGCAGCGAGCCCTGCCGGTCGTAGCGGTATTGATACCCGTCGTCATACCGATGCACGAAGCCGTCGTTGGCTGGGCCCGAGCGGAAATCATAGCGCGCGCGTTGCGCCTTCTTGACCTGGCCGGGTGGCAGGCAGCCGTTGTTCTTTTTGGCTAGGCCGGGAGGACAGCCCTTGATCAGGCCGTTGGCCCGATACTGATCGCGTTCGCGATTGGACACCGCATACTCGCGGCCTCGCCCGCTGTCATCATCGCGTTCGGCCTGCCGGTATCGGTGCTCGCCTTCGTCGCCGCGATCTTCGTCGCCGCGGTCCTTGTGCTTGTTGCCCTTACCGCCGTTGCCAGGGTGGTCTTTGTGGCCTTGTGCGTGTTCTCCCCCGCCACCCTTGCCTTCCTTCCCCGGCTTGTCCCCCCCATGCCCCTGCGCAAGTGCCTGAGGGGCGCTAACCGCAAGCAGTAGCGCAGCGGAAAGGGTGAGCAACTTGATCATGGAGTTGTCTTTCATGGCCACCCTTGAACGTTCGGTCCCTGACAAGGTTGCCGATCGAGGTCTGCTGCCCACCCCTCTCTCACCTTCGGAACGTCCGCTCTTGCGTCGTCGCATCATCTTGATCGCTCGTCGAACAAGCGGACGGCGGGTTCGTCACGATCCCAGTCCGCCCGCGAAGCAGGACAGGTGCGTGCGAACGCCCTTGCCGAGGGGCGCATCGAGCGACCCCGCCGTGACATTGCCCGCGTCGGCTTGCGCCGGACGCGTCGGGCCGCAGGAACGTCGGCTGCCCCGCCCGCGACGAGAGAAGGACCTCAGGTGGCGTTCAGGCCGTTGCTCTGCAGCCGGCGGGCGGCTTCCTCGGCCGCCCCCTGGCGGTCGCCCATGGCGCCGGCCATCATGGCGGTCACCGCGGCCAGGATTTCCGGCGGGGCGGTGTCCGGCGTTCCGGAGTTGAAGGGCGGGGCCGGGGAGTATTCCAGCCCCAGTTGCAGGGACTGGGCGAGCGCGTCGCCCGCCAGTTCGGCCACCATGGTGAAGGCGAAGTCCAGGCCCGCGGTCACCCCGCCGCCGGTGATGATGTTGCCGTCGCGGACCACCCGGCCCTCGGTGACGATGACGCCGAAGGGCTTGAGCTGATCCTTCCAGGCCCAGTGGCAGGTGGCGCGCTTGCCCTTCAGCAGGCCGGTGGCCGCCAGGATCAGCGAGCCGGTGCAGACGCTGGTGAGGTACTTCGCCCCGCCCGCCAGCCGCTTGATGTGGCTCATGAAGGCCTCGTCGAGCATGGCCGCGCTGGTCCCGAAACCGCCGGGCACGCAGATCACGTCGCAGGCCTCGACGGTGGCCAGGTCGGCGAGGTTGGTGAAGGTCAGGCCGTCGGCCTCGATGTCGGCACCGCCCATGGAGGCGACGATGATCTTCGCGCCGGGCACGCGACACAAGACCTGCTGCGGGCCTGTGAAGTCGAGGTGAGTAACACCCGGATAAAGCGGGAAGACGATGACGAGGTCGGACATGACGGGGGCTCCTGCAAGTTGACGACACCAGGGTCGCAGGCCTAGCGTCCGTCCGAAATGACAATCTTACCTCGGATTCAGCCATGAGCCGGAAAATCGGCTTCCTGATCTTCCCGGACTTCCAGCTGTTGGACGCGGCCGGGCCGCTGGGCGCCTTCGAGATCGCGGGGCGCTATGCGCCGGGCGCCTACAGCTTGAAGGTGATAGCGGCTGAGCCGGGGATGGTGGCCAGTTCGGCCGCCGCCGGCCTGGGCGCCGAGGGGTTGGACGAGGATCTCGACACCCTGGTGATCTCCGGCGGCATCGGGGCCAGCAAGGCGTCGAAGGATCCCGCGACCAAGGCCTATATCCAGCGGATGGGCGCCAAGGCGAGGCGGACGGCCAGCGTCTGTTCGGGCGCCTATCTGCTGGCGGAGGCCGGCCTGCTGGACGGCAAGCGCGCCACCACCCACTGGGCCCGCAGCGCCGAACTGCAGAAGCGTTACCCCAAGGTCCGGGTGGAGGCTGATCGCATCTTCGTCCGCGAGGGGGCGATCTGGACCTCGGCGGGGATCACCGCGGGGATCGACCTGTCCCTGGCCCTGATCGCGCAGGACCTGGGGGAAGACATCGCGCGCCAGACCGCCCAGACCCTGGTGGTCTATCACCGGCGGCCAGGCGGCCAGTCGCAGTTCTCGGCCCTGATCGAGATGGGCGGCCAGGGCGGCCGGTTCGCCAGCCTACTGGACTGGATACGCGAGCACCTGGGCGAGCCGCTCACTGTCGACCAGCTGGCGGATCGGGCGGCCATGAGCCCCCGCCACTTCGCCCGCGCCTTCGCCGCCGAGACCGGCATGACGCCGGCCAAGGCCGTGGAACGGCTGCGTCTGGAGACCGCGCGCGAGCGGGTGGAGGCCTCCTCTGATCCGATCGACCGTGTGGCTGAGGCGGTGGGATTCGGCGATCCCGAGCGGATGCGCCGCGCCTTCCTCCGCGCCTTCGGCCAGCCGCCCCAGGCCCTCCGGCGGGCGGCGCGGGTTTAGAAGGACCTACCCCCGCATCGCCTTTAGCTCGGCCATGTCGCGCTTGAGCAGGTTGAGGGTCTCGGTCTGGGCCTTGATCACCTTGACCAAGTCCTGGCCGCGCAGGGCGTCCAGCTTGTCATGCAGATGCATGATCTCCAGCTCGGCGCGCAGGTTCACGACATAGTCGTGCTCTGCGTTCATGCGGTCGCGGGCCGCCGCGCGGTTCTGGCTCATCATGATGACCGGCGCCTGCAGGGCCGCAATCATCGACATCACCAGGTTGAGGAAGATGAAGGGATAGGGATCGAAGGCCAATGTCCTGGTCAGCGCGTTCCAGGTCACCCAGGCGACCAGCACCCCCAGGAAGCTGAAGATGAAGGTCCACGATCCGCCGACGGCGGCGATGGTGTCGGCCAACCTCTGCCAGTAGGTACGGTCGTCCCCCGTCAGTTTGGGGTTCAGCCCGCTGGGCTGCTCCGTGGCGATCAGGTCGATGACGCTTCGCTGCACCGGCGTCAGCTGTTCGTAGCTGACCCCGAGCAGGGCTTGGGCCAGTTGGGCGTTGTGATCCCCGGCGTGCATGGGCGCTCCTTCGCTCGCTTTGGCGAAGGACGACCTTCAGCTGTCGCCCGGCCCCACCGCAAGCGGCAATGGGGCGTGACGGGTCAGGAGGCGCTGGCGGCCTTCGCGGCGACCGGCTCGGCGGGCTTGGCCTGGCTGACCGGGGTCAACTTGCCCTTCTCCGCCTTGGCGTCCGGGGAGGGCGCGGTCGGCGCGGGCGCCGGTTCCGGAGCGGCCTGTGGCGCGGTCTCGGACGGTCCGGAGACCACCACCGCCGACGTCAGGCGGAAGTCCGGCGCACCCGCCTGGGCCGGCATCGGCGTCAGGCTGGCATAGACGGTCTCGGCAGCGGGCGCCTCATGATGGCCGGCCCGGCTGTCGGCGACATAGGTTGCAGGCGCTGCGCCGCGGCCGAAGCGGTAGAAGATGTGGGTCCCGACCTGGGCCACCCGAACCATCCGCCCGCCCCAGTTGGGCGAGACGCCGGTGGTGTGGAAGCTGGTGGCGTCGCCCACCGAGGCCATCAGGCCTCCGGACAGGGCGCGACCGGCCACCTGCTTGGCGCGGTTCCAGGCGATGACCTCGCGGCCCCGGCGCATGGAGCCGTCGCAGGCGAAGCTGAACTGGCAGCCGCGAGCCCGGGCGGCGCCCTGGAACACGACACCGCAGACGCTCTTGGGATAGGCCGGATGGCGCACGCGGTTCAGCACCACCTGGGCCACGGCCTGCTGGCCGACGGCGGTCTCGCCGCGGGCTTCGAAATAGACAGCCTGGGTCAGGCACTCGAGCTCACGCGAGCTCTCCAGCACCCCGGCCATGCGAAACGGCGTCGCCGACGGGACCAGGGGACCGGCGAAGGCGGCGCGCAGGACGACGGCCGAGGCCGGGTTGCGGTCGCGCTTTTCCAGACGGGCGGCGAGGATCGCGGACTGGCGGTCGCGCTCGGCGTCGCCGGCCACGGTGAAGGGGTCATGACGGCGCGCGATAGCCAGGATCCCAGGATCCATGTCGGCGGCTTCGCGCTGAAGAACGGCTTCCGAAAAACCACCGGCGGCGGCCTCGGCCAGGCGGGCTGTACGTTGGTGGTCGGTGGTGGCGCGCGCCATCCCGCCGGCCAGATAGGCGGCGCCGAGGCCCAGGCCAACGCCCGAACCCAACAACACAGCACTGGTCAACGCACGCCAATCGGCGCGCGCCTGAGGTTTGGATAGCAAAGGATGGTTGTCCCGTGTGGCGAAGGCGGAAGCGCCCCCAGACATCGTTTGCTGCTCGACGCCCCTGCACGTGCTGGCGGCGTTCCGCGGCGGGCCTGCTCCTTACACGTGGAAGTCAGGCCATGGCGAAGTTGCCGTGCTTATGACCGGAGAGTTTACGATTCGCAAGCGGATATTGCAGCGCAGCATAGAATTGCCTGTGGACGGGCGCCGCTGCACGGCCAATCGGAACCTCCACCGTTCGCCGCCGTTCTTCCCGCCGAGACCCCTTGAACCGGAGCTATGACATGCGGAAAACCCTTAGCCTTCTTGCCGTTGCGGGCGTCGCCCTGACCCTCGCGGCCTGTGGCCACAATGTCGAACAGCGCGCCTCCACCGGGGCCATCACCGGCGCCGTGATCGGCGGTCCCGTGGGCGCCGCCGCCGGCGCAGCGGTGGGTACGGTCGTCAGCAAGGCGGTCGACAAGTAATCTGGCGATGGCCCCGCGCGCTGCGGGGCCATAGTCCAACTGCGTCATGTGGCGCTCCCCGCACTGACTAGAGTCGTATCGAAGCTACGATTCTTGGGGGCCCCCACGTGGGACATGTCATCTACGCCGTCATGACCTTGGTCGCGGTTATTGCGATCGCCGTCATGGGCGGGCATCCTGTCTGACGATGAAGCGCAGTCTGCCCCTCGCGCTGCTGATGGCGGTGTACGCCTCGGGAGCCCACGCCGCGCCGGCTTGGCGCGTGCAGCAGTCCTGCGCCCTCAAGCGCTATCTGGGCGCCACGCCGGCCTTCGCCAACACCTGGGGACGTGACGCCTCCCAGGTCTCCCATGGGGGCCGCCCCGCGGCCACCGCTTGGCGGACCGAGCCCGCCGCGCGCTTCAGCTACACCACCGCCATGGCCTCGGGTCGCGCCTTCGCCGACCGCGCCGCGGAACTGCTCGCACGCCGGCAGCGGATCAGTCGGGACGAGGCCCTTCGCGTGATCGGCGCCGATCCCGGCCCCTGGCCGGAGGTCACCGAGGCCAAGTGCGACGCCCTTGAGCGTCTCGCCTTGCGCTGACGGCCTTTAGGGGCGGATGTCGGGTCGGGCGCAGGCCCGTCGCCCGCGGTTCGGGCTGAGCGCAGCCCCCCTGCCGTAGGTCGTCCCAGGTCACATGCCCTTGCGCGCCGCGCCCGGAGGGTTGTTGCGGGCCACAAAGGCGGCGTAGCCCTCGATGTACTCGTCCGGGATGAACCCCGCCATCATGGCGCTCAGGTGCCCCTTACCCGGCAGGACAAGGTTGGTGAAGTCCGACAACTCGCGGGCCATGCGGTGGGTCCGGGCATTGGGGCGGTCGTACTCGCCGTTGATGGCCATCACCGGGAAGTCGACCTTGGAGAGATCGAGCTTGTGGAGCGTCGCCATCATGCGGCCCGCCATGTCCTCCATCTTCCGCACCGCGCCGCCGCCCACCACGGCCTGGACCTTGGCGCGAATCTTGTCGCCCAGGTCGTTGCCGACCTCCTCGCCCTTGGCCTGGCGGCGCGCCTTGGCCCGGGCGTTGGCGGCGGCCTCGTCGGGGGCCTCTCCCGTCACGTCAGGCGGGACCTTGTCCTTCCACTCCCCGACCTCGCTGATCCCCGAGCCCTGGAAACAGGCGGTGATGAAGCGTTCCGGCGCCCGAGCCAGCAGTTGCAGGGTCACCCCGCCGCCCATGGAATAGCCGGCGATATGGGCCTTGCCGATCCCCATCTGGTCCATGAACTCCAGGACGTCGTCGGCCATGTTGAAGTGGCTGTGCCGCGCCCCGCCCGATAGGCCGTGGGCCCGCATGTCCAGGGCGTAGACGTGGTTGGTCTGCGCCAGCCTCGGCGCGATGCCGTTGGAGAACCAGTTGCCGATGGCGCTGCCCCGCGCCCCGTGGATCAGGATCACCGGCACGCCTTGCCCGGCCTCCACATAGTGCAGGCGGGTCCCGTCCTTGACCGTGAAGTAGCCGTCGGGCCAGCGCGGCGGTGCGGCGCGCTCGGCCGCGGTCGAAACCGACATGAAATCCCCAAAAATCTACGCGACTGAAATGACCTCGGCGGGAAATGAGTCCCGCCTGCCCGCAGTATGACGGCTCGGAACCCCCGGCGCCAACGGCCTCAGTTGACAGGCGAGGCCTTGGCGGTGTCCTGGGTCGTCCCCAGTCAGGAAGCTCCCCCTTGCGTCACGCCCTGCTCAGTCTCGCCTTCGTCCTCCTCGCCGGCGCCGCCAGCGCCGCCCCAGCCTATGTCACGGGCGAGCCGTCCCTGGGCAAACCGACGGCGAAGATCCACGTCGAGGAGTACGCCTCCCTGAGCTGCGACCACTGCGCCCAGTTCAACAACGAGGTCTTCCCGGCCTTCAAGGCCAAGTACATCGACACCGGCAAGGTCCGCTACACCCTGCACGAGTTCCTCACCGAGCCCGCCAATGTCGCCGCCATC
>NZ_JANPJP010000197.1:0-1609 GCF_031425575.1 Phenylobacterium sp.
ACCTTCGGCTACGATCCCAAGCGTCCGGTCCTGCACGACATCAGCCTGATGGTGCGGCCCAAGGAGGTCGTGGCCCTGGTGGGTCCCACCGGCTCGGGCAAGACCAGCATCATCGCGCTGGCCCACCGCTTCTATGAGGTCGATCAGGGCCAGGTCCTGGTGGGCGGCCACGACGTGCGCGATGTCACCCTGGATTCGCTGGGGGCCAATATCGGCATGGTGCTGCAGGAGCCCTTCCTGTTCACCGGCACCATCGAGCAGAACATCCGATACAACACGCTCTCGGCGACCAAGGACGACGTCATCGCGGCGGCCAAGTCGGTGAGCGCCCACGACTTCATCATGCGGCTGCCGGACGGCTACGACACCCAGCTCGGGCAGCGGGGCCGCAACATCTCCATGGGTCAGCGCCAGCTCATCAGCTTCGCCCGCGCCCTGGTGGCCAACCCGCAGATCCTGATCCTCGACGAGGCCACCGCCAATATCGACTCCTTCACCGAGCAGGCGATCCAGAAGGCGCTCAAGGTGCTGTTCGCCGGCCGCACCTGCATGGTCATCGCCCACCGGCTGGCCACCATCCGCGACGCCGACCGCATCGTGGTGCTGCAGCAGGGCCGCATCCTGGAGCAGGGCAGCCACGACGTCCTGATGAAGACCGGCGGGCTGTACTCGCACCTCTACACCTCGGCGCACGCGTCCTTCGATGACCAGGTGGTGGCGACGACCGGCGACTCCGAGTTCGCGACTCGGACGTGAGGCGGCCTGTTCCGCAAGAGAGTCAGTCGCGCCCCGGTGTGGCCAGGACCTCGATCTCGCCGCCATAGCCCAGGTCGCGCACGCGGCCGATCAGGGCCTCGACCTCGGACCGAGGCGGGGCGACGGCCCGGGTGAAGACATAGACCTTGTCGAATTCGGGTTCTGACGAGACGAACCACTCGCCCTGCGCCCCAGCGGCGATGACCCGATACTCGCGCGACGGGCGGAACGGGCCAAAGCGGTAGCGGACGTCCAGCACCGCGTTCTGGCCGGGGTCGCGGATCGTGCCGATCCCCGACAGGGCCCGCTCGCGGCCCTGCGGCCCGTCCTGCCGGCAAGCGTCGCGCACCGTGATCCGGCCCTGGGCGTCGCGGCCATGCTCGGTCGTGGCGTACTCACAACCGCGGGTGAGACTGGTGGGGGTGCGCGCCTGCTCGTACCAGGTCCCGCGATAGAACGTGTCGGGGTTCAGCGGCCCCGCCGTGGGCGGCGTGGTCGGGCGGCTCTGGGCCAGGGCTGGCGCACCGAAGGCCGTTAGGGCCGATACCGCCATGAGGCCGATCAGGGTCGTGCGCATCTCGGGGATCTCCAATGTGGTTGGAGTCGAGTTTACGCAGGCGCGGCGCCGGCGGATGCGGTGCGAGGGAGAAGGCTCCCTTGAGACGTCTGACGAATGCGCGCCATGCGGCGCCTGTGCGCCTAGCTCAGCGGGCCACCATCGAGCGTGATGCGGTGCATCAGGCGGTACTGGCCGGGATAGTCGTTCAGGGCCTGGTGCCAGGTGCAGCGGTTGTCCCAGATGGCCATGGAGCCCTTGGCCCACTGGAAGCGGTGGACGAACTGCGGCTTGACG
>NZ_JANPJP010000198.1:0-20721 GCF_031425575.1 Phenylobacterium sp.
GGCCAAGGCCGGCCTGCCGGTCATGCCCTCGGAGAGCCACATCGTCCCGGTGCTGGTGGGCGATCCCGTCCACTGCAAGATGATCAGCGACATCCTGCTGGAAGAGCACGGCGTCTACGTCCAGCCGATCAACTACCCCACCGTCCCGCGGGGCACCGAGCGCCTGCGCTTCACACCCTCGCCCGCCCACACCGACGCCATGATGGACGACCTGGCCCAGGCCCTCAAAATGCTGTGGACCCGTTGCAACATCGCTCGCATGGGCGGACTGGCCGCCTGAATCCAACCCACTTGGCCCTTGCGCGGGCCGGGCGGGCGGCCTAGCCCAGGCGAATGCGAATTTCGCTTCCCGTCGCTCGGTCGCGTGGTGCGGTTCTGAGTGACTATGTGGGCGCGGCCCTGGTCTCAGGCCTGGCCATCGCCGTCCGATGGGCGTTGACCCCGGTCTTCCAGGACCGGCCCTTCTTCCTGCTGTTCATGCCGGCGGTCATCCTCAGCGCCGCGTTCTGGGGGCCTGGCCCGGCCCTGCTGGCCACCGCCATCACCCTGGTCGCCGGCGTCGCGCTCAGCGGCCTCACCCTGCAGTCGCACCCGGCGGATCTGGTCAACGCCCTGCTGTTCCTGGCGATGGGCCCGGCCATCGCCTTTGGCGGCTGGCGGCTGCGCCGACAGACCGATCAGACCGCCGACGCCATGATCCACCTGGGGGAACGCGAAGCGCATCTGCGATCCATCCTCGACACCGTGCCCGACGCCATGGTGGTGATCGACGAGCACGGGATCATGCAATCGTTCAGCGCCACCGCCGAACGCCAGTTCGGCTGGCGGGCGGAGGAGGTGATAGGGCGCAATGTCTGCATCCTGATGCCGCAACCCTACCGTGACGCGCACGACAGTTACCTCCTGCGCTATCTGACCACCGGCGAGCGGCGGATCATCGGCATCGGCCGGGTGGTCGTGGGCGAGCGCAAGGATGGCTCGACCTTCCCCATGGAGCTCTCGGTGGGCGAGATGCAGTCCCGCGCCCAGCGCTTCTTCACCGGCTTCGTCCGCGACCTCTCCGAGACCCAGGCCACGGAACGGCGTCTGCAGGATCTGCAGGCCGAACTGGTCCACGTCTCCCGCCTGACGGCGCTTGGGGAAATGGCGTCAGCCCTGGCGCACGAACTCAACCAGCCCCTCTCGGCCATCGCCAACTATGTGAAGGGCTCGGTCCGCATCCTCGATCAGGAACAGCCCGACCCGGTCAAGGTTCGGAACGCGCTGATCCAGGCCGGCGACCAGGCCCTTCGCGCGGGGGAGATCATCCGCAGGCTCCGCGACTTCGTCTCAAAGGGCGAGTCCGAGCGCCGGGTGGAGCCCCTGACCAAGCTCATCGAGGAAGCCGGCGCCCTGGCCATGATCGGCGCCAAGGAATCCGGTGTCAGGGTCAGTTTCGACATCTCGCCGGCCGCGCCCTATGTGCTTGCCGACAAGGTTCAGGTGCAGCAGGTGCTCCTGAACCTGATGCGCAACGCCATCGAGGCGATGCAGGACAGCCCCCAGCGCACCCTCACTGTCAGTTCCGCCTTGGGCGAGGACAACTGCGTCATCGTCAAGGTGACCGACACCGGCCCAGGCATCGCCCCTGAAGTGGCCAGTCGCCTGTTCCAGCCCTTCGTCACCAGCAAGAGTACGGGTATGGGGGTCGGGCTTTCCATTTCGCGCACGATCATCGAAGCTCACGGCGGTCGCATCTGGGCCGAATCCGCGCCGGGCGGCGGGACAGTGTTTTCTTTCACCTTGAAGACCGTCCCGGAGGAGGGGCTGAACGTTGACGACTGACGCTCTCGTGCATGTGATCGACGACGACGAGGCCATGCGCGACTCCCTGTCATTCCTGCTGGAAAGCGCCGGGTTCGAGACTCGCACCTACGACTCCGCCAGGGTGTTCCTGGAGGGCGTCGCGATCATTTCCAGCGGCTGCATCGTCACCGACGTGCGTATGCCGGGCATGAACGGCCTGGAGATGTGCCGCCACCTCAAGGCGCTTCATATCGACCTGCCGATCATCATGATCACCGGCCATGGCGACGTGGCCCTGGCGGTGGAGGCGATGAAGGCCGGTGTCGCCGACTTCCTGGAAAAACCCTTCGATGACGAGGCCCTGCTGCGCGCCATCCGCTCGGTCCTGGCCCAGGCCCGTCCAGGTGCGCCGCCGCACAACTCGGGTCCCTTCCAGGCCTTCCTGGCCAGCCTCTCGCCCCGCGAAACCGAGGTCCTGCGTGGCGTGGTCGACGGCAAGGCCAACAAGGTGATCGCGTTCGAGCTTGGCATCAGCCCCCGGACCGTCGAGGTCTACCGCGCCAACGTCATGACCAAGACTGGAGCCTCCAGCCTCTCTCAGCTCATTCGCATGGCCTTGACGGCGGGCTTCGCCTGATCGCGATTGCGCTGTATCAAAGCCGGGCCGTGGGCTCGGGCCTAGGGTCTCCAGATTCCCTGGAGGCCGAGCTTGTCTACACCCCCATCCGCCACCCGCACGGTCGTCCTGGTTGATGACGACAGCGCCCTGCGTTTGGCCCTGACCTTCATGCTGGAACTGGACGGCTTCGCCGTCACGGCCCTCGAGAGCGGCGAGGCGCTCCTGCAGGCCGACCTGCCGCCCGCCCCGGTCTGCCTGGTCCTTGACCAAAACCTCACCGGTCTCACCGGCCTGGAAGCCCTGGCCGTTCTGCGCGCCAGGATGGAGCACCTGCCAGCGGTGCTGATCACCAGCCACCCTCGGATCAGCACCCGAGAGACCGCTGCGGCCCTGGGCGCGGTCATCGTTGAGAAGCCTCTGCTGGGCGAGTCTCTCAGCGCCGCCATCAACGCCGCCCTTTCGTAGGGGCGAGGCGTCTTACAGCGCCTTTGAGTGCCGTCCAGCCTCGGCCGTGAAATAGGTGTCAAACACCGCGCAGACCGATCGCACCACCAGTCGGCCCAGCTCCGAGACCGTCAGGCGCGCCTCGAGGATGTCCACCAGACCGTCGTCGGAGAACCGCTTGAGGGCCGAAAGCTCCTGCGCCAGGTCGCCTAAGGTCCGGCCGTGCCGCGCGCATACCGCCGCCAGATCAACCGAGAGATCGCACATCAGCCGTTCGATGATCTCGGCGCGGAATCGGTCGTCGTCGGTCAGTGCGACGCCCCGGGCGATGGGCAGGTCGCCTGCGATCACCGCGCTGCGCCAGGGCAGTTCCTGGGCGACGTTCTGCACCAGGCCCTGCGGCAGGCTGCCGATCGAGGAGGCCCCCAGGCCGAGCAGGGTCTGGGCGCTATCGGTCGTGTAGCCCTGGAAATTGCGCCGCAGCCGGCCTTCCCGCTGGGCCGCCGCCAGGGTGTCGTCCGGCAAGGCGAAGTGATCCAGGCCGATGCGGACATAGCCCTCCGACACCAGGCGCTCGGCGGCGGCCTCGCTCTGGTCGAGGCGCTCGGCCGCGCCCGGCAGGGCCGACTCGTCGATCAACTGCTGGTGAGCCTTCATCCATGGCACGTGGGCGTAGCCGAACAGGGCGAGGCGCTCGGGTCTCAGAGCCACGATCTGGTCGATGGTGCTCAGGGTGTTGACCGTGGTCTGGTGCGGCAGGCCGTACATCAGGTCCAGGTTGATGGATCCAACCCCGGCCTCCCGCAGCCAGGCGACACACTGCGCGATCTCCTCGTAGCTCTCCTCCCGGTTTACGGCGGCCTGGACCTGGGGCGACAGGTTCTGCACCCCCAGGCTGGCGCGCGAAAGGCCGTGGGAAGCGGCCGCCTGGACCCACTCGCGGGTCAGGACCGCGGGGTCCAGCTCGGCGGCGATTTCGGCGTCCTCGGTGACATCGAAGATCCGCCGCAGGGCACCGAAAATGGCGTCCATTTCCGCCGGCGCGAGCATGTTGGGGGTGCCGCCCCCCAGGTGGATGGCGTTGGCCGGCAGGCGCCGCGGCAAGGCGGCCTCCAGCAGCGTCGCCTCGGCGAGCAGATGCTGGACGTAGTCTCCTACCGGTTCATGCCGATTCACGGCCCGGGTGTTGCACCCACAGTACCAGCACAGGCGGGCGCAGAAGGGGATGTGCAGATAGAGAGAGATTGGATCGGTGGCGGGAAGCGCGGCCAGCCAGCCCCGATAGGTCGCCGCGTCCACTGCAGGCGTGAACTGCACGGCGGTCGGATAGCTGGTGTAGCGCGGCGCCCGACCGTCGTACTTGGCGATCAGTTCGTCCAGGGCCAGGGTTACGGGCTTGGGAGCGTGCAGGACGGAAGGCGAGGTCACGACGAAATCTCCGGAAAGGGTCGCCCCATTCACTCCGGATCGGTCTCCCCCGCCGTGACCTGGATCAAAGCCGGCGGTCCCATGTCGCTGTCGTTCAAGAGGATGCGGGCGGCGTCGCCGGCGGGGTCATCGTACTGGCCGCTACGCACCGTCCACCAGAAGCCCCACAGCCCCAGCAGGGCCAGCATTACGGAGAAGGGCGCCAGCAGGAAGAAGATGGTCATCGGCCGGTCCGGTGCATGCGCAGGGCGTTGAGGGTCACCACCAGGGACGAGCCTGACATGGCCAGGGCCGCGACGAATGGATTGATCAGGCCCAACATGGCCGCCGGCGCTGCGACCAGGTTGTAGAGCGCGGAGAACCCGAAGTTCTCAAGGGCGCGGCGTCGGGCGGCGCGCGCCACGTCGATGGCGGTCACCACGGCGCCCAGGCCCTCGCCGGAGAACACCAGGTCGGCGGCGTTCTGGCTGGCGTCCAGGGCTGTGCCCGGCGCCATGGCCGCATGGGCGGTGGCGAGCGCGGCGGTGTCGTTCAGCCCGTCCCCCACCATCAGCGACCTGTGGCCGACACGAGCCAGGTTCTCGACCCAGGCGGCCTTGTCGGTGGGGGTCATCCCGCCCCGCCAATGGCGCACGTCCACGGCCTCGGCCACGGTGCGCACCGCCTCCGGCAGGTCGCCCGACAGGATTTCGACGCTCAGACCCCGGGCGCGGAGATCTGCGATGGTCTGGCGCGCATCCGGCCGCAGGCTGTCGGCGAATCGGAAGCGGATCTTGGTGTCATCCTCGAAGCTGAACCAGAGCTCGGTTTCCGAGCCGTCCGTCCCCTCGACGCCGACGAAGGCCGCCCGGCCAAGGCGGGCGCGACGCCCGTTGATCACGCCCACGACGCCGTGGCCGGCGGTCTCCACGACGTCCTGCGCCAGGTCGCTTCCGCCGTCCTGCGCCGCCAGGGCGCGCGCCAGGGGGTGGGAGGAGGCCCGCGCCAGCGGCGCGGCCAGGGCCACGGCGGACGGGACGGCGTCGATCAGGGTCGGCCGGCCAAGGGTCAGGACCCCGGTCTTGTCGAACACCACGTGGGTCACCTCCGCCAGGCGCTCCAGGGCGGCGCCGGACTTCACCAGGACCTGCTTGCGGAACAGCCGCGCTGAGGCCGCCACCTGCACCGCCGGGACGGCGAGCCCAAGCGCACAGGGGCAGGTGATGATCAGCACCGCGACCGCCCGCAACAGGGCCTCGCGTGGGCCCAGGCCAAGGCCCCAGCCCAGCACGAAGGTCAGAGCCGCGGCGGTGTGAACCACCGGGACATAGATGGCGGCGGCGCGGTCGGCCAGACGGACATAGCGCGACTTCGACTGCGCGCCGGCCTCCACCAGCCGCGCGATGGCGGCCACCGCGGAATCGTCGGACCGCGCCTGCGCCCGCAGGGCGAGCAGGCCCGACAGGTTGAGCGCCCCGGCGCGGCACACATCTCCCCGGCCGACAGCGACCGCGCGCGACTCTCCGGTCAGCAGCGCATTGTCGAGCTGGGAAGCGCCGGCCTCGATACGAGCGTCGACGGGCAGGCGCTCGCCGGGACGCACCAGGATCAGATCGCCCACCGCGATCTCCGCCAGGGGCCGGCGATGCTGGCCGCCGTCGGGGGTCAGGACCGTCGCGGCGGGCGCCTGCATGGCCAGCAGGTCGGCCGCCGCGCCCCGGGCCCGGCTGCGCAGGGTGTGGTCCAGCCAGCGGCCGATCAGCAGCAGGAACAGCAGGGAGATGGCGGCGTCGAAATAGGTGTCGCGACCGTGCAGCAGGGTCTCGACGAAGCTGATCCCGAGGCTGAGGAGCACCCCGATGGAAATCGGCACGTCCATGTTCGCCCGGCCCACCCTCAGCGACCGCCAGGCCGACTCAAAGAAAGGCATGCCGGCATAGAGGGCGCAGGGGGTGGCGATGAGGCCGCTGGCCCACTGCATCATCGTCAGCGCCGCCGGGCCCAGCTCTTGGCCAAATAGCCCCGCCCAGATCGGCACCGAGAACATCATGGCGTTGCCGGCGCCGAAGGCCGCGACTCCCAGCGCCAGGGTCAGGCGCCGGCCCTCCCGGTCCTGGGCGGCCGCGGCCTGGCCCGGATCATAGGGCGCGGCCTCGTAGCCCAGCTTCTCGAGGGTCGACATGACCCGCCCAGGGTCGCCGGACCGGCCCTCGAAGCCCACCGTGAGCTTGCCGCTGGTGAGGTTCAGGCGTGCGCTGCGCACCCCGGGCAGGGCGGTGACGCCTCCCTCGATCTTGGCCATGCAGGCGGCGCAACGCGCGCCCTTCACCAGCAGATCGAAGGTCGCTCCGCCATCCTGGGCGGGCTTGAGAAAGGCCGAATAGTCCGGCGCCGCGTCATAGGTCACGGCCATGTCAGCCTCCGTTCGGCCTCGAACCGCGCGCCGGCGGGGTCTTGAGCCAGCAGGCTGAGGTCCCAGGCGCCGCTCAGGCCGCCGAGGCGCGCGGAATAGGTCCCGGGCGCGATCTCGGCCAGCAGGGCGTCCTTCCTGCCGCTCTCGGTGGCGGGACGCTGCAACTTGGCGGCGACCCGCAGACCGCTCAGCGGCCGGCCTGCCCTGTCGCGGAAGGTGACCACCACTGCGCCCTTGGGCCCGGCCTGCGCCGCGGCGCGCCATCCCAGGCGGGACTGGGCGTCGAGCTGGGCGAGCTTGACGTTGTAGGCGACCCCGTCCTCATACGGCGTGCGCGACACCTCTCCGGGATAGGTGCGGATGGCCATCACGGTGAAGACGACGTTCACGACGATCACCACCAGGAAGAAGCCCACGAAGAGCCCCAGGACGTGCAGACCCTTAAGCTCAAAGCTCTTGTGCGGAATGTCGGTCATGGCGCGTTCGCGGCCCCTGAGAGGAAGTTGGTCTCGACGGTCTTCACCTCGTCTCCAGCGCGCACGGCGAAGGCCGCGGGCATGTTGGGGGCGTCGATGGCGGCGGCCGGAACGGTGACGAAGACCCGCACGGCGCGCACCTCGTTGGCCTCGACGCGGACGCTCAGGGTGTCGCCCGCCGCCTTGGCGCCGGGCGTGCGCAGCTTGGCGCCGGGGGGTCCGGTGAAGGTCACCTGAACGTCGCGCGCCTCAAATCCGCGGTTGGCGATCTTCAGGGTGTAGCCGTCGCGGATCGCCCCGTCGCGCAGGCGCACGAACATGGGATTGCGGTCGCGCAGCACATGGACATCCAGGGCGCTGCGGTGGGTCAGGCCCCAGATCATCAGGGCGCTCACCAGGCTCAGCGCCACGGCGTAGTAGGCGGTCCGCGGCCGCAGCAACCGGTAGATCGGGGGCCGCCCCACCTCGCGCGCGGCGACCGCAGCGTCGGTGTCGTAGGCGATCAGGCCCTTAGGCCGGTCGATCTTCTCCATGATCTCGTCGCAGGCGTCGATGCACAGGCCGCAGTTGATGCATTCGAGCTGCGAGCCGTCACGGATGTCGATGCCGGCGGGGCAGACGACGACGCAGGCGTTGCAGTCGATGCAGTCGCCGCGGCCCTCCCAGGTGGCGCCTTTCTTGTGCGGACCGCGGGTTTCGCCCCGGTCGCGGCGATAGGTCACCTGCAGGGAGTGCTGATCGAGCATGGCCCCCTGAATGCGCGGCCAGGGGCAGAGATAGGTGCAGACCTGTTCGCGCATGTGGCCAGCGAAGGCGTAGGTGGTCACCGTCAGCAGGGCGCAGAAGATATAGGCCGTGGCCGGCGCCTGGCCGACCCAGAAATCGGCGAGCAGGTTCGGCGCGTCGTGGAAGTAGAAAATCCACGCCCCGCCGGTGCCGAACCCGATCCCCAGCCAGACCGCATGCTTGCCGATCTTCCGCCAGGCCTTGTTGAAGGACCAGGGATCGGCGTCGAGCTTCATCCGGGCGTTTCGGTCGCCCTCGAAGGCCCGCTCCACGTAGATGAACAGGTCGGTCCAGACGGTCTGGGGGCAGGCGTAGCCGCACCACAGACGCCCGAACAGGGCGGTCACCAGGAAGAGGCCGAGGGCGGAGATCACCAGCAGGCCGGTGATGAAATACACCTCCTGCGGCCAGAGCTGGATGCCGAAGAAGTAGAACCGCCCGCCGGCGAAGTCGACGAGCACCGCCTGGTCCGGAAGGACGCCGGGACGCTCCCATCGGATCCAGGGGGTGACGTAGTAGATCGCCAGCATCAGGATCAGCAGGACCCACTTGATCCGCCGCCACTGGCCGTGGACCAGCTTCGGATAGATCGGGGTCCGGGGCTTGTAGAGGCCCAGGGTGAAGCCCTTGGCCCGCGCCTTCGCCGCCGCCGAGACGGGGCCGGAGCCCTCTCCGGGCGGCGGTGGTGTGGGCATGGTCCGATCAATGACGACGGTCATGGTTACGCCCTACTGGCCGCCGGCGTTGGCGTGGATGTAGACCGCCAGGGCCTTGATGGTTTCCGGGCTGAGGCGACCTTCCCAGGTGGGCATGACGCCGCCCTGGCCGGTCCAGATCTGGTTGCGGATGTCGGCGCGCTCGGCTCCGTACAGCCACTCCGCGTCCGTGAGGTCGGGGGCGCCCTGCTTGATGTCGCCCTTGCCCTGGGGCCCATGGCAGGCCGAACACTGCGCGACGTAGACCGGCGCGGCGCGCTTGATGGCCGCGACATTGGCCGGCCGGCTCGATAGAGCCACCACGAATTCGGTCAGGTCATCGACCTGGGCCGGCGGCAGGATCTGGTCGCGGCCGAAGGCGGGCATCTGGGACTGGCGCGTGTTCGGATTGTCCGAACGAACCCCTACCTGCAGGGTGTGCTGAATCTCCTCCAGGCTGCCGCCCCAGAGCCAGACGTCATCCCGCAGGTTGGGATAGCCCTTGAAGCCCGTTCCTCCCACGCCATGGCAGGTGGCGCAGTTGTCGCCGAACACCGACTGGCCGACGGCGAGCGCATAGGCCTGCAGCTTGGGATCAGCCTCGATGGTCTCGAGCGAGGCGCTGCGCAGCATCGCGCCCTCGGCGCCGCGCTGGCGGTCCAAGGCCTCAAGCTGCCGGGCCACGTCGACCCGGTCGGACTGGCCCAGAACCCCCTTGGCGTAGCTGTTGCTTCCCGGCCAGGACGGCATCAGCACCCAGTAGATCGCCGCGATGACGATGGAGCCGTAGAAGATGTAGAGCCACCAGCGGGGCAGCGGATTGTCCAGCTCTCGGATACCGTCCCACTCGTGGCCGGTGGTCTCGACGCCGGAATGCTCGTCGGTTTCACGGTTGGACATGGTTGTCCTCATTGTCCTCCAGCGGCAGAGCCGCGAGGCGCTTGAAAGTCTCGGTGTGGCGAGGCCAGAGGGCGTAGATCACCACGGCGACGAAGAGGACGGCGAAGTAGACCGTCCCCCCCTGCTGGGCGAAGCGGGCGACCGCTTCGTAGGAGAGGCCGCTCATCGTTGGTTCTCCGGGGCTTCGGCGCGATAGGTGCGGAAGTCCACCAGTCCGCCCAGCATCTGCAGGTAGGCGATCAGGGCGTCCATCTCGGTGACCCGGTTGGGATCGCCGTCGAAGTCGCGCTGGGCCAGCTTGGCGCCGTAGCGCTTCTTCAGGGCCGTGGCGCGGCTGTCAAAGGGATCGGCCTGGGCCTCGAGGTCGTCCTTGGCGTGGTCGATCTGGTCCTGGGTGTAGGGCACCCCGACCTTGGTCATGGCCGAGAGCTTGGCCTGAACCTGACGGTAGTCGAGATCCTTGTCGCGCAGGAAGGCGTAGGGCGGCATCACCGATTCCGGCACCACGGAGCGCGGATCGGTCAGGTGCTCCTTGTGCCAGCTGTCGGAATACTTGCCCCCGACCCGGGCCAGGTCAGGTCCGGTGCGCTTGGAGCCCCACTGGAAGGGGTGGTCGTACATGCTCTCGGCGGCCAGGCTGTAGTGGCCGTAGCGCTCGACCTCGTCCCGCAGCGGACGGATCATCTGCGAGTGGCAGGTGTAGCAACCCTCACGGACGTAGATGTCGCGCCCCTCGAGCTCCAGCGGCGTGTAGGGACGCATGCCCTCCACCTCCTCCACGGTGCTCTCGAGGTAGAAGAGCGGCGAGATCTCCACGAGGCCGCCGATGGAGACGACGATGACGATGCCGATGATCATCCACAGCGAATGACGCTCGAACTTGGCGTGCTTGTTCCACATGGTCAGGACCCCTACTGTGCCGCTGCGAGGGCGGGCAGGGATGCTGCGCCTTGAGGCTGGGCCTCATGACCGGGCATCCTGACGGTCCGCCAAAGGTTGTAGGACATGATCACCGTGCCGGAGAGGTACATGAGCCCTCCAACCGTGCGGATGATGTTCTCGACGTGCTTGGCCGCGACGGTCTCGACGAAGCTGTTGGCGAGGAAGCCCTGCGGCGTGTACTCGCGCCACATCAGGCCTTCCATGATGCCGGAGACCCACATCGCGGCGATGTAGAGCAGGATGCCCGTCGTCGCGATCCAGAAGTGCCACTCGATCAGGGTGTTAGAGTAGATGCGGTCCTTCTTCCACAGCCACGGGACCATGCAGTAGACGGCCCCGAAGGAGATGAAGCCGACCCAGCCCAGGGCGCCGGAGTGCACGTGGCCGATGGTCCAGTCGGTGTAGTGGGACAGCGCGTTGACCTCCCGCAGGCTCATCAGCGGGCCCTCGAAGGTGGACATGCCGTAGAAGGCCAGGGCGACCACCATCATGCGGATCACCGGATCGGTGCGCAGCTTGTCCCAGGCTCCCGACAGGGTCATCAGGCCGTTGATCATGCCGCCCCAGGAGGGCATCCAGAGCATGATCGAGAAGGTGGCGCCGAGCGTCTGGGTCCACTGCGGCAGGGCGGTGTAGTGCAGGTGGTGCGGGCCCGCCCAGATGTAGATGAAGATCAGCGACCAGAAGTGGACGATGGACAGGCGGTACGAATAGACCGGCCGTTCGGCCCGCTTGGGCACGAAGTAGTACATCATCCCCAGGAAGCCGGCGGTGAGGAAGAAGCCGACCGCGTTGTGGCCGTACCACCACTGCACCAGGGCGTCCTGGACACCGGCATAGACCGAATAGCTCCGGTGGTGCAGCAGGTCGACCGGCAGGGACAGGTTGTTGACGATGTGCAGGATCGCCACGGTGATGATGAAGGACAGGTAGAACCAGTTGGCCACGTAGATGTGGGGTTCCTTGCGCTTCCAGATGGTGCCCAGGAAGACCAGCAGATAGCCGACCCAGACGACGACCAGCCACAGGTCCACGTACCACTCAGGTTCGGCGTACTCCTTCGACTGGGTGATGCCGGCCAGGTAGCCGGTAGCCGCCAGAACGATGAAGAGCTGATAACCCCAGAACACGAACCAGGGCGCGACGCCGCCGCCCAGGCGCGCGCGGCAGGTGCGCTGCACGACCCAGAAGGACGTGGCGATCAGGGCGTTGCCGCCGAAGGCGAAGATCACCCCTGATGTGTGCAGCGGACGCAGGCGGCCGAAGTTCAGCCAGCCGGCCTCGGGGAAGTAGAAGATGGTCGGCCAGGTGAGCTGGGCGGCGATCACCACCCCCACCAGCATGGCCACCACCCCCCAGAACATGGTGGCGATCACGCCGGCGCGGATTACCCCGTCAGAATAGCGGGTAGGGTCGGACCGGAACTTTCCGTAGCCGATGCCCGCCGTCAGCACGCCGGCCGCAAGCACGAAGGCGGTCAGGAAAATGTAGCTGTGGAACCGGAACAGCGGGTCATCGGTAAAGGCTGCGGCAAGCAGCGCCGCGAAGGCCGCCACCCCTGTGAAGATGTAGAGCAACACCACGTCGAACGGCGCGCCCTCATCATGTTGGATTGATAGTTGTGTCATCGATCCCCGACCAAACTGCAAAGCTGAGGTCGCAGTGGCAGGTATCGCCGGGTGGAACTTTGACAGAGATCAAGGCTGTCAAAACCGTCGCACCCTCTGATGGGGTCACGCCGATTTGCGGCGCGGAATTCGAAGCCATGTCCCAGCCTGATCCTTCCCGTCCTTCGCCGCTCCAGGCCGCCGCTGCGCTGCTGGGCGCCTCGGCCCTGGTGACCGGGGTGACCGCCGCAGCGCACATGTGGCTCACCGCCCAGCGCGGCCCGATCTGCGGCGTTTCCGATGGCGGCCACTGCTGGGCCTGCTACGTCGCCCCCCTCCTGGCCATGGCCGCTCTCACGGCCTGGCACGCCCACAGCAGCCGCTCGGTTTGCGCCAGGGCCCAATCGAGGTGACCACCCTATCGCGCCGCCCAAAGGGGTCGATCATGCGCTCCGGTCTGCTGGTCCTGATCCTGCTGGCGGCGCCCGCCGCCGCGACGGCTGGTGAGAACCCGCTGCCGGCGAGCCAGGCGCGCGGCCATGCCCTCGCCCGAACCGTCTGCGCCGCCTGCCACGCGGTGGAGCCCAAGGGGGTCAGCCCCAACGCCAAGGCGGCGCCCTTCCGCCACCTGGCCGGACGCCATGTCCCGCTCACCCTGCAGCGCCGCCTGGCCGACATCGCCGAGACCGGCCACTACGACATGCCGCCGATCAACCTGCACGCCGACGAGGTCCAGGACGTGGCGGCCTACATCAACAGCCTGGAGCCGCCCGCTGACGCACGATAGGTTTTGACGCCTCCGGCCATCCGGCCTCCCGAGCTCTTGCCTGGGGCTTCGAACCGGCGCCGGGCAAGGCGGTCAAGCCGCTGTCAGCCAACCAGGACTTGTCGAACTGTGTTCGGAAGGTCTCGATGGGGGCAATGCGCGTGGATCACACGCCCCTGGTAGGAGACGAGTATGGCTGACGGAGCCGTGGACATCCTGAACGACAAGCGCGCAGCGGCGCGCAAGGCCGCCTACGAAGGCCCCGTCGAGGACCTGAACCCGGCGCGCGCCTCGCTGTTCCGGGACGACGCCATGTGGCCGATGTTCGAGCGCCTGCGGAAGGAAGACCCCATCCACTACACGGCCGACAGCAACTACGGGGCCTACTGGTCGATCACCAAGTACAACGACATCCTGGCGGTGGACTCCAACCACCAGGTGTTCTCCTCCGCCAAGGGCATCACGCTCACCCCCAAGGCCGCCCAGGGCTTCCGCGACCCCAACAACACCGCCACCAACTTCATCGCCATGGACCCGCCGCGCCACGACGTGCAGCGCAAGACGGTGAGCCCGGCCGTCTCGCCGCACGCGCTGTCGATCATGGCCCCGGTGATCCGCGAGCGCGCCGGCCTGATCCTGGACTCCCTGCCGATCGGCGAGGACTTCGACTGGGTGGACCTGGTCTCCAAAGAGCTCACCACCATGACGCTCGCCACCCTCTTCGACTTTCCCTTCGAGGAGCGCCGCAAGCTCACCCGCTGGTCGGATGTCATGACCACGGCGCCGGGCTTCGGCCCCGCGGCCGATCTGATGGAGATGCGGGCGATGATGGCCGAGTGCTTCGGCTACTTCACCGAGCTCTGGAACCAGCGGGTCAACGCCGAGCCCACCGGCGACCTGATCTCGATGCTGGCCCACGGGGCCGACACCCGGAACATGACCCAGCAGGAGTTCCACGCCAACGTGGCTCTGCTGATCATCGGCGGCAACGACACCACGCGGAACACCATTTCCGGCTCGGTCCTGGCCCTGAACCAGAACCCCGACCAGTACGCCAAGCTCCGCGCCAACCCGTCCCTCATCCCGTCCATGGTGTCGGAGACTATCCGCTGGCAGACCCCGCTGGCCCATATGGCCCGCACGGCGACCCAGGACTTCGAGTTCGGCGGCAAGACCATCAAGGAAGGCGACAAGGTCGCCATGTGGTACGTCTCGGGCAACCGCGACGACACGGTGATCTCCAATCCCGACAGCTACATCATCGATCGCGAGCGGCCGCGCCAGCACATGTCCTTCGGCTTCGGCATCCACCGCTGCGTGGGCAACCGCCTGGCCGAGCTGCAGCTGACCATCATCTGGGAGGAGATCATGAAGCGCTTCCCGGACATCAAGCTGCTGGAGGAGCCCAAGCGCTCCTTCTCGATCTTCGTGAAGGGCTATGAAGAGATGAAGGTGGTGCTTCCGTCCAAACTCTAGCCCATGCTGGCGGCGGAGGACGCCGTGGGTGACGAGTTGAAGCTGAACACCGGGCCGGGATCCCTGCGGCGCCGCGTCCTGGACGCGGCCCGCGCGCTGCTGGAGGAGAGCGGCGCCGAGGGGCTGCACCTGCGGACCATCGCCGCCCGCGTGGGAAACGGGGTGGCCAGCCTCTACCACCACTTCGCCGACAAGCACGCCCTGCTGGCGGCGCTGGCCATCGAGGGCTGGGAGGAGCTCACCCGCGCCATCGACCAGGCCATGGCCAGCGGGAAATTCCCCCACCGCATCGACGCGGCGTCGCGGGCCTTCCTGACCTTCATCCACCGCAATCCGCAGCTCTACGCCCTGATGCAGACCGAGCAGGCGCTCGCCGCCAACGACGCGGTCCGCGCCGCCGAACGGGCGGCTTTCGCCACCTTCCAGACCTCATTCGAGGGCGACGACCGGGTGCCGGCCGAGCGCGTCGAGGAAGTTTCCCTGACCATCTGGGTGCTCGGACGCGGCATCGCCTCGGCGGTTCTGATGCAGGGCGAGGACGATCCGGGTGCGGCCGGGCGTCTGGTGGCCAAGGTGATTTCGGGGTTCGCCTTCCTGCTCTCGCCGCGCTTCGCGGACTGACGTCTCGCACGTCCGCGATCCGAACAACGTTCATCAAAATTCGGCATACAAAATGGGTTCGGACTATTTCGTCCGACTACTGAGTATATAGTATAAATATTTGTAATAAAAGGATATTGCGCCAACATCACGATGTTACGTGATGAGTTGACGACCTCGGCGTTGCGGACCTAGCGTCAAGCATAAGAGGCCCCTCGATGAGGCCCGCAGGGATGGCGTCCGAGCATCGGACGTTCTTGGGAGGAAGACATGACTCAGCGATTGATGCTGTCGGCGACGGCGCTCGCCCTGGTTCTGGGCCTGCCGCAGATAGCCCTGGCCCAGGACGCCTCCAAGGGCAGTTTGATCGACGAACTGATCGTCACCGCCCAGAAGCGCGAGGAGTCGGTCCAGGATGTGCCGATCGCCGTCTCGGCCTTCAGCGAGCAGGCCCTCAAGGCCCAGGGCATCGACGGCGCCGGGAACCTGGTCCAGTCCGTGCCCAACCTGACCTTCACCCGCCGCGCCCTGCGCACCAACTTCCAGATCCGCGGGGTCGGCGCCCAGCTGGTCTCCCTGTCCGGCGACGACGGGGTGGGCATCCACGAGAACAACGTCCCGCTCACCGCCAACCGCATCGCCGATGCGGAGTTCTACGACGTGGAGCGGGTCGAGGTGCTGCGGGGCCCGCAGGGCACCCTCTATGGCCGCAACGCCACGGGCGGGGTGGTGAACATCATCACCAACAAGCCGAACGACCAGCGCAGCGGCTCCTTCACGGCGGAGTTCGGGAACTACCACTCGCTGAAGTATCAGGGCTACATCAACCTCCCGCTGGGCGACAAGTTCGCCCTGCGAGCCGCCGGCTTCGCCCTGCAGCGGGATGGCTACACCACCAACAGCCTGAACGGCCAGGACATCGACAGCCGCGACATCTGGGCCGGCCGGGTGACCCTGGCCTTCAACCCCACCGACAACCTGCGCGCCTTCCTGCTCTGGGAGACCTTCGCCGAGGATGACAGCCGCGGCGCGCGCAAGCAGCTCTGCGTCAAGGATCCCGGCCCGACCTCCGTACTCGGCGTGGCGACCGGCGCGGCCCAGGCGGGCCTGACCCAGGGCTGCCTGGCGGCCTCGGTCTATGATCCCAACGCCTACGGGACCACCAACCAGCTCTCCACCTTCTCGGGCATCATCGCCCGCCAGATCGGCCTGCAGCCGCAGGACTCCTTCCTGGGCAAGACCATCTCCCGCGACCTGCGGCAGGTCGAAGTGGTGGGACAGCCGATCTACCGGCCGCGCACCGACCTCTATGAGCTCAACCTCGAATGGGACCTGACGCCGGGCCTGACCTTCACCTCGCTCACCAGCTATAACGAGAACGAGAACTATTCCCGCGGCGACTCCACCGGCGGCTATTCCTCGGTGGCCTTCGGGGTCACACCTTTCTCGCCGGGCGGCATCCTCAATGACCCGCAGTTCGGGGCGACCGACCGGCTGCAGAGCGAGTCCGGGAACGTCGGCCACAACGAACAGATCACCCAGGAACTGCGCCTGCAGTCCAGCTTCGACGGGCCGGTGAACTTCAACGTCGGCGGCATCTATCTCGACTACGACGCCATGAACATCACATACGTCGCCACCAATGCGGCGACGGCGGCGCTGAAAGTGCTGGTGCCCACAGGTTATGTCGATCCGCTGCGCAACCCTGATTTTACGGGCCACAACTATTTCGTCAGCCTGACCGAATACAAACTCAAGTCCAAGGCCGTGTTCGGCGAGGTCTACTGGCAGGCCACCGACACCCTGCGGGCCACGCTGGGCCTGCGCTACACCGACGACAAGAAGTGGACCCGCGGCTCCGGTTCGACCCTGTTCACCCCGGGCCGCGGCCCGGTCTTCACCGCCGAACAGAGGGTGCAGTTCAAGGAGACCACGGGCCGCTTCAACCTCGACTGGAAGCCCGACCTTCCCTTCACCGACGAGACCCTGATCTATGGGTCATATTCGAAGGGCTACAAGGGCGGCGGCTTCAACCCGCCCGGCGTCGTGGCCCTCGGTCTGAACCCCAGCTACGCGCCCGAGTTCGTCAACGCCCTGGAAGTCGGGATGAAGAACACCCTGATGGACGGCCAGCTGCTGTTGAACCTGACGGCCTTCTCCTACGACTACAAGGGTTACCAGATCGGCCGCAGCGTGAACCGGTCAGTCTACAACGAGAACATCGACGCCAAGATCAAGGGCCTCGAACTGGAGAGCGTCTGGAGCCCGATCGAGAACCTGAAGCTCAACGCCAATATCGGCTATCTCGACACCAAGATCGAGCAGGGCGTCGTGGTGGACACCTTCAACCGGACCCGGGGCGACAGCACCTATATCTACGGCAATTCCACCAGCGGCGGCTGCGTGGTGCGGGCCACTGGGGTGGCGGCGATCCTGGCGGTTCCCGGTGGAGCCGCGACCCTGTCCAACCGGGTCTGTTCGGGCCCGACCTCTGTCACCGCGGGCCTGGTGGCGGCGGGCAATACCCCGGCCGCGGCCGCGGCCCTGGCGGCGGGCATGTACACCTACGGTTCGAACGTCTCGCTGTACACCAGCGGGGCAGGTGAAGGCGTGCGGCAGAACCTGAAGGGCAATGAGCTGCCAAACGCCCCCAAGCTGACGGTGTCCCTGGGTGCCCAATACAGGTGGGAGCTGGAGAATGGCTGGAACGTCACCCTTCGGGGCGACTACTACCGTCAGACCGAGAGCTTCATGCGCTACAACAACGCGTCTTTCGACCGCATCCAGGCCTGGGACAATCTCAACGCCAGCCTGATCGCCACCAATCCTGACATCGACCTGACGGTCCAGGTGTTCGTGAAGAACGCCATGGACGAGGACACCATCGTCGGCTTCGACATCGCCGACGAGAACCTGGGCTCCACCCGCAGCCTCTTCCTGCTCGATCCCCGCATCTACGGGGTCTCGATCACCAAGGGCTTCTAAGGGTCGGTCGTAGGCGGGTCCCGTCCCCCGGGGCCCGCCTGCTGACTTTGATCGGGCGGTCGGCTAAGGCCACGCCATGCGCATCGCCCTCACCACCCTCGTCGTCGCCGACTATGAGGACGCCCTTGACTTCTATGTCCACGGCCTAGGGTTCACCCTCACCGAAGACAGCGATCTCGGCGGCGGCAAGCGCTGGGTCGTGGTGACGCCCTCGGGCGGTGGTGGCGGCCTGCTGCTGGCCCAGGCCTCCGGCGCCGCCCAGGTCGCCAGCGTGGGTCACCAGACCGGCGCCCGGGTCATGGGCTTCCTGCACACGGATGACTTCGCCCGCGACCACGGGCGCATCACCGCCGCCGGCGTCACCTTCCTCGAAGCCCCCCGCACCGAGCCCTATGGAACCGTGGCGGTCTTCCAGGATCTCTACGGCAACCGCTGGGACCTGATCGAACCCAAGGGGTAGAAGCCCCGGCTTGACCGCGTCTTTCCCCGCGCCTAGCCTCACGCCGTCGCCAACACGCCTCGAAAGGAGGGTTTCGCCATGACTGTGCTCATCCAAAACCTCCTTCGCCGCGCCGCCGACCGGGTATCCTGATACCTTAGCCTTCTCCGTCGGCCGGGCGCTCAGACGCACTTCCGATCGACGGATCATCCCATTGCTCAAGTCCTATGGTTGGAGCGACAGGCTCCAGGCCCAATTCCAAATCCATGCCGACCGGGGCCTCGTCCCCGGTCGGGTCACCGTGCAGCAGCGCGGTCTCTATCGCCTCGCCACCCCGGACGGCGACCTCTCCGCCGAACTCTCGGGCAAGCTCGCCCATGAGGCGGGCGAGGGGGGCTATCCCGTGGCTGGGGACTGGGTGGCCTGCGCCACGCGGCCCCAGGAGGGCGCGGCCACCATCCACGCGGTCCTGCCCCGCGCCAGCGTCTTCGTGCGCAAGGCCTCTGGCCCCAATGTCGCGCCCCAGACCGTGGCGGCCAATGTCGACATCGCCCTGCTGACCGCCTCCCTCAACGCCGACCTCAGCCTGAGGCGCCTGGAGCGCTACCTCGCCGTGGCCTGGGAGAGCGGCGCCCGGCCCGTGGTCGTCCTCACCAAGGCCGACGCCTGCGAGGATGTGGAGGCCCTGGTGGCGCAGGTGGAGGCCATCGCCATCGGCTGCCCGGTCCACGCTGTCTCGGCGGTGACGGGGCAGGGGCTGGATACGCTCGCCGCCCTGCTGGGCCCCGGTCAGACCGCCGTCCTGCTGGGCTCGTCGGGGGTGGGCAAGTCCACCCTGGTCAATGCGCTGGCCGGCCAGGCCTTGATGGCCACCCAGGGCATCATCGAGGAGGGCGCGCGAGGCCGACACACCACCACCCACCGGGAGCTGATCCTGCTGCCCTCGGGCGGGCTCGTGTTGGACACGCCGGGCATGCGCGAACTGGGGCTGTGGGACAACGAGGCCGGCGTGGCGGCGACCTTCAGCGACATCGAGGCCCTGGCCGCCGACTGCCGCTTCGGCGACTGCGCCCATCGCACCGAGCCTGGCTGCGCGGTTCGCGCCGCCCTGGAGGACGGGACCCTCGATCCCGGCCGCTGGAGGAGCTTCGGAAAACTTCAGCGCGAACTCGCCCATCTGGAAATGAAGGACGACCCTCTGGCCCGAGCTGAGGTCCGCAAGGTCTGGATCGGCCGCCACAAGGCCGCCCGCGCCCACATGAAGCACAAGCGCGGTGGCATGGATTGAGCCGCCCTAGGGCTTCACCAGCCCATGTCCGCCCACCACCACGGTCTCGGTTCCAGCCTCCATCCCGGCGATCAGCGGCCGACCCTTGGCGATGGCGGCCTGGACGGAGGGGAGGGACAGCGAGGCTTTGTGACTGGCGACGGTGTCCCAGGCCTCGGTGATCCAGATCGCGTCGGCGTCCTTGGGGTCCTGGGCCACGATGTAGCTCAGGCAGCCGGGCATGCCCGACAGGCCCTCCAGCAGGATGGCGATCAGGGAGTCCCTCTGGCCGGACTTGGCTGTCATCTTGCCGATTAATCCGTACATGGCGGGGCTCCCCTGGGCCTGGACGGCGTCGGCCGCCCCCATGACGGCGAGCGCTCCGCCCAGCATTGTTCTGCGTTCGATAGGCATGGGGCCAGGATACAAGGTCGGCGCGGGAAATCATCAGGCGATACCTGCCAGGCGCGAGATCCGGCAAGGGGCTGACGATTCGTCGCAAGCTGCTGATTTTATGGAGCGGTGGGTGTCGTCCCGGGTAATCTGTCGGCCGGTCATAGTCACCGCGTGGAACCGCCGGCTGGATGAGCGACGACGACACAGATGCCCGCGCCGCCTCCGAGACGCGGCACCGGATGGCCAACACCTTCCAGCTGATGTCGGCGCTCGGCCGTATGCGGAGCCAGCGGTCCGGCGATCCCGAGGCTCGCCGCCAGCTGCTGTGGATGGCCGACGCCATCGGCTCCCTGGGCGCCCTTGAGCGCCACCGGACCCGTGAAGGGGTCGACTTCACGTCCTATCTCGTCGAGATGGCGCCCGTCTGGCGCCGCCGTCATGCCGGGAGCCAGACCGAGGTGCGGGTCTCGGCGATTCCCGTCTTCGCACCGGACACAGCGGCCTCGACCCTGGCGCTCATCGCCCAGGAACTGGTGGGCAACGCCCTGGCCCACGGCTACCTGGGCGACCGACCCGGCCTGGTGGAGATCAGCCTGATGCAGGCCACGGGCGGCCGCCACGAGCTCACCGTCACCGACGACGGCCAGGGCTTTGATCCCGAGCGGGCCCGCGAACGGTTCGGCCTGTGGTTCGTCCGCAGCCTCGCGGCCCAGGTGCG
>NZ_JANPJP010000199.1:0-7478 GCF_031425575.1 Phenylobacterium sp.
GTCATTGTTGCGGTAACGGTGCTTATCGCCTTTGGGGGCGGGGGGGGGGCCGCGCACGCCGCGGCCGCCACAGGTTCGCCGATCTGTTGAGATCTGCGGCGCCTGATTGAAGGTTCGCAACGGGTCGCGGCCGTGCTTCCCTCGTCGCCGAACCCAGACATGACCCTGGGGGGTCAAGAGCAGACCTTGCAGCCGTCTGTGAAGGGCGGGCATAGACGAGCCACGGCCAGGCCGGCTGGCCGACCGCTAGTGAGCCACCTACTCCCTGGCCGCCAAGCTCAGTCTGGGCGCTGACAGACCAAGCGCGAAGGATCGTCAGAGGCTAGCCGGACCGCTCGGCTGTGACGTCAGCAGCTTGGCGAAATCCAGCAGGCGCTCCCCGGTCACGGGATGCGGAAGGGCGCCACGATGCAGCAGGCCGACGTAGGCGGCGTAGAACAGGGACGCCCGAGTTCGCGCCTGGCTTAGTCCGAGTTCGGAGAACAACGATGTCGTGAATTCCAGTCGCCTGTCGTCGACGCTGTCGACCACCTGCCTCACGGCGGGATCATATCGTCCCCATTCGCGTATCGCCGTCTCGAGCTCGGATCCTCCGAAGCTTTCGGCGGGCGGCGCGGAGGCCGCCAGGGCCAAGGCTTCGAGCTTCTCCCGGGGGGCGGCGATCTCCGTCAGGGCGCTGATTATTTCGTCTGTCGCCTTAGATTTCCAAGTCTCCAGCATAGCGCCCTTGAGGGCCGCCTGGTCCTTGAAATGCCAATAGAACGACCCCTTGGTCGCCCCCAGTTCGCGCGCCAGCGCCTCCACCCTGACGGCGGCGTGTCCCCCTCTGGCCAGGGCCCGGAAGCCACTGAAGATCCAATCTTCCTTGCCAAGCGCCATAGGTTTCGCCCTGCTGTTCCATACGCAACCGTATTGACGCGTCGTTGGGTTGAAGGTAATCCGTACGGTAGCGTATGGACGGGGAGCGGGTTTGTGAACTGGTGGATGATGATTGCGGGGATGTTGTCGCTCGCGACAGCGGCGGTCCACGTCTTTTTGGGCGGGCCCGAGGTCCATGCGCCCGTCCAGTCCAGCGAAAGCCTGGCGCTTGAGGTTCGCGCGACAATGGCTGTTGTCTGGCACGGCATCACCGCGGTTCTACTCTTGTCGGGCGCAACGAAGATCTACGCGGCCCTTTCGGGTCGAGTTAGCGCCGTCGTTGTCTTCATTGCGGCGCAATATCTTGCGTTCGTCGCGCTGTTCGTCGGCTACGGACTTGCCCATTTTGGAAGCCTCTGGGTCCTCCCCCAATGGACCCTCTTTGCTGTGATCGTTGGTTTCGTCGGCCTAGGGCTGAAATACCCGACCCGGCAAGGCGGCCATGGGAGGTCTCAAGTCACAGCCTAGCGCTCTCCAGACACCCGCTCGACCGCCGTCTGGCGGCTAGGATCAGCAAAACAAAAGTCAAAGTCCCCCTCAGCCGGTCCTTCGGGCCAACAGCTCCCACAGGAGGGGGAGCATCTCGCCTCTAGAACTCCTCCCAGCCCTCGCCCTGGGGCTCGAGCTTGCGGGCGGTGGCGGCGCCGCTGGGGGCGGGGATGCGGCGGGCGGGGGCGGTCGCGGCGCGGGCGGCGGGACGCAGGGCCACGCCGGCGGCGCCGACGTCGAACTTGTTGATCAGGGACATGAGGGTGTCGGCCTCATTGCGCAGGGAATGGCCGGCGGCGGTGGACTGCTCGACCATGGCGGCGTTCTGCTGGGTCATCTGGTCCATCTGGGTGACGGCGGTGTTGACCTGATGCAGGCCGGTGGCCTGTTCCTGGGCGCTGGCGGCGATCTCGGAGACCACGCCGTTGATCTGGGAGATCTGGACGGCGATGCGCTGCAGGGCCTCGCCGGTCTGGCCGACCAGGGTGACGCCCTCATTGACCTGGGCGGTGGAGGCGCCGATCAGGGCCTTGATCTCCTTGGCCGCCTCCGCCGACCGCTGGGCCAGGGCCCGGACTTCCGACGCGACGACGGCGAAGCCCTTGCCGGCGTCTCCGGCCCGGGCGGCCTCGACGCCCGCATTGAGGGCCAGCAGGTTGGTCTGGAAGGCGATCTCGTCGATGACGCCGATGATCTGGCTGATCTCCTGGGCCGAGGCCTCGATCTTGCCCATGGCCTCGACGGCCGAGCGCACCACCTGGGCCGAAGAGTCAGCGTCGGTGGTGGTCTTGGCCACCACGTCGCGGGCGTGGGCGGCGCCCTGGGCGGTGCGGGTGACGGTGGCGGTGATCTCCTCAAGCGCGGCGGCGGTCTCTTCCAGGCCGGCGGCCTGCTGCTCGGTGCGGCGCGACAGGTCGTCGGAGGCCTGGGAGATTTCGTTGGCGCCGTTGCGAATGCCGCCGCTGGCGCTGGCGATGCCGGCCATGGCGTCCTGCAGCTGGGCCACGGCGGTGTTGAAGTCGCTCTGCAGGCGCTGGTATTCGGCCGCCACGCTCTCGCTGAGGCGGGCGGTGAGGTCACCGCGGGCCAGGCGCTGGAGCTCGCGGCCCATGGCCTCGACAACGGCCTTCTGGGCCAGGCCGGAGGCCTCGAATGCGGTCTCCATCTCCTTGAGCTTGCGGTCCAGCTCCTGCTGGAAGTTGGCGGCCTCGGCGGCCAGCTTCTCGCGCTCGATACCGCCGGCCTTGAAGACCAGCATGGCGGCGGCCATCTCGCCGATCTCGTCGGCGCGGCCCACGGCGGGGACCTCGACACTGTGGTCGCCCCCCGACAGGCGGCGCATGGCGCTGGTCATGGCCTGGAGCGGGCGTGAGACGCCGCCGATGACGATCCTGAAGCCGAAGACCAGGATGCCGGCGGCGGCCAGGCCCAGCGCCCCCATCACCAGGTGGAAGATGGTGGAGGCCTGGGCCGCGGCGGCCCCGTCGGCGCGGGCGGCGGTGATCTGCAGGTCGACCAGGGCGCTGACCTTGTCGGTCACGGGCTCGATGGCGGGATACATCTCAGCCCCCGTAAAGGCCTCCAGCCCGGTCTGGTCCTGGGCGGCCAGCAGGGTCTGGAGCTTGGTGACGGCGGCGTCCGCGCCGGTCATGGCCGAGGTGACCCCCTGGGCCAGGGTGGTCTCTTCCGGCGTCATCTTGGTCTGGGAATAGGCGCTCCACGACTTGTGGAGCTCGGCGGTGGCGGTGTTGACCTTGGCTTGGCCATCGGCCCAGGGGAGCTGGCCGGTGCGCACCTTCCAGGCGGTGTCGACGATGCTGACGGCGTACATGTCGCTGACCGTCTTCAGTTGCTCCATGGGGATCACGCGATCGGCGATGATGGACTTGATCTTGGCGTTGGCGAGGTTCAGGGCCAACCAGCCGCAGAGACCGATGACCACAAGGGCCGCGCCGAGCGCGCCGATGGAGAAGGTCAGTTTGGCCTTGATCGTCTTCAGCATCGCAGAGGCTCTTCTGGCTTGCCGCCCTGGGGGCGCCGGTTTGAAAACCCCGGAAAAACAGGGTGTAAGTTAGGTAAACCGCCTAAGCTTCGCCGCTGAAAAAACGGTTAACGGATAACGATGTTCGGCGAGACAGGCCGCGGCCTATTGTCGGGCGGCGGGACCTAGCCTCGCCGCATGATGTGGTGGGGGATGGCGTGGGCGGTGGTGGCGGCCGGGTCCACGGTGAAGCCGAACTTTTCATAGAAGGCGATGGCGCGGGCGTTGTAGGCGATGACGTTGAGCCACATGGGCTGGTCGGGGCCCAGCCAGGCGACGCCGGCCTGCATCAGGCCCGCCGCGACGCCCGAGCCGTGGAAGGCCGGATCGACCATCAGCCAGTCCAGTTCGAGGTCGCCCGGCGCATGGCGCGTGGCGATGACGTAGCCGGCCAGATCGTCGCCGACGAAGGCCGCCGCCAGGTGCTGGTGGCCGGCCTGGGCGGCGGCGGCGCAGGCGGGGCCGCTGATCTCCACGACGCGCAGATTGGCGCCCGTCTGCTCGGGCGTCAGGCCATCGCGGTAGAAGGTGGCGTCGGTCGCGCGGCGGGTCAGGTCGGTCAGATCGGCGGGCGACACGCGGGCCAGGACCTCGGCGTCGCCGTAAATCTCAACCCCTGGCTTCAATGGGTGTTGCGTCACGGCGGCTCCCCTGCGTCAGGGGCGATATAGGTATCCGGCCGTGACTGCCAAGCTTGCGTCAGGCGGGTTCGGTCACCGCGTCGCGGAATTCGTCGGCGGGGACGAAGGCGGCGCCCTCCTCGTCCAGCACCCAGACGCCGATGAGGGCGGGGTGGTCGGGATCGAGGTCTTCGTCGAGCAGGTCGCCCTCGTAGAGCGCGACATTGCTGTAGTCGAAGTCGAGGGCCAGTTGGGCGGCGAGGCCCAGCATTTCGTCGGCCATGCGGCGTGAATAGCCCACGGCTTCGGCCTCGGCGGTGAAGTCGTCGGTCAGCGTGTTCATCTCGGCCGCGTCGCTGCCTTGGGCCGCGCTGGTGGTGACGATGGTGTAGGCGGGCATGGCTGATCTTTCGTGGTTTGGCCCCTCCCTAACGCGTTCATCGCGTGGCGAGGCCCATATTCTGAAAAAACATTCGGGCGTCGGGGCCACGCGGGCGGGCGCGCGCCAGGATCAGTCGGCGCCGCCCCGGCGGTCTCGCTTGGTGGCGCGGTAGGTTTTCTGTAGCGCGGCGGACTGGCGACGCTCGGCGGCCTTGGCGATGCGGTCGGCCTTCTGCCCCACCGCCGCCAGCTCAAGACCGAGCTTCTGGAAGTTGGCCCAGCGGCCGGGGTCCAGCGCCCCACTGGCCAGGGCGGACTGGACCCTGCAGCCGGGTTCGTGGCTGTGGCCGCAGTCATTGAATCGGCAATCTCCGGCGAGCTGCTCGATGTCGTCGAAGGCCTCGCTCATCCCCTCCTCGGCGTCGATCAGCCCCACCTCCCGGATGCCGGGCGTGTCGAGCAGCAGGGCGCCGCCCGGCAGCAGGACCAGCTGCCGGTGGCTGGTGGTATGGCGGCCCTGGTCGTCGGCCTCGCGAATCGCGGCGATGGTCATGCGGTCCTGCCCCAGGAAGGCGTTGACCAGGGTGGACTTGCCCACGCCCGACGAGCCGATCAGCACGCAGACCTCGCCAGGGGCGACCTGGGCCAGCAGGGCCTCCAGGCCCAGGCTGTCGCGGGCCGAGACCAGCAGGACGGGGGCGCCGGCCGCCAGGGCGACGATCTCCGCAGCCTGGCCCTGCGGGTCGTCGGAGAGATCCGACTTGGTGAGCACCACCACCGGGCGGGCGCCGCTCTGCCAGGCGGCGGCGAGATAGCGCTCGATCCGGCGCGGATTGAGGTCGGCGTTCATCGAGCTGACGACGAAGACCACGTCGACATTGGCGGCGATGACCTGCAGCTTGCCCAGGCTGTCGGCGGCCCGGCGGGTCAGCACCGTGCGCCGCGGCAGGACCGCCTCGATGGTGGCCGCGCCGTCGGCGGGGTTCAGCGCCAGGGCCACCCAGTCGCCGACCGACGGCGGGTCGGCCTCCTGGGCCTCGTGATGCAGGCGGCCCGACAGGTTGGCCCGCAGCTCGCCCTGGTCGGTCGCCACCAGATAGCCGTCGCGATGCTGGGCGACGACGCGGGCCGGGGTGTGGCCGGCCTGGGCGTGCGGCCCAAAGGCCAGGGCCAGCTCGTCGGACCATCCATATTGCGCGATCACGCTTTCAGGCATGGGACGGATGTAGCGCCATTTGGGGGGGAATGGGTGCGTCTTTTCCTCCCCCGTAAACGGGGGAGGAAAGAGCCCGGCGTCTCACTTCCCGCCACGTTAACAATCGACAAGCGGGCCAACCTCGGGTTTGTTGCAGCGCCCTCGTTTCGAGGGCCAAGACGAATTTGATCAGGGACGAATTTTCATATGGCTCGAATGTTGCCCGAACCCACGCCGGAGACCCGGCATTTCTGGGAGGGTTGCAAGGACGGCGAACTGCGTCTGCAGCGCTGCACCGAATGCACCCACAGCTATTTCCCGCCCCGCCCGTTCTGCCCCAAGTGCGGATCGCGCGATGTCGAGGTCTATGCCGCCAGCGGCAAGGGCTTCCTCTACTCCTACGTCATCAACCATCGTCCGCGCCCCGACATGGGCACGGAGCCGCACTCCATCGCGGTGGTGGAGCTGGATGAAGGTCCTCGTCTGATGACCAACATCGTGGGCTGCCCGCAGACGCCGGAAGCCCTGCAGCTGGACATGAAGGTCCAGGTGAAGTTCGAGAAGCAGACCGACGACATTTCCCTTCCCCTGTTCGAACCGGCGAAGGGCTGAGAGCGCATATGAAACCGAAATCAGTCGCGGTCGTCGGGGCCGCAGAGACCACCAAGATGGGCAAGATTCCGGACGTTTCCGTCCTGGGTCTGCACGCTGACGCCGCCCTCAACGCCATGAAGGACGCGGGCCTGAAGCCCTCGGACATCGACGGCGTCGCCACCGCGGGCGTCAGCCCCGTCGAACTGGCCCAGTATCTGGGCATCACGCCGACCTATGCCGACGGCACCAGCGTCGGCGGCTGCTCGTTCATGCTGCACGTCCGCCATGCGGCGGCGGCCATCAATGCGGGCCTGGCCAAGACCATCCTGATCACCCACGGGGAATCGGGCCGTAGCCGAGTCGGCGCCGGCGGCTTTGGCCGTAACGCCACCTCGCTGATGGGCCAGTTCGAGATGCCCTACGGCGTCACCAGCCCCCCCACCATGTTCACGATCCCGGTGCTTCGCTACATGAAGACCTACGGCGTGACCGAGGAGGACCTGGCCACGGTGTCGGTGATTCAGCGGGAGTGGGCGGCGCTCAACCCGCGCGCCTCCTTCAAGGATCCGATCACCGTCGACGACGTGCTGAACTCGCCGATGATCGCCTGGCCGTTCCGGATGCTGATGTGCTGCCTGGTCACCGACGGTGGCGGGGCCCTGATCATCACCAGCGCCGACCGCGCCAAGGACTTCCCCAACAAGCCGGTCTACGTCCTGGGCACCGGGGAGAGCGTCGAGACCCCGATGGTCAGCCAGATGGAGGACTTCAACTCCTCCAAGGCGTTCCGCGTCTCGGGCAAGAAGGCCTTCGAGGAAGCCGGCATCAAGCATGCCGACGTGGATCACCTGATGATCTACGACGCCTTCGCCCACCTGCCGCTCTACGGCCTGGAGGACCTCGGCTTCGTGAAGCCCGGCGAGGCCAAGGACTTCGTGCGTGAGCGCAATACCGCCATCGGCGGCAAGCTGCCCATGAACACCAACGGCGGCGGCCTGTCCTACATGCACTCAGGCATGTACGGGATGTACGCCCTGATGGAGAGCGTGCGTCAGATGCGCGGCACCGCCGCGGCCCAGGTCGACGGCGCCAAGATCAGCGTCTGCCAGGGCGTGGGCGGCATGTTCGCCGCGGCCGGCACGGTGATCTTCGGCAACGAAGCCTAGAGGCTTTTCAGCCACTTACCGCACTTCATGCTGCGCAGCATGGGGTGCAGCATTTTCGCCCTCTCCGGGAGACC
>NZ_JANPJP010000200.1:0-5966 GCF_031425575.1 Phenylobacterium sp.
GGTGAACATCGCCATCGTCGGCAAGTACACAGGCCTCACTGACGCCTACAAATCCCTGGTGGAGGCCCTGATCCACGGCGGCGTCGCCCAGAACGTGCGGGTGAAGTTCGACTGGATCGAGGGCGAGGCCTTCGAACGCGAAGAGGGCCTGATCGCCGAGCGCCTGACCGAGGTGCACGGCGTCCTGGTGCCCGGCGCCTTTGGCGAGCGCGGCTCGGAGGGCATGATCCGCGCCGTCCAGTTCGCCCGCGAGCACATGGTCCCCTATTTCGGCGTCTGTTTCGGCATGCAGATGGCCATGATCGAGGCGGCCCGGAACCTGGCCGGCATCGGCGCGGCGTCCTCCACCGAGTTCGGCCCCACCTCCGAGCCCATCGTCGGCCTGATGACCGAGTGGACCAAGGGCAACGAGCGCCAGATCCGCAAGGAAGGCGACGACCTGGGCGGCACCATGCGCCTGGGGGCCTACGAGGCCATCCTGACGCCGGGCTCCAAGGTCAGCGAGATCTATGGCGACGTGACCATCAGCGAGCGCCACAGGCACCGCTACGAGGTCAATATCGACTACCGCGACCGCATCGAGCAGACGGGCCTGGCCTTCTCGGGCCTATCCCCCGACGGCGTGCTGCCGGAGATCTGCGAGCGCAGCGACCACCCGTGGTTCATCGGTGTCCAGTTCCACCCCGAACTGAAGAGCCGCCCCTTCGAACCCCACCCCCTGTTCGCCAGCTTCATCGGCGCGGCGAAGGATCGCTCGCGTCTGGTCTGACGGCGATTTTCGAGTCAGGCTCAGCCCATGCTGACCTGCGACGACATCCGCTGCATCGCGCTGGCCCTGCCGCAGGCGGAGGAGCAGCCGCACTTCGACTCCACCTCGTTCCGGGTGAAGGGGAAGATCTTCGCCACCATGGCCGACGAACCCCGCGCCACCCTGAAGCTCGACCCCGAGGACCAGCACAACCTCGCGGAGGCCCATCCGGGCGTCGTCGAGGCCGTGGACGGCTACTGGGGCCGCAACGGCTGGACCGTGGTCCAGTGCGCGGCGATGGACGCCCAGACCCTCTCTGGACTGATGAGGATGGCCTGGGTCAATGTGGCGCCCAAGCGGCTCGCAAAAGCTTTCGTCCAGGGCGCTTGAAACGAAGCGGGGTTTGCGTCATACACCCGCGCTCACGTCGGCGGCCCGCAGGCCGCCGCTTCCATTTCCACGCCTGAGAGATTCTCCCATGGCCGTTCCGAAACGCAAAGTCTCGCCCTCGCGTCGCAACATGCGCCGCAGCCACGACGCCCTGGGCGCCAATTCCTATGTCGAAGACAAGGAAACCGGCGAACTGAAGCGCCCGCACCACGTCGACCTGAAGACCGGCATGTACAAGGGCCGTCAGGTCATCACGCCGAAGGAAGACTAGCTCTTCCTCGCCGCGCCTTCGGGCGCGCGGACCTTCGAGCCGTTAGACTAGAAAAGCCACCCGCTGCGGCATCCGCGGCGGGTGGCTTTGCCTTGGGCGTCTGTCTCGACCGGGCGTGAACCCCAAGCGCCCCGAGACCTCCGCAAGATTGCCCCCGGGGCCGAAGCTGGATAAGGGTCGCGCGCCTTTTCTCATATGCCCAGCCGAGAACCGCCATGACCGAGATCGTCGACATCACCGCCCGCGAAATCCTCGACAGCCGGGGCAACCCGACGGTCGAAGTCGATGTGGTGCTGGAAGACGGCTCCATCGGCCGCGCCGCCGTGCCGTCGGGGGCCTCCACGGGGGCCCACGAGGCTGTGGAGAAGCGGGACGGGGACAAGAGCCGCTACGGCGGCAAGGGCGTCCTCCAGGCGGTCGACGCGGTCAACGGCGAGATCTACGACGCGCTCTCCGGCTTCGAGGCCGAGGACCAGCGCCGCCTCGACACCCTGCTGATCGAGCTGGACGGGACCCCCAACAAGTCGCGCCTGGGCGCCAACGCCATTCTCGGCGTCAGCCTGGCGGTGGCCAAGGCCGCCGCGACCGCCGCCGACCTGCCGCTCTACAAGTATGTCGGCGGGGTCTCGGCGCGGGTTCTGCCGGTGCCGATGATGAACATCATCAACGGCGGCGCCCATGCTGACAACCCGATCGACATCCAGGAATTCATGATCCTGCCCACCGGCGCGGCCACCTTCGCCGAAGGCCTGCGCATGGGCGCGGAGATCTTCCACGGCCTGAAGAGCGCGCTCAAGGCCGCCGGCCACAACACCAATGTCGGCGACGAGGGCGGTTTCGCCCCCAACATCGCCACCGCCGAAGAGGTCCTGGCCTTCATCGTCAAATCGGGCGAGACCGCCGGCTACAAGGCCGGCCGTGACTTCGTCCTCGGCCTGGACGTCGCCTCCACCGAGTTCTTCAAGAACGGCAAGTACGAGATGACGGGGGAGGGCAAGACCCTCGACCCGTCGGGCATGGTCGACTACCTGGCCAACCTGGTCTCGGCCTTCCCCATCGTCAGCATCGAGGACGGCTGCGGCGAGGATGACTTCGAGGGCTGGAAGCTGCTGACCGAAAAGCTGGGCGCGAAGGTCCAGCTGGTGGGCGACGACCTCTTCGTCACCAATCCCAAGCGGCTGTCCATGGGCATCGCGCAGGGACTGGCCAACTCGATCCTGGTATAGGTCAATCAGATCGGGACCTTGTCGGAAACTCTTGACGCCGTGGAGATGGCCCACCGCGCCGGCTACACCTCGGTGATGAGTCACCGCTCGGGCGAGACCGAGGACTTCACCATCGCCGATCTGGCGGTGGCCACCAACTGCGGGCAGATCAAGACCGGCTCGCTGGCCCGTTCCGACCGCACCGCCAAGTACAACCAGCTCCTGCGCATCGAGGAAGAACTGGGCGACCAGGCGGTCTATCTCGGCCGCGCGGCTCTGAAGGGCCGCTGATCCCACGCGTCGCCTTGATCCCGATCAAGGCGGCTCCGTCCCCCTTGAGACATTGAGGTTCCGCAACCCGGAGTCGCCATGTCCCTGCACAACACCCGCGCAGCCTACGGCTGGGCGGCCATCGCCCTGCACTGGTTCAGCGCGGTGGGGGTGATCGTCCTCTACCTGCTGGGGGAGCAGATGGAGGAGGCGCCCGACCGGGCGGCCAAGATCGCCGCCCAGGGCCTGCACGTCTCCGTGGCCATGCTGCTCTTCACCTTCCTGGCCGCCCGCCTCCTGTGGAGCCTGTCTCAGCCACATCCTCGCACCCTGGAGTCGAACGTCTGGCTTCAGCGGCTGGCCATGGCGGTCCAGGGCCTGTTCCTGCTGATGATCGCGGTGCTGCTGGTCTCTGGCCCCCTGGCCATCTGGTCGGCCGCCCGCCCGATCCAGGTCTTCGACCTCTTCGCGATTCCCAGCCCGTTCCCCGTGCGCATGGAGGGGCTGCACGACGCCGCCGAGACAGTGCACGGCGCGGCCACCAAGCTATTCTGGCCCCTGATCGCCCTCCACGTCGTCGGGGCCCTGAAGCATCTGCTGATCGATCGCGACGGAACCTTCCAGCGCATCCTGTGGGTCAAGCGCGCCCGGCCCAGCTAAGCTTGCTCCCCGAGGATCCTTCCATGCTGAAATCCCACCGCGAGATGCATCTGATCGAGCGGGTCGGCTGGCTTCGCGCCGCCGTCCTGGGCGCCAATGACGGGATCGTCTCGACCGCCAGCCTGATCGTCGGCGTCGCCGCGGCGTCCCAGGGGCGTGGCGAGATCCTGGTGGCGGGGGTCGCAGGCCTGGTGGCCGGCGCCATGTCGATGGCCGCCGGCGAATATGTCTCGGTCAGCTCCCAGGCCGACACCGAACGCGCGGACCTGGCGCGGGAGCGCGGCGAGCTCGCCACCCAGCCGGAGCTTGAGCTGGCCGAGCTGGCCGGGATCTATGCGGCGCGCGGCGTCGAGCCCAAGCTCGCCGATGAGGTCGCCCGCCAGCTGATGGCCAGGGACGCCATCGGGGCTCATGCCCGCGATGAGCTGGGCATCTCGGAGATGACGACCGCCAAGCCGGTGCAGGCCGCCTTCACCTCGGCGCTGACCTTCGCCGTCGGCGCGGCCCTGCCGCTGGCCTTGGCCGTCGTCACCCCGCTGCCGGCGCTTGTGCCGGCGGTCTCGGGCGCCTCCATCGCCTTCCTGGCTCTGCTGGGCGGAGTGGGCGCACGGGCGGGCGGCGCGCCGGTCTGGAAAGCTGTGGTGCGGGTGACCTTCTGGGGCGCCATGGCCATGGCGCTTACGGCCGGCGTGGGCGCCGTGTTCGGCGTCGCGGCCTGAGCTGTCCTGAGACGACCAGGATAATCTCAATCCAATGCGGCGCTTGGCCCCGCGGGCTCAAGCTTGACCGCAACGCAATATTAAACATGACGGCCGACATTGGGCGGGTCAGAAACGCTTTTGATTCCAGGTCCGTGCTCGCAAGTATTCGCCCCTATCTGCCGACCGCCGCCCTGGCCTTCCTGATCTTCTATTTCGGGTTCCACGCCTTCACGGGCGATCGGGGGCTGCTGTCCTCGGACGCCCGCGACGCCGCCCTGGCCGCCAAGATTTCCGAGCTGGAGAACGTGCGCGTCGAGAGGCGGGACCTTGAGGCCCGCGCCCGGCTCTTGCGCGACACAAGTCTTTCGGCTGATCTGCTGGAAGAACGGGCCCGTTCCCTGCTAGGTTTCGCCGACCCGAGAGACTATGTGATCCGGGTGAAGCCGTAGGGCGGATTCGTTCGTTCCAGAGGCCGACAGCCAAAGCCAGACAACGGTTTTGGTGACCGTCGGGCTCTAACCCAAGGTCTGAAGCGTTGTCGCTTGGACCTGAAGCGAAGACGCTCTCAGGACGACTGACTCGGGAACGAGGCCCAAGTGGCGAACTCCACGGAGAAACGAATGGCGCGCGGGCAGGCAAGCTCGACTTCCAAGCGGAAGAAGAATGACACCGGTGTCATTACTGATACTGCAGACCCCATGACCAAAGCTTCCCTGCTCAAGTTCTATCGCGACATGCTGCTGATCCGCCGCTTCGAGGAGCGGGCGGGCCAGCTTTACGGCATGGGTCTGATCGGCGGCTTCTGCCACCTCTATATCGGCCAGGAAGCCATCGCGGTCGGCGTGCAGTCCATCAAGGAGGCCGGTGACCAGGTGATCACCGGCTACCGCGACCACGGCCACATGCTGGCCTGCGGCATGGACCCCAGGGAGGTCATGGCCGAACTCACCGGCCGCTTCACCGGCTCGTCCAAGGGTAAGGGCGGGTCGATGCACATGTTCTCCACCGAGGCCGATTTCTACGGCGGCCACGGCATCGTCGGCGGCCAAGTGAGCCTGGGCACCGGCCTGGCGCTCGCCAACCGCTACAAGGACAACAAGAAGGTCGCCTTCACCTATTTCGGCGACGGCGCGGCCAACCAGGGCCAGGTCTATGAGAGCTTCAACATGGCCACGATCTGGAAGCTCCCGGTCGTCTATGTGATCGAGAACAACCAGTACGCCATGGGCACCTCCATCGAGCGCTCGTCCTCGGAGACCCACCTCTACAAGCGCGGCGCCTCGTTCCGGATTCCGGGCGAGGAGGTCGATGGCATGGACGTCATCGCCGTCCAGGAAGCCGCGCGCAAGGCCGCCGCCCATGCCCGTTCGGGGGAAGGCCCCTACATCCTGGAAATGAAGACCTACCGCTATCGCGGCCACTCGATGAGCGACCCGGCCAAGTACCGCACCCGCGAAGAGGTCGACGAGGTCCGCAAGACCCGCGACCCCATCGACCACCTGCAGGAGCTGCTGGAGAAGAAGGGCTGGACCGACGAGGCCGCCCTGAAGGCCATCGACGCCGAGGTGAAGAAGATCGTTGCCGACGCCGCCGAATTCGCCCGCACCTCACCCGAACCCGACCCCTCCGAACTCTATACCGACGTCTACCTGGAGGCCGCTCAGTGACCGACGTACTGATGCCGGCCCTCTCTCCCACCATGGAAGAGGGCACCCTGGCCA
>NZ_JANPJP010000201.1:0-25690 GCF_031425575.1 Phenylobacterium sp.
CGCGAGTTCTATCGCCAGGTTCGCGGCGACCTTGTCCAGGAACCCTTCCGTCGTGAGCCAGCCCTGGGTGTCGCCCACCAGCAGGGCCAGGTCCTTGGTCATCGCGCCGCTTTCGACGGTGGAGACGCAGACCTTCTCAAGCGTCGTGGCGAAGTGTTCCAGCTCGGAATTGCCGTCCAGCTTGGCGCGGTGCTTCAACCCTTGCGTCCAGGCGAAGATCGAGGCGATGGAGTTGGTCGACGTGCTCTCGCCTTTCTGGTGCTGGCGGAAGTGGCGGGTGACGGTGCCGTGGGCGGCCTCGGCCTCCATGATCTTGCCGTCGGGGGTGATCAGCACCGAGGTCATCAGGCCCAGCGAGCCGAAGCCCTGGGCCACCTGGTCGGACTGCACGTCGCCGTCGTAGTTCTTGCACGCCCAGATGAAGCCACCCGACCACTTCAGCGCCGAGGCCACCATGTCGTCGATCAGGCGGTGCTCGTAGGTGATGCCGGCTTCCTTGAACTGCGCGGCGTACTCGGCGGCGAAGATCTCGGCGAAAATGTCCTTGAAGCGGCCGTCATAGCCCTTGAGGATCGTGTTCTTGGTGGAGAGATACAGCGGATAGGTGCGCTGCAGGGCGTAGGCGAAGGAGGCGTGGGCGAAGTCGCGGATCGAGTCGTCCAGGTTGTACATGGCCATGGCCACGCCGGAGCCGGGGTAGTCGAACACCTCGTGCTCGATGACCTGGCCGTCCTTGCCTTCCCACTTGATGGTCATCTTGCCGGGGCCGGGAACCTTGAAGTCGGTGGCGCGATACTGGTCGCCGAAGGCGTGGCGGCCGATGATGATCGGCTGGGTCCAGCCGGGGATCAGGCGCGGGACGTTCTGGCAGATGATCGGCTCGCGGAAGACGACGCCGCCGAGGATGTTGCGGATCGTGCCGTTGGGCGACTTCCACATCTTCTTCAGCTTGAATTCTTCGACGCGGGCCTCGTCCGGCGTGATGGTCGCGCACTTGATGCCGACGCCGTATTTCAAGATGGCCTCGGCCGACTCGACGGTGATCTTGTCGTCGGTGGCGTCGCGGCTCTCCATGCCCAGGTCGTAATAGGCGAGGTCGATATCGAGATTGGGCAGGATCAGCTTGTCCTTGATCCACTGCCAGATGATGCGGGTCATCTCATCGCCATCGATATCGACGACAGGATTGGCGACTTTGATCTTGGCCATGAGGGCGATGCGCTCCGGGGCGTAAAATTGGCTTTGGGGCCGTATACTAGGCGTCGGCCTCGACGCAAAGGGCGGGTAGCCCGCCAAGGCCGTTTAGACGCAAGGCGGTCTCAGGGAGGGGGCGTCAACCGACGCCCCGGGTCACCGCGCGCGCGACGTCAGCCAGGATTTTCTCGCGGCCGGCGGCGTCCAGGGTCGAACCCGCCAGGAAAACCGCCACCGCGTAGCGACGCCCATCGGCGAGGGTGACGATACCGATATCATTGACGGCCGAGGTCACGCCCTGGTCAGTCCGCGCGGTCCCGGTCTTGTGGGCGAGACGGGCGTTCGACGGGAAGCCCGCCTTCAGCCGGTCCTGGCCGGTGGGGGTTTCCGTCATGATCTGCAGCAGCAGCTTGTTGGAGGACGGCGACATCAGCTCGCCATCATCCAGCTTGTCGAGGAAGTTCAAGGCTCCGCGCGGAGTGGCGGTGTCCTGCGGATCGGAGAGATAGATGGCCACAGCGCTGCGCCGGGCCTCCGGCGGAACGCTGTTGAGGGCGGCCGTATAGGCCTGCGAGCCCTTCCAGGCGGGGCGAAATGAGGCCATGCCGGTGCTGTCGGGCTGGAGCTGGCGCTCATAGCGGTCGACCCGAATCTCCTCGACCTTCTTGCCGACCAGCCAGGCGGTCACCGCGCCGGGGCCTCCGATCTTCTTCATCAACACATCGGCGGCGGTGTTGTCCGATCCCCCCGCTGCGGCGACCAGCAGCTCGCGCACCGTGTAGTCGCGTCTGCCCGGATAGGCGTCGGCGATGGGGCTGAAGGGGGGCGACAGGTCCTCGTCGCGAAGGGTCATTGTGTCGTCCAGCCTCAGCCGGCCGGCGTCCACCTCGGCCAGGACCGCGGCGCCCAACGGCGCCTTGAAGACGCTCTGCATGGGAAACCGACGTTCGCCGTTGAAGTCCCAGGTCTCGCCGCTCTCCAGGTTCATCAGGCCGACCCCCAGCACGCCGGGCCGCGCGCGCTCGGCGATCGCGGAGACTTCGGTGGAGAGCTGGGGGAGGTTGAGCTGCGGCGTCTCGGACGCGGTCTGTGGCGAGCCAGAGCCGCAGGCCGACAGGGCCAGGGCGACGAAAGCGACGGCGAGAAATATGCGCATGGATCACCTTAGCGCACACCGGGCTTGCCATGTGGGGCGCAAGAGATTGAAAACGCGCCATGTCCACAGGTTCCCCGCCCTGCATCATCCTGAACGCCCCGCAACTCGCCCAGAACATCGGTGCGGTGGCGCGCGCCATGGCCAATTTCGGCCTGGCCGACCTGCGCCTGGTCAATCCCCGCGACGGCTGGCCCCAGGAGCGCGCCTGGTCGTCGGCCTCGGGCGCCGAATGGCCGCTCAACGCCGCCCGGGTCTATGACAGCGTGGAAGACGCCATCGCCGACCTGCACCTGGTCTACGCCACCACGGCCCGGCCCCGCGAGCTGCAGCTGCCGATCCTGACGCCCCGCGAGGCGGCCGGAAACCTGATCCACGAGGTGGCCGAGGGCCGCAATGTCGGCCTGTTGTTCGGCGGCGAGCGCGCGGGACTGGAGACCGCTGACATCGCCCTGTGCCAGGCGGTGGTGACCCTGCCCATCGATCCGCGCTTCCGGTCGCTGAACCTGGCCCAGGCGGTGATCATCCTGGCCTATGAGTGGCGCATGACCCAGGCGACCGGCGCGCCGGCCATCTTCCGCGACGCCCCGCCGCCGGCGGAGGCGGCCGCGATGCAGGGCCTCTATGACCACTTCGAGCAGGAGCTGGAGGCGGCGGGTTTCTTCCATCCGCCGGAGAAGAAGCCCTCGATGATGCAGAACCTGCGCTCGGCGCTTGGCCGCGCCCGGTTCTCCGACCAGGAGGTGCGTACCTTCCGCGGCGTGGTCACCGCCCTATCCAAGGGCCGCGGCCGCGCCCTGCACAAGCTGGCCCGCGAGAAGGCCAAGCAAGACACGGAGTAGGCCCCATGGACTTCAAGGCCTTCCTGGACGCCTTGCCGATCCCGATCCTGCAGGCGCCGATGGTGGGCGCCTCGTCGCCTGAGATGGCGGTGGCGGTGTCCAAGGCCGGCGCCCTTGGAGCCCTGGGGGCGGGGGCCCTGGCGCCCGCCGATATCGAGCCGGCGGTGGCGGCCCTGAGGGCGGCCACCGACAGGCCTTTTGGCGTGAACCTGTTCATCAACCCTGTGGCCGCGCCCGGCGCGGAGGTGATCGACGCGAGCCTGCAACGCCTCGCCCCCTGGTACGCCGAGCTCGGCGCGCCATTGCCGGCCGCGCCCAATGACTACGCCCCGGACTTCGAGGGCCAGTTCGCGGCCCTGGTGCGGGCCGCGCCTGCCGTGGCCTCCTTCACGTTCGCCATCCTGACGAAGGCCCAGGTCGACGCGCTGCACGCGGCGGGCAGCTATGTGGTGGGCACGGCGACCACCGTGGCCGAGGCCCGCGCCTGGGCGGCCGTCGGCGCGGACGGGGTCAGCGCCCAGGGCGCGGAGGCCGGCGGTCATCGCGGCCACTTCCTGGCCGAAACACAAGCGAGCCTGGTGGGAACCCTGGCGCTCGTCGCCACCATCCGCGACGCCCTCGACATTCCGGTGATCGCGGCGGGCGGGATCATGGACGGACGCGGCGTCGCGGCCGCTCTGGCCCTGGGCGCCGACGCCGTCCAGATGGGCACGGCCTTCCTGCTGGCCGACCAGACGGCGGTGAGCGCCCCCTGGCGCAAGGCGCTGGAGGCCGCCGGCGACGACCCCACCCGCCTGACCCGGGCCTTCACCGGCCGCCACGCGCGGGGAATCGAGAACCGCTTCATGCGTGAGATGCGCGGGTTCGAGGACGAGGTCCCGGCCTATCCGGTGCAGAACCGCCTGACCCAGCCCCTGCGCGCCGCCGCCGCCAAGGCGGGGGAGGCTGAGATGCTCTCCCTGTGGGCCGGTCAGGGTGTCAGGCTTGCGAAGCCGGGCGATGCGGGCGAGATGGTCGGCAAATGGTGGGAGGAGGCCAAGCAGGCCTCCCAGGCCCTGTCCGAACGGGTGGGCCGCTAGCGGGGGGAATTGAGACGATGGCGAAGACCGATCTGGCCGCGCTGCAGGCCGCCGCCCACGACGCCTGGCTCTTCACCCTGCCGCTGGTGGAGATCGCCACCACGCGGGCCAGGGGCCTGGCCAATGGCTCGCCGATGAACGTTTTCGGTCACATGCGCCGGCTGGCCGACCACAATGCGCGGGCGGTCACGACGCCCAACAATGACACCTTCTATTCCACGGCCCAGGTGGACCTGTCCCAGGGCCCGGTGACGATCAATGTGCCCGCCACCGGCGAGCGCTACTTCTCCCTGGCCCTGATGGACGCCTACACCAACAACTTCGCGATCCTGGGGACCCGCACCACGGGACCGGACGGCGGGACCTTCACCCTGGTGGGACCGACCGACGCCGCCGAGGGCCCCAATGTGGTGCGTTCGCCTACCAACCATGTCTGGGCGCTCGCCCGCATCCTGGTGGATGGACCGCACGACGTGGAGGGCGCCAAGGCCGTCCAGCACGGCCTCTCCATGCAGGGGCCCGCCGCGGACGCCCCCGGCCCATTCGCGCACCGTGGCGCGCCCTGGGCGGCGTATTTCGCCACCGCCGCCCAGCTGATGGCGTTGAACCCGCCGCAGGTGCAGGACCGCGCCTTCCTGGCCGGCATGGCGCCCCTTGGCCTCGCCGACTTCGAGCCCAGCCGGTTCTCGCCCGAGGAGGCGGCCGCCATCGAGGCCGGGGTCGCCGAGGCCCGAGCCGCCGCGCGCAAGGGCGGGCTCTCGGGGGCGGGCTTCACCGATGGCTGGTCCTATCCCTCGGCCCGGCTCGGGGACTTCGCCCAAGACTACGGCCTGCGCGCCTCGGTGGCGGTGTCGGGCCTGGCCGCCCTGCCGCCTGCCGAGGCCATGTACATGCGCGCCGAGGGTGACCTGAAGGGGGCGCTGTTTGACGGGACGAAGGCGTGGCGTCTGCACTTCCCGGCGGACGGCCACCTGCCGGTCAATTCCTTCTGGTCGCTCAGTCTCTATGAGGCGACCCCCGACGGGCAATTCTTCTTCACCGACAACCCGCTCGCCCGCTACGCCATCGGCGACCGCACGCAGGGCCTGGTCACGGGCCCCGACGGCGCTCTGGACATCTGGATCGGCCACCAAGATCCAGGCGGCGAGCGGACCGCCAACTGGTTGCCAGCCCCGGCCGGCCCCTTCGCCCTCTTCATGCGGGCCTACCTGCCGAAGACCGAGCTGCTGGAAGGCGGCTACCGCCTGCCGCCGGTGTTGGCGGCCTAAGTCCAGATCGTCCGCCGCCGCAGCTAAGCTGTCGCGGCCGCCTCTACAATGCGGACGCCATGAGCTTCGCAGACGGCCGCCAGAGCCGGGCTGCTCATATGGTCGGTGGCGAAGACATCCACTTCGCTGATATGGCCGATCCGCACCGGCGCCGGACGGCCGAGCTTGGATCTGTCGGCGGCCAGGATCACCTGGCGGGCGTTGTGGATGATCGCCTGCGAGACCTGAACCTCGTTCATGTCGAAGTCCAGCAATGTCCCGTCCTCGTCGATGGCCGAGGCCCCGATGATGGCGAAGTCGACCTTGAAGCTCTTGATGAATTCCACGGCGAAGGCGCCGACAGAGGCGCGATCCACCTGGCGCACCCGACCGCCCACCACGATCACCTCGATATCGGGATTGCGATACAGCAGGTCGACGACGTTGAGATTGTTGGTGATCACCAGCAGCTTGCGGCGGGTGGCCAACGCGCGGGCCACCTCCTCGGTGGTGGTGCCAATGTTGATGAAGATCGAGGCCTTGTCGGGGATCAGGGCGGCGACCACCTCGCCGATCGCCTGTTTCTCCGCCTTCGCCAGGACGCGCCGGGCCTCATAGGTCAGGTTGTCGATGCCCGAGGTGATGACCGCGCCGCCATGAACCCTCGCCAGCAGGCTGTCGGCCGACAGGTCGTTGAGGTCCTTGCGAATGGTCTGAGGCGTGACGTCGAGCCGCTCCGCCAGGACGTCGACTGTCACCTTGCCCGTCTGGCGAGCGATCTCGAGTATGGCCTTGTGCCTATCGGCGACGGCGCCTGCCATGGGTCTGGGAAACTCGTCTGCTGTGAAGCCCGATCATGAGGGGGATGGCGCCGGCCCGCAACCAGGGCCGGTACGCCGCGGAGCCCGCGACGCACCGGCCCCTGGAGATTCGACTAGAACCTGTAGTTAATCTCCAGGCCGTAGCGCCGGGGATAGGTCGGCGCCAGGAAGATTTGCTGGAAGGTCGTGGTGTCGGGCCCAACCAGCCCGCCGGGGGTGTCGTTGTCGCCGAGGTTCTTCACCCAGGCGGCGATCTCCCAGTTCCCGTGGCCATAGCCGAGCCGGGCGTTGCTCTCCCAGTAGGAGGGCAGGCGTGAAAGCGGCCGGTTCTGCGGGGTGTAGTACTGGGAGCCCACGTAGTTGGCGTCGATGTGGAAGCTCAGCTCCCCGTCAGCGCCCACCGGCAGAGCATAGTCGGCCGCGACGTTCAGCGACTGTCTGGGCGCCTCGATCAGTTCTTTGCCCTTCAGGTTCACCGGGGTCAGGACGCCTCCAATGATCTCGTTGAGGACCAGCTTGGTGTACTCGGTGTGCAGCAGACTGCCCCCGGCCCGCAAGGTGAGTTCCGGGGTGACCTGGGCTACCGCCTCGACCTCGAGGCAATAGAGCTTGGCGGCGCCGGCGTTGACCACGTTGGACTGGCCGATGCTGACCGTGTTGATGAACTGCTGGTTCCGGTAGTCGTAGTAGAAGACCGAGGAGTTCAGGGTCAGGCGACGATCGAACAGCTGGGTCTTCAGTCCACCCTCGTAGGAGTTCAGGGTCTCGGGCTCGGCGACGTTGATGTCGGCGGGATTGAACAGGGCCGAGCCGTTGATCGCGCTGCTGCGATAGCCGCGGGCGTACTGGACATAGGCCATGATGTCGTCAGAGAACTTGTGCCGCAGGCCGATGCGGCCGGTTGGCGCCGAGTCGTCATAGCTCTTTGTCGGCTGAGGGGTGATCGGCGGCGCGCCAGCCCCTGTGACCCGGAAGTTGGAGATCGCACCCTTGTCGTGTGTCCAGCGGACGCCGGCATAGATCTGGTCGGCGGCGCTCAGGTCATAGGTGCCGTCAGCGTAGATGGCGTAGGAGTCACGCTCTTGGTCGTAGCGCTGGTTGCGGATGATGGCGCCGGCGAAGAAGTTCCAGTCGGTGCGGATGGCCACCTCGTCATGGCCGAAATAGACGCCCGCGATGAGGTTGAACGGCCCTTCGAAATTGGTCGAGACCCGCAGGTCCTGGCTCCATTCCTTGGTGTCGGCGTAGAAGTCGATGGCCAGCAGCGCGGCGATCGAGCCATCGCCGTCCACATTGTTGAGGAATGAGCCGCGGGTATAGTTGCTGATCGCGGTGAGCGTCAGGTCGCCGAAGCGCTTGTTCATGGTGAGCGTGGCGCCGTCGCCATCGGCTCTGATCTGGCCACCCGTGCGGTCGTAATAGCCTTCGTGGTTGTCGAACGACTTGCCGGTCAGCGGGTTGACCCGAGGGTTGACGCCGAAGGCGTTCTTGCCGCCCGGCAGCAGGCCGACATTGACTGTCCCGATATTGGTGGGATTGGCGCGCGAGCTGAACAGCCGCAGGGTGGCGTCGAAGTCATCGGTGGGCCGATAGAGGAAGCTGACGCGGACCGCGCGGTTGTCGATGGAGGACAGATCCTCGCCCGCTGGATTATAGTTCTTGACCCAGCCGTCGCTCTTCGAGGCGTTAAACGCCACGCGCATGGCCAGCTTGTCGTCCACCAGCGGAACGTTCAGCGCTCCGTTCGCGTGCCAGAAACCGTTGTCGCCCGCCTGGATCGAAAGGTTTCCGTTGGTGTCAAAGCTGGGCGCGCGGGTGATGAAGTTCACCGCTCCGCCCGTGGTGTTCTTGCCGTAGAGCGTCCCCTGCGGACCGCGCAGGACCTCTACGCGGGCCAAGTCGAAAATCTGCGGTCCGCCGAGGAACTGGCTGGCGACGTAAACCTCGTCGTAGAAAATTCCGGTCGGCGAGTTGCTGTTCAGGTTGAAGTCGGGCGTCGCGACCCCGCGCATGGAGAACTTCGGCTGATCCTCGTTGCCCAGGTTCGACACCCGCAGGTTCGGGGTCATGCGCGCGATCTCGGTGCCGCTGTTCAGGTTGGCGGCCTGGAGCTGCTTCTCACTGATCGAGGTGATTGAGACTGGCACATCCTGCAACCGCGCCTCGCGCTTCTCGGCGGTGACGATCACCTCCTCGACGGTGGTCTGACGCGTGGCTTGCGCAAAGGCGGGTGCGGCCTGCACCGCCGCGAGGGCGGTGGCTGCCAGCAATAGCCCACGGCGGATGTTTTGGAATTCCATTGCGTTTCGCTCCCCAGGATCGCGTTCTCGACGCGATATCTTCGTTTTATCTTCGTTCTGGGAGAGGTACGAAGCAAGAAACGCACTGTCAATCGTGACGTTGACGCTTGATGTGGCGGGCGCGGCCGGAAAGCCTGGCTTGGTGGGCGAAAAGCGCCCTTACTTGCGGTGTTCAAACTTTTCGTATCGTCATCAAGAACGAAAATCCCGGGGGGAAGCGGAAGATGAGTGTGTCGGACACGATGGATTTGGCGGGGCAGGCGCGCGCGCGCCTGGGGCCGCCGTGGCGGCTCCTTCTCGTGGGGCTGATCCTGATGGTGATCGGCGTCGCCGTGGCCGCGCGGGTCGAACGCTCAGGCGGAGTGGATCTGCACGACGTGCGCTTCACCGCTGACGACGGCACCGTCTTCAGCGGCCTTCTCTATGTGCCCAAGACGGCGACGGCGGACCGGCCGGCGCCCGCCATCCTGGCGGTGCACGGCTATATCAACACTCGCGAGACCCAGAGCGCGTTCGCCATCGAATTCGCGCGGCGCGGCTATGTCGTCCTGGCCCTGGACCAGCGAGGCCATGGGTACAGCGGCGGAGCGGCGACCACCAAGGGTTTCGGCGGGCCTGAGGGTCTCGCCTACCTGCGGTCCCTGGACATGGTCGACCGTGATCAGATCGGTCTGGAGGGCCACAGCATGGGGGGCTGGGCCGTGCTGGCCGCCGCCGCGGCCATGCCGGACGGCTACCGGTCCATGGTCCTGGAAGGTTCGTCGGTAGGGGCGCCCTTCGCGCCGGACGGCACGACCGCCTGGCCCCGGAATCTTGCGGTGGTGTTCAGCCGCTACGATGAGTTCGCGCCCCTCATGTGGGGCGTTCCCAGTGGCGCAGCCATCGGCGAGAGCGCCAAGCTGCGCGCCGCCTTCGGAACAGGACAGCCGGTGTCGGCCGGCCGGGTCTATGGCGATATCGCCGCAGGCACCGGGCGGATCCTCCACAGCCCGCCTGTCACCCACCCCGGCGACCACATCTCCGTCGTCGCTGTCGGCCACGCCATCGACTGGTTCGCGCGGACGCTGCAGGGTGGCCGGCCCCTGCCCGCCACCGACCAGATTTGGTGGTGGAAGGAGGGGGCGACGGGCATGGCCCTCGTCGGCGTCTTCGTCTTCTTACTGGGCGCATTCGGCTGCCTGCTCGCCTTGCCGCCCTTCGCCGCCCTGCGCGGCGCGCCCGTCCGGGGTTCTGCACCCGCCGACCTGCGCTGGTGGGCCCTGCTTGGCCTGACCAGTTTCATCCCGCCCATCACCTTCTTCCTGGTCAACTTCACAAATCCGCCGCCGCTCCCGGTGTCGGCGGTCTTCCCCCAGCAGATCACCACCTGGCTGATGATCTGGGCGCTCGGCAATGCGACCCTTGCGTTGGTGCTGGGCGCGATCCTGGGCAGGAGCCGGCCGGAACCCCGGAAGCCCTGGGGGCTTGCCGCGCTCCTGGCCCTGGCGACCTTCGCCGTCGTCTACGGAGCAGTCGTCGTGGCGGGCCTGGCCCTCGTTGACTTCCGGTTCTGGGTGCTCGCCCTAAAGCCGCTCAGTCTCTCCCAGGCCTTGGCCGCCTTGGTCTACCTGCCGGGCTTCACGCTTTTCACCTGCGTTTCGTTTCGGGGGCTCGCAGGCCTGCTCCGCGGCCGTGCCCGCGGGGCGCAATACGCGGTCGCCGTCGCGGGGCTGGCGCTCGGCTTTCTGGTGCTCACGGGCGGACAGTACGTCTATCTCTTCGCCACAGGCCGCCTGCCAGCCGTGACACAGGCCCTCACGCTCATTGTGGCGATGCAGTTTGTCCCGGTGCTGGCCGCCCTGGCGGTGCTGGCGGTCTATGCCTGGCGACGCACCGACAGCTACCTTCCGGGCGCATTGCTCGCTGGCCTTATGGCCACCTGGTACATGGTCGCTGGCACCGCCACCCATTTTGCCGGCTGAGTCCGACGGCGGCGCGATTGACTTAGGGCCTCCGTCGCATCATAAACCGCCCCTTCGCGCCGCCGGGTCACCCTGGCGGCTGCGGACACCTATGACGGGTGATCTGGACGCCGCCGTTGAAATCGCACCTTCGCTTATGAAGGCGCCGGCCCGGATCGTGTTGAAAGAGCTACTATGTCCAAGCGGCATTCCGCGAAGTACAAGATCGACCGCCGGATGGGCGAAAACATCTGGGGTCGTCCGAAGTCCCCGGTGAACACCCGCCAGTACGGCCCCGGCCAGCACGGGCAGCGGCGCAAGCAGAAGGTCTCCGATTTCGGCCTGCAGCTGCGCGCCAAGCAGAAGCTGAAGGGCTACTACGGCAACCTGACCGAAAAGCAGTTCAGCCGCACCTATGAGGAAGCTGACCGCCGCAAGGGCAACACCTCCGAGAACCTGATCGGTCTGCTGGAATCGCGTCTGGACGCCATCGTCTACCGCGCCAAGTTCGTGCCGACCGTGTTCGCCGCCCGTCAGTTCGTGAACCACGGCCACGTGCTGGTGAACGGCAAGCGCGTCAACATCGCCTCCTACCGCGTGAAGGCCGGCGACATCGTCTCGGTCCGTGAGCGCTCCAAGAACATGGCGCTGGTGCTGGAAGCCCTGCAGTCGGGCGAGCGCGACACCCCCGACTACATCGAGATGGACACCAAGGCGATGACCGCCAAGTTCATCCGCGCCCCGGAATTCAACGAGGTCCCGTACCCCGTGAAGATGGAGCCGAACCTGGTCATCGAATTCTATTCGTCCTGATCGGTTTCGACCTGCCTGAGTTTGCGAAGGCCCCGGAGCGATCCGGGGCCTTTTGCTTTTCGGCGATCTGTGGCGGAGTGGGGCCATGCATCGTCGTCTTCTGCTGATCGGGGCCTTGAGCCTGCTCGCCGGCTGCGCCACCGCCGCCCCGCCCATCGTCGCACCCGCCGGGTCCTCGCTTGGGGAGCTGGAGCCGCTCTATTCGGCCAGCGCCGGCCGCGAGGCCCTGACCATCCGGGTCTCTTCCAACGGCTGCACCAAGAAGGAGGATTTCGCCTTCTATGTGGAGCGGAAGGGGGACGCGGTGACCCTGGCCTTCGGCCGCAAGCGCCTGGACCCCTGCCGGTCTTTCGCTATGGGGCACACCGACCTGACCTTCACCTATGCGGAGCTGGGGGTGGCGGGCCGCACGCCGCTGTTCGTGCTGAATCCGTTCTATCCGTGGACGGGGCCAGGTTCCTGAGCCTCAGATAAACCGGTCGACCATGTCCTGGGGCACCCGCTTGGGGCGGCCGGTGGCGGCGTCGATCAGGCACCAGACGGTGACCGCCTGGGCGCACATGGCGCCGTCGGGACCGTCGATCCGGACGTAGCGATCAAAGCGGGGCCCGTCGGGCTTCCTAGCCACCCAGGTGCGGGCGCGCGCCCTCTCGCCCGGCAGCAGGGCGCGGCGGTAGTCCACCTCGTGGCGCAGGACGATCCAGGCCCAACGCGTCTGGTCCTCCGCCGGCTGGCAGGCGGCCCAATGGGCGGTGGCCATGTCTTGAATCCAGCGCAGGTAAACCACGTTGTTCACATGGCCATTAGCGTCGATGTCCGAGGCTTGCGGCGTGAAGCTCTGTTCGAAGACCTGCTGGCCTTCGGGCGGTTCAAGGAGCTGCGCCACCGGCGCTTAGGCCGCGAGGACGCCTTGCTCGATGAGCAGGGGCTTCAGTTCGCCCGACTGGAACATTTCCTTGACGATGTCGGCGCCGCCGACGAATTCGCCCTTCACATAGAGCTGCGGAATGGTCGGCCAGTCGCTGAAGGTCTTGATGCCGTCGCGCAGGGAAGCGTCCTGCAGGACGTTCACGCCCACGAAGTCGACGCCCAGATGATCGAGCACCTGGACCACCAGGCCGGAGAACCCGCACTGGGGCTGTTCGGGCACGCCCTTCATGAACAGCACCACCGGATTGTCGGTGACGGTGCGGCTGATGAACTCGTGGACGGGGTTGGCGGTGGCGGCGTCGGTCATGGGACGGGTCTCTCGTCGGAAACTTCGCCTGAGAGCTAGGGAGCCAGGACCCTCGGGTCAAGCGCCGGCGCGTTTGGCCGCAGGCGGATCCGCCCCCGCGGCTGTTTTGGAATCGTCGTTTTCCCGGCATAGTGACGCTTGATTTCATGAGATGAGTAGACCATTCCCCGTGCTGGCTGGGGCGCTAGACACACTGATGAACGGTTCAATTCCCAGGCGTCAGCCGTGGCGGCTCGGCGGTACGGCTCTCATCGTAGGCGCCGCCATCGCGGCCCAGGCCCAGGCCCAGGCCCAGGCGCCTCAAGTGGATGAACTCGTGGTCACCGGCTTCCGCGCCAGCTTGGCCAGCGCCATCGAGATCAAGAGGACCGAGGCCGCCCTCGTCGATGTGATCAACGCCGAGGACATGGCCGACTTCCCGGACCTGAATCTGGCCGAGGCCCTGCAGCGAATTCCAGGGGTCGCCATCGACCGGGACGGCGGCGAAGGCCGTTCGATCACCGTGCGCGGTCTGTCGGGGGACTTCAGCCGTGTGCGGCTGAACGGACTGGAGGCCCTGGCCACCACAGGCGGCAAGGACACCGCCGGGGGCGCGAACCGGGGGCGCAGCTTCGATTTCCAGGTGTTCGCCTCGGAACTCTTCAACCGGGTGACCGTGCGAAAGGCGCAAAGCGCCGAGGTTGAGGAGGGCTCGCTGGGCGCCACCATCGACCTCGTCACCGCCCGGCCCTTCGACACCCCAGGCTTCCACGCAGCGGGTGGCCTCCAGTACGGCTACAACGACCTCTCTCGGAAGGCCGACCCCAGGGCCACGGCCCTGATCTCCGACACCTGGTTCGACGGCAAGCTGGGCGCCCTGGTTTCGGTGGCCTACAGCGCCCGCAACATCCTGGAGGAGGGCGCCACCAGCGGACGCTGGGAAAACCCCTCGGTGCCGACCAATTCCGGCGGCTGTTTCCTGAACGCCGGGGCCTGCAACAGCCCGCCGGGCGTCTATAGCCCCGTCAACTCGGCCTGGCATGCGCGCATTCCGCGCTATCAGCGGTTCACCTACGATTGGCGGCGGTACGGGGCGACGACGGCGATCCAATTCGCCCCAACCGATGCGACGACGCTTAGCTTGGATGGCATGTTCGCGCTGTTCGACGGCAGCCGCAGCGAAGCCTATCTGACCACCTACCTCACGCGCCTGGCTCAGACCACGGTGCGAGACCCGGTGTTCGGCGCGCGGAACCAGCTAGTGCGCGCGACCTTCGACGACACCGACGTCCGCAGCGAGGTCCGCTACGACGAGCTGTCCAGCGAGTTCAGCCAGCTTTCCCTGAGGCTGGACCATGAGTTCAACAGCCGGTTCAAGATCAAAGCGGTGGTCGGCCAGTCGCGGTCGATCCAGGACAATCCTATCCAGACGACCATGTCCTTCGATCGCTACAATCAGGACGGCTACAGCTACGACTTCTCCGGCAGCCAGACCCTGCCCGCCCTGAATTACAACTTCGATGTCGCCGATCCCGCCAATTGGCAGTTCAGTTCCAGCGCCGCCGAGGGCTTCCCCTCCCTGCTACGCCAGCGGCCTAACAAGACCTCAAACCGGTTCAAGACCCTTGGGGTCGATGGCGAGTTCAAGTTCAGTCAGGCTCTCACCCTGAAAGGGGGCCTGCTGTTCAAGGACTACCGCTTCACCACCGCAGACTGGCGGCAGAACACCATCAACGGCCTGCAGGACGCAGCGGTCCCGCTGCCGGGCGTGGGCTTGGCGCAGATCAGCACCGTGATCAGCGGCTTCGGGCGCGGGCTCGGCGCCCCGGCCGGGACCCCAAGCGCCTGGCTGGCGCCTGACGTCAGCAGGATCGCAGACCTCGTCGACCTCTACTGCAACTGCATCAACACCTATGGCGATTTCCGGGTCAGCGCCGCCAACCAACGGGCCGCCAATCGCGACGTGGGTGAGCGGGACCTGGGTCTCTACGCCCAGGCCGACTTCTCGACGGCGGTGTTCGACATGCCGCTGCGGGGCGATGTCGGCGTGCGCCGCGTGGCCACCACCAGCATCGCCCGGGGGTATGTGGGCGCCAGCTATGTGGCGGTGTCGCGCAAGTACGACGACACCCTGCCGGCCCTGAACCTGGTGCTGGAGCCGCGCCAGGACGTGCTGATCCGGTTCGCCGCCGCCAAGGTCATGGCGCGTCCGCAACTGCCCAGCCTGACGCCGGGCGGATCGATCAACAACACCGCCCACACCCTTACGATCGGCAATCCGCTGCTGGACCCGGTCCGGGCCAACACCTTTGATCTGAGCCTGGAATGGTACCCGGCCCGTGAGACCCAGTTCAGCATCGGGGTCTTCTACAAGGACCTGCAATCCTACATTCAGAGCTCGGCGGCCACGATGCCCTACAGCGCCACCGGCCTGCCGGTCAGCCTGCTGACCACGCGCAACAGCCCCGACACCATCTTCCTGGTGACCCAGCTGCTCAACACGGCCGGCGGCGAACTGAAGGGATACGAGATCAACCTGCAGGGACCGTTCAGCTTCCTGCCCGCACCCCTCGACCGGTTCGGCGGCATCGTGAACTACACCCATGTCGACTCCACGGTGACCTACATCACGGATTCCTCGGTGGTCCCGGCGGCGACCACGACCCTACCCCTGGTGGGCCTGTCGCCGCGGTCCTGGAACACGACCCTCTACTATGAGGACACGCGCCTCAGCGCACGCGTCTCAGCCTCCCACCGCGACGAGTATCTGGCCGCGGTCCCCGGCGGCAACGGGAACGACGCCCGGGGCAAGAACAGCACGCTGAACGTCGATCTTTCGGCCAGCTATAAGGTCAACGACCAACTCAGCCTGACCTTCGAGGCGATCAATCTCACCGACGCCTTCGAAGACCGCTGGATCTCCATCGAGCGTCGAAATTCGGAGGATTACACCCACACCGGACGGCAATTCTATCTTGGGGCGAGGTACCGGTTTTGAGCGAAGCCAGCCCGAGGGTGGGGTTCATCGTCGGTAACGACTTCGATCGAACGATCCAGTTTGACCAGGAGGGCGTGGTTTACCTCCAGGGCAACAACGACGCTGGCCGGGTTCTGGCATTGCTGCCGGAACGCGAGTTCGATCATGCCCGCATCCATATCGCGCCGAGCTATTTTCGCAAGGCGCGCAGGTGGAACGTCTCTGAGATCGACGTCTTCTGGAACATGGTTTCCGACGCCGACCAAAACCCGAAGACTTTGGACGCGATTGAGAAGTTCACCGCCGACTTCGACATTCCCGTGATCGATCCCCCGCACCAGGTCCGGCACACCCGTCGCCACCAGATCGCCCTCCGCCTGGCCGGCATCGACAATGTCCACATGCCCAAGACCCTGCTGCTGCGCAATCCCACCCTGGAGCGGCTCAAGCGGCAGGTTGAGGAGGCCGCCTTTGAGTTCCCGGCGATCATCCGCCGGACGGGCACGCACAATGGGCAGATGCTGGGAGTCGTGGCGTCGCTGGAGGAGATCGAGGGCGTCTACGGCGACCGGAACAACGACTACTACCTGACCGAATTCGTGGACTTCCGGCGGGCCGACGGCTGGTACCGCAAGACCCGCTTTTTCCTTGTCGGAGGGGACATCGTCGTGCGTCAGCACGTGGTGTCAGAAAACTGGAATATCCACGGCCGCTCCGGCCGGGAGATGGCCGACGACTCCCCCCAGCGCCTGGAGGCCAAGGCGATTGTGGGCGGCGGGTTCGCCGGCCTGCCGGAAATCACCCGGGCCGCCCTGAGGGAGATCGGCGACCGGATGGGTCTGGAGTACTTCGGACTGGACGCCAGCGTCGACGCCGACGGCCGCGTCTTGGTGTTCGAGGCCAACGCCACGATGAACTTCCTGCCGAGCTCCGGCCATATGCGCGGCCGGAGCGCGGCGGCGCTCGAGCCTATGCTGGCCGCGGTGCGCAAGCTGGTGTTGGCCAAGGCCGGTCAGCGCACGACGAAGACGTAGCGCGCCTTATCGTCTGCCTCGTCCGGGGCGCGGTTGGCCCGGCTTATCCGGGCCACATCCTCCACCTCGAAACCGCCGGCCGTGAGCACGTCTGCGATCGCTTCCGGCGTCGCCAGGTTCCACAGGCGATCGGTGCGATGGGCGGCGTAGCGCTCGAGCAAGGCCTGGAACTCGCTTGGCGCGCCGGGCGGCGGAATTCCCGCAGCCGCGAGGCGCGCCAAGGTCCGTGCGGTCCATGCGGCCTGGTCGCCCGCAGCCCCCGCCTTGACCTCGTCACGAACTGTCCGCGCGACCAGGACTAGCCGCCCGCCCGGGGCAAGGGAGCGACGGAGTCGGCTTAGCACCTCGATCCGATTCTCCGGCGGAACGTGGGCCAGCATCAGGTGGGAGAGGATCAGGTCCCAGCGGGCCTTGTGATCGAGTTCGGCGAGATCGATCTTCAGGGTCTTCACGACGATGCCCACGTAGGGCGGCAACTGGCCGATCACTTCCAGGGGCGTGCGGCAGAGATCGGCGACGGTAATGGCCAACGGCATGCCTGCCGCCGCGCGGACAACCAGGTCGAGAAGGGCGGGGTCGGCGGCGCCGGCCACCAAAACCCTGGCGCCGGGATCCAAGGCGGCGGCGATGCGCGGCGCAAGGGCGGGTTCGTCGGACGCAAGGCCGCCGTTCAGACCCGCGGCGCGCAGCACGCCCCAGACCCGATGATACCCACCGCACGCCAAGCAATGGCGCGCACCATGCCGCCACGCCGCCTGGGCCAAGCCAGGCAGATCGTCGGGTGAAATGCAGGCGAGCGGGTCGGTCACGGCTGAAGCATCTCCAGGCCCAGTATCGCGGCCGCGCTGAGCGCAGCGGTGATGGCGGCGGTTAGATAGCCCACGCCGGCTCTCAGGACCAAGGCGGCGCAGACCAGGGCTCCGGCCGCGAGCGGCAGGCTGACGAGCCACGCGATGATCAGGGCCACGGCGAACAACGCCAGGGTCGGGCCGTCCGGCGCCTCAGCCCGAGGCGCGGTCGTCCAGTGAGGCCAGACGCGCAAGGCGGCGAGCGCGGCTGAGAACAGGCCAATCCCCCCCGCCACCTGGATCACGCCGCCCGCCATAGGGGCCAGGGTGGTGGCCACACCCAATGCCGATACGCTAGCCGCCCCTGTCAAGGCGATCGCCGCCGGGGTCAGGCGCGTCCCGGTCTCTCGCTCGGCAGGCCTCGCGGCCCGGAGCCGGGTCCATCCGGCCATCAAGAAGATCGCCGTGGCCAGTCCAAGGATAACCAGGACCCCGGGCCGGGTGAGCGCGTCCCAGCCGTAGACCATGCTCGAGCGCACAAGGCCGAGCTCCAGCCCCGGGGCGAGGACGAAGCCGAGGAGCAACGGCGCGCGCGCGATGTTGGCCCCCTTCAGCAGCAGACCCAGGCCCGAAAAGGCGACCAATTGGACCAGGGCCGAGAGACCCGGCTGGGTGAGCGAGGTTGCCGCCAAGGCGGCGGCCAGGGCGACTGGGACAACCTGATCGCGCCTCACGGTGGCGAACCGCGCCATGGCGGGCGCCAGGGCCAGGCAGAGCGGCACGGCCAGAAGGTTCGAGGCGATGTTGGTCCAACCGAGGAGGAAGACGAACTCGGGCGTCTTGGTCAGCATCCGCGGACCCACTTCGACCCCAAGCGTGGCGAAGGCGGCCAGCAGGATTCCCATCCCCGAAGAGCCTGGAATGCCCAGGAACAGGGTCGGAACCAGAGATCCGCCTTCCTTGGAGTTGTTGGCGGCTTCGGGGGCGATCACCCCGGCGATGGCGCCCTCGCCATAGGGGATGGCCGAGGGGTGGGTCTGGCGGGCATGGCCATAGGCCATCCAGACGGCGGCGCTGGCGCCCAGGCCGGGAATGAAGCCCACCACCACGCCGATGATCGAGCTGCGCAGCAGCAGCCAGCTATGCTCAACGACCTCGAGGCAGCCCCGCAGGACGCCGCTCAGCTTCGCAGCGGGCGGGGCCGGGGCGTGCGCCTCCGGCTCCCGGGCGCACAGCTCCGGGACCACGAACAGGCCTGTCACCAGGGCGGCCGCGTTCACCCCGTCCCAAAGGCCCAGATGACCGAAGGTGAAGCGCGGCGCCCCAGAGAACGGATCGATCCCCACGCAGGCGATGAGAACGCCGAGGGCCGCGGCCATCAGACCGCCTGCCAGCCAGCCGCCGCTGAGGGCCGCGATCGACAGCAGGCCAAGCGCCGACAGGGCCGTGACCTCCGGAGCCGCGATGTGGGGGATGAGGGCCAGGGCCAGGGGCGCGGCGAGGAACAGGAAAACGGCGCCCACCAATCCCCCGAACGCCGACGCCGACAAGGTCGCGCCGATGGCGCGGGCTCCCTCGCCCCGCCGGGTCATGGCGTAGCCGTCTATGGCGGTGGCGGCCTCGGTGGATGAGGTGGGCGTGCCCAGCAGGATCGCGGGGATGGCGCCTGAGGTGTGCACTACCGAGTGGAACGCGATCAGGAAAACCGCCCCGGCGCTCGGTCCGAACCCGATCGCGATCGGGGTGACCAGCATCATGCCGGCGCGCCCATTCACGCCTGGCGTCAGACCGGCCAGAAGCCCGGCGAAGGTCCCCGCCACTAGGCCGCCGAGTACGAAGGGTGAGCCAAGCAGGCCGGTGAGGGCGCCAAGGACGTCCGACATCAGGCCGCCGAAGCCGCCATGGCGCGCCTCAGGGCCGGGCCGACGGGGGCCGATGGGGCGAACAGGCGGCGCAAGGTCGCCTCCACCTCGGCGCCGGCCACCCGTTCAAGCGCGAAGCCGCGGGCGGTCGCTGCGGCCCGGAACTCTGAATCGGCGACGACTCTGTCCAGGTGGGATCGCCACTGTGTGAGGATCGCGGCAGGTGTACCCGGCGGCAGGGCGAACATCCGACCCAGAGCGGCGGTGGCGGCGACGAGCGCTAGCAGCGGTGGCGCGTCCGGCCCCTTGGCCAGGCTGGCAAGACCAGGGGCCGCGGCGCTGGCGGGCTCGGCGATCTCGTTCAGGCGCAGAAGAACTCGCGAGCCTGGCGTCTGGAGCAGCGGGTCCAGGCTGGCGAGATCGCCGATGACGCCGTCGGCCTCCCCTGAGAGCACGGCCAGGTTCCGTGCGCCGCCGCTGTAACCCGGGACCGGCTTCAACCGCGCCCCGGTCAGATGGCTGACGATCCGCGGCTCGACATAGCTGGAGCTTGAGGTGCTGGAGGCCGCGAGGACCAGGGACCGGGGGCGGGTGATCAACTGTCCGAAGCTGGTGACCCCGCTCTGCCGGTTGACCACCAAAACCCTGCGGTCGGCGCCTATCCCACCCAGCCAGCGGAATTGCGCGAGATCAAGGGTCTGGTTGGCGTCAGAGAGCAGGTTTTCATAGATGAGCGGCGTGGGCAGGAACGCCATCACAGAGCCGTCCGCGTTCGCCTGCAGAAGCTGGCTGGCGGCCAGCCGCCCGCCGGCGCGCCCCTCGTTCTGTGCCTGGACTGCTTGGCCCGTAAGACGCTGCAGATGCTGGGCAAAGAGGCGGCTGAAGCCATCATTCCCGCCGCCCGCCGCGGTGCCGATGATGAGGCGAACGGGCCGGGTTGCGCCTACACGTGCGCAGGCGGCGAAGCTTGATGCGCCGACGAGACCAAGGGCCGCGCGGCGCGTGACCTCTCTGACAGGCCACAGGTCGCGCCGCACAATTTTCACCTCCGCTTCAAAGCGGCATTATGCCCGTAAGTCGCGGATTCTGCGAGCGCTCTAGGCTCGGCGCTGTTCGCCGCCGTCAGCGCTGAAGCGGGCCATTTCGATCTGGGCGGCGACGCCGGTGGGCAGGTCCTTGTCAGTGATCAGGGCGAGGCGCTCGATCGCCTCGGTCCGGAACTGCTCCACCTGGACCGAGGCGAAGGCGGGCTCGGTGAGGGCGTAGGCAAGGCAGATCTCTTCGGCCGACCAGCCATGGGTCTGGTGCAGGAAGGCGTAGGTGCCGGCCCCGGCCAGGGGCTCGGCGCGCTTGAACAGGCTGGTCCGGATCGAACCGCCGCCGCCCACAGGCCGGCACAGGGCGGCCGGGAAAGGATCGTAGGCGATCATGGTCATGTCGCGGGCCGAGGCGTCCTTGATCCGCCGGCGGGCCTTCCAGTCGGAGACCAGGTTGAAGGGGGTGGCCAGGACGTCGAAGAGACCGCTCTCGAGGCAGGCCTCGATGCTGTCGCCGTCCCCTACCACGCCCATCTGCAGGACCAGGCCCGCGGCCCGAAGGTCGGCGAGATAGCCGTGGCCGTCGGGAGCGAGGGTCTCGAAGGCCGCTTCGTCAAGCATCAGGACGTCGAAATAGCCGGCCCCGGTCTTGGCCAGGCCGCCGCGCACGCTGTTGGAGATGGCCTCTGCGGTGAGCATCTTGCGAGGGTCGCCATGGATGCGCCAGCCGATGGCGATCAGCCGCCGTTCCACCGCGCGCAGCGCCTCGCCGAAACCCAGCGCCATGACGTCGGAGCCGGCGGTGATCTCGAAGCAGTTGACCCCGCTCTCCATGGCCCCGAACACCAGGGTGCGCCAGGCGTGCGGCGTGGTCATGTTCGGAGCTTCGCGCAGCAGCAGGCTGATGGCCGAAACCGCCTTGCCGCTGGAGCCGAAGGGGCGGTAGCGCATGGCGGTCTAGCCCGGCGCCTGGGTCTCGAGCGCGAGCGCGTGCAACTCGCCGCCCATCTTGCCCTTGAGGGCGGCGTAGACGAGCTGGTGCTGCTTGACCCGCGACAGGCCCGAAAAGGCCTTCGAGACGATGCGGGCGCGATAGTGATCACCGTCCCCGGCCAGGTCCTCGACCTGGATCTCAGAGTCGGGGAAGCCTTCGCGAAGCGCGGCCTCCAGTTCGGCAATGGGCATGGGCATAGGAATCGCGCCTCTCAGGACATCGTTTCTGCGCTAGAAAGCTTAACAAGCCTTGGATTGGAGGTCTGTTTCATGCTGCGGATCGTTGCGGTCGTCTGGGCGGCCCTGAGCCTGTCGGCCTGTGCGGTGGTCAGCTCTGATCGGCCGCTGTTTTCGCCGCTCGATGCGGCGGGGGCGCCGATCCTGAAGCCAGGTCTTTGGGCCATGCCCGTGGGCGATTGCACGTTCAGCATGCGGGGCTCGGCCCTCAAGTGGCCCGATTGCGCGAACGGCGCCTATGTGGGCCCTTCGGCGCTTGTGGGCGGCAAGCGCGACACTTCGGGCGCCTTTTCCGAAGCTCTGACCTACCGGATGGCGGTGGGCGACCCGGCCATCCTGCAGATCGAGGCGCCCGCCGACCGCGCGCCGGGCGATCCCAAGGTGTTCTATCTGGGTGTCCGGCCCTTGGCCTCCGATGGGGACGGTCGGGTCACCAAGGCGCGGCTGTGGTTGGCCCTGTGCGCCAAGCCACCACAGACGGACGCAGGAAACCCCAGGCCGGCCAAGCTCCCGGTCGGCCTGACCGCCATCAAGGGCCGGGAGGAGTGTCTGGCCCGCACCCAGACCGCCGTCCGCAACGCCGCCAGCCAGAGCGAGGCCTGGGCGTTTGGCGGCGATGGGGAGGATTTTGGACTGGTCGCCCGCTGGATCCGCGACGGAGACCGGTAGGGATCCCTCCCCGCGAGGGGAGGGATCTGCCGTCGTCAGTCGATGATCGCCGAATAGATCAGGCTCTTCAGCTGGCCGCGGAAGTTGAAGGTTCCCGACGGCATGAGCTGGGTCATGAACACCACCGAGAGGTCTTCTTTCGGGTCCACCCAGAAGATGGTGGAGGCCGCGCCACCCCAGTAGTAATCGCCGGTCCCGAGTGTCGCCGTCTGGGTCTGGCTCATGGTCGAGGCGAAGCCGAGGCCAAAGCCCACGCCCTCGTTGGCGGTCTCGGAGAAGCCGCCGATGGCCATCTGGGTCAGGTCCTTGCCGCCCGCCAGATGGTTCATGTGCATCATCTCCAGGGTGCGCGGGCCGATCACGCGATGACCGTCCAGCTCGCCGCCCCGGCGCAGCATCTCGCAGAAGCGCATATAGTCGGCGATCGTGCCGGTCAGGCCGCCCCCGCCGGACTTGAAGCCCGGCTCCTTGGCGAAGGCGCTGGTGGCCGGATCATCGATCACCTTCAGCTTCTTGTCGGGACCGCGCTGATAGTTGGCGCAGAAGCGGTCGATCTTGTCGGGGCTGACGAAGAAGGAAGTGTCCTTCATGCCAAGCGGCCCGAAGATCTCTTCCTGCAGGTACTGGGCGAAGGGCTTGCCGGACACCACCTCCACCAGGGCGCCGCAGATGTCGGTGGCCAGGGAGTACATCCAGCGTTCGCCGGGCTGGTACAGCAGCGGCACCTGGCCGAGCTTGTCCAGGAACTCCATCATGGTGTCGTTGGACCCGGCGCTGCGGACCTTCAGGCCGCGATAGATCTTGTCGACGGGGTGCTGATCGCCGACGCCGGGCAGGCCGCCGCCGTAGGTGAAGCCGCCGGTGTGGGAGAGCACATCCTTGAAGGACACGGGCCGCTTGAGCGCCTCGGTGACCATGCTGTCGCCCTCGCCCGAGACCCACACGCTGTGGTTCTTCCAGGACGGGACAAAGCGGCTGACCGGATCGTTGAGCTGGAAATAGCCCTTTTCGTAAAGGGTCATCAGCGCGATCGAGGTGATCGGCTTGGTCATGGAATAGATGCGGAAGATGGCGTCATCCATCATCGGCTTGTTGCGCTCCAGGTCCATGGACCCGAAGGACTTCAGATAGGCCTGATGGCCGTGGCGCGAGACGGCGATCTGGCAGCCGGCGATCTTCTGCGGGCCGATATAGTTGCGCTCGATATGGTCGGTGATGCGTTCGAGCCGACCGGCGTCGAGCCCGGTCCACTGGGATTGGGCGTCCATGAATAATTCCTCCGAAAATCGCGGTTGTTCTAATTGGCGCCATCATGAGCGGAGACCGCGGCCCCGCCAAGAAATTCCTGACGCTGGGGCAGCCGGTTGCGCCGGGCCGCCCGCCGCGCGATGACGGTGGGAACAGACAAGAGGAACCGCCGATGCAAGCGCTCTACGACCTGGCCGAAACCGTCGGCGCCAAGCTGAAGGAGGCCAAGCAGACGGTGGCTGTCGCCGAAAGCTCGTCGGGCGGCCTGGTGTCAGCGGCCCTGCTCAGCGTCGCCGGGGCCTCGGCCTATTATCTGGGCGGCGGGGTGGTCTATACGGGCAAGGCCCGCATGGTGCTGATGGACCTGCCGCGCGAGGCGGTGGCCGGCATGCGCTCGGCCAGCGAGCCCTACGCCATGCTGCTGGCCCGAACGGTGCGTGAGCGGTTCGGCGCCACCTGGGGCGTCTCTGAGACCGGCGCGGCGGGCCCCAACGGCAACGGCTATGGCGACGCCTCGGGCCACACCTGCATCGCCATCTCAGGACCCATCGAGATGGCCATGACCATCGAGACCGAATCCGACGACCGCAAGGCCAATATGGAGGCCTTCGCCGCCGCCGTGCTGCGGATGCTGGAGCGGTCGCTGTCGGAGTGACCTAGCCCATATAGCCCGGCATCCAGCCCTCGTGGCCGGCTCGCAGATCGGCGAGGGAGACGCTGAAAATGCCGGCGCAGGCCAGGGCCTTGCCGTCCGCATGGCCGACGACCTCGCCCGCGACGCCGGCCGCCTGGGCGGCTTTCAGCAGGGCGATGGGGTCTGCGACCGCCACCAGATAGCGGGCCTGATCCTCGCCGAACAGCAGGGCGTGGTCGGGCAGCTTGGACGGCAGCTCCAGGGTGATGCCGACGTCGGAGGCCAGGGCCATATCGGCGGCCGCGGCCACCAGTCCGCCATCGGAGAGGTCGTGGACGACCGTGACCCGGCGGGCCTCGATCTCCGCGCGGACGAAGTCGCCGATCTGGCGCTCCATGGCCAGGTCCACCGGCGGCGGGGCGCCGTCCTCGCGGCCGAGGATCTCGCGCAGGTACATGCTGGCGCCGAGTTCGCCCCGGGTCTCGCCCAGCAGCACCAGGGTGTCGCCGGGCTTCATGCTGGAGAAGTCGGCGCGCCGCGTGGAGTCCACGAGGATGCCCACCGCCCCCACGGTCGGGGTCGGCGGAATGGCGGCGCCATTGGTCTCGTTGTAGAGGCTGACATTCCCACTGACGACCGGGAAGTCCAGCACCCGGCAGGCCTCGGCCATGCCGTCGATGGCGCGGACGATCTGGCCCATGATCTCGGGGCGCTCGGGGTTGCCGAAGTTCAGGTTGTCAGTGATGGCGATGGGGTCGGCGCCTACGCAGGTCAGGTTGCGCCAGGCCTCGGCCACGGCCTGCTTGCCGCCTTCATACGGGTCGTTCTGCACATAGCGCGGGGTGCAGTCGGAGGTGACCGCAAGGGCCTTCTTCGTCCCGTGCACGCGCACGATCCCGGCGTCGGCGCCGGTGGCGCTATCCTCCAGGGTGTCGGCCATGACATGGCGGTCGTACTGTTCCCAGAGCCAGCGCTTGGAGGCCATGTCCGGCGCGCTCATCAGCTTCAGCACGGCGTGCCCGTAGTTGTCAGGCTCGGGAATGTCGCGGGCGTCGAGGCGCGGATGCAGCTGCGGCTGCACCCAGGGACGGTCATAGAGCGGGGCGTCCTCGGCCAGGGGCGCCAGCGGGATGTCGCAGACGATCTCGCCCTTGTGCTTCAGCACGATGTGGCCGGTGTCGGTGGTCCAGCCGATGACGGCGGCGTCCAGGCCCCACTTCTCGAAGATCGCGTGGCCGTCGTGCTCGCGGCCGGGCTTGAGGACCGCCAGCATGCGCTCCTGGCTTTCCGACAGCATCATCTCGTAGGCGCTCATGCCCTCTTCGCGTTGGGGCACCATGTCGAGGTCGAGCTCGATGCCCACCTGGCCCTTGCCGGCCATCTCCACGGAGGAGGAGGTGAGGCCCGCCGCACCCATGTCCTGGATGGCGGCCACGGCGCCCGAGGCCATCAGCTCCAGGGTCGCCTCGATCAGCAGCTTCTCGGCGAAGGGGTCGCCGACTTGGACGGTGGGGCGCTTCTCGTCCGACGCGTCGTCGAACTCCTGGCTGGCCATGGTGGCGCCGTGGATACCGTCTCGGCCGGTCTTGGAGCCGAAATAGACCAC
>NZ_JANPJP010000202.1:0-8253 GCF_031425575.1 Phenylobacterium sp.
GATCCGGCTGTCGTCGGAATAGACGATCATCGAGGCCCACAGCCGGATGATCTCGGCCCCGGACTCGCGGATCACCACCTCGGGGTCCACGGTATTGCCCTTGGACTTGCTCATCTTCTCGCCGTTCTCGTCCATGGTGAACCCATGGGTGAGAATGGCGTCATAGGGCGCGCGGCCCCGGGTCCCGGAGCTTTCCAGCAGCGAGGACTGGAACCAGCCGCGGTGCTGGTCGGAGCCTTCGAGGTAGAGGTCGGCGGGCCATCGAGTGTGCGCGCGGTTCTCCAGGGTGAAGGCGTGGGTCGAGCCGGAGTCGAACCAGACGTCGAGGATGTCCTCGACCTTCTCGTAGCGCTCGGGGTCGTGGCTCCCCAGGAAGTCGCTCGCCGGCCGGGTGAACCAGGCGTCGGCGCCCTCGGCGGCGATCAGGTCGACGATGCGCTTGTTGAGCTCGAGATCCACCAGGGGCTGGCTGGTCTCCTTGTCGACGAACATGGCCAGGGGCGAGCCCCAGGCGCGCTGCCGGCTGATCAGCCAGTCGGGGCGGCTTTCCACCATGGCGCGGATGCGGTTCTTGCCGCCGGCCGGATGGAAGGTCGTCGCCTCGATGGCGTCCAGGGCCGTCTCGCGCAGGGTCTTGCCACCATGGGCGGCGTCCTCGATGGCGGTGTCCATGCGGATGAACCACTGCGGGGTGTTGCGGAAGATCACCGGCGCCTTGGAGCGCCAGGAGTGGGGATAGGAATGCTCCACCCGGCCGCGCGCCAGCAGGCGCCCGGCCTCGATCAGCTTCTCCTGCACCGCGCCGTTGGCGGGGCCGAACTTGCCGACCTTCTTGCCCTCGGTCTCCAGCACCTTGAGACCGGCGAACAGAGCGACGTGGTCATAATAGGCGCCGTCCGGATCGACGGTTTCTGGAATCTCGCGGTGGCCGTGGGCCAGCCAGACCAGATAGTCGTCGGCTCCGTGGCCCGGCGCGGTGTGGACAAAGCCGGTGCCGGCGTCGTCGGTCACATGGTCGCCGTCCAACAGCGGCACGGCGAACTGGTAATAGCTGTCCAGGCCTGCCAGCGGATGCTCCGCGGTGGCGCCCTGCGGGTCGAAGGTCTCGATCCGGCGGGTCGCGCTGATCTTGGCGGCCTTGAAGACGTCACCCGACAGCTTGTCGGCCACGATCAGCGTGTCGCCGGCCTTCGCCCAGGGCTCGAACTCCAGCCCCTCTTCCATGGCCTCGACCAGATAGACGCCATAGGCGATGTCGTTGTTGTAGCTGATCGCCCGGTTGGCCGGGATCGTCCACGGCGTGGTGGTCCAGATGACGATGCTGGCGCCGCGGGCGGCTTCGCTGCCGTCCACCACCGGGAACTTCACCCAGATGGTGGGCGAGTTCACATCGGCATACTCCACCTCGGCGTCGGCCAGGGCCGTGCGCTCGACGGGGCTCCACATCACCGGCTTGGAGCCGCGATAGAGCTGGCCGGAGGTCACGAACTTGTGGAACTCCGCGACGATCGCGGCCTCCGACGAATAGTCCATCGTGGCGTAGCGGTTCTCCCAGTCGCCGACGACGCCCAGGCGCTTGAAGCCGTCGCGCTGCACGTCGATCCACTTGGCGGCATAGGTGCGGCAGCGCTCGCGGAACTCGGCCTTGGAGACCTCGTCCTTGCGGCGGCCCTGGCCGCGCAGTTCTTCCTCGATCTTCCACTCGATGGGCAGGCCGTGGCAGTCCCAGCCGGGCACGTAGTCGACGTCGAAGCCCATGGCGAACCGCGAACGGACCACGAAGTCCTTCAGGGTCTTCTGCAGGGCGTGGCCGATGTGGATGGCGCCATTGGCGTAGGGCGGGCCATCGTGCAGCACGAACAGCGGGGCGTTCGCCGCCTGCCGCTCCTTGCGCACGGTGTTGTAGAGATCGAGCTTGGCCCAGCGGGCCAGGATCTCGGGCTCCTTGACCGGCAGGCCCGCCCGCATCGGGAACGGGGTGTCGGGAAGGAAGACGGTTTCGCGATAGTCGCGCGCGGGCTTGTCAGCGTCGTCGGCCATGGGGCTTTCCAGCGGTGTTCGGAACAGGTGTGCGGGTGATCCCGGCGCGCGCTGGAGCTTCGTCCGGCGGCGTCACGCCGGGCGGGTAATTCGCGACAATGTCCGAACCAAGGTCATAGCGCGCCGAGATAGCAGAGGGGCGCGCGTCGGGCGAGCCCTTTGGTTCAGCGCCGACGCTCGCGCGGGGTGACCGCGACGGTCACGCGCCGGCCCTGGCGGATCACCTCGAAATCCATGGCCCGGCCGATCGTGTCGGTCCCCAGCGCCCGCATCAGGTCGTCCAGCCCGGTCAGGGGCGCCCCCTCCGCCGCCACGATCAGGTCCCCGGGCAGCAGACCGGCCCGGGCGGCGGGCCCGTTGACTTCACAGGTGGCGATCCAGACCCCGAAGGGCTGGTCCAGGCCCACGGCGCGGGCCAGGTCGCGGGGGATGGGCGCCTGCTGGGCGATGACCCCGATGGAGCCCCGCCGAACCCTCCCGTGCTTGATCAACTCGCCCACCACCAGGGCCGCGGTGTTGGCCGCCACCGCGAAGCACAGGCCTTGGGCCCCGGCGATCACCGCGGTGGCGATCCCCACCACCTCGCCGGCCGAATTGACCAGGGGCCCGCCCGAGGAGCCGGGATTGAGCGCCGCGTCGGTCTGGATCAGGTCTTCGATCAGCCGGCCCCGCTCGCCGCGCAGGGAGCGGCCCAGGGCCGAGATGATCCCCGCCGTCACCGTGGCCTCGAACCCCAGGGGCGCGCCGATGGCGATCACCAGCTGGCCTCGCCGCATGGCCTTGGAGTCCCCCAGCCGGGCGTAGGGCAGGGTGACCCCGCCTTCGATCCGCAGCAGGGCCAGGTCGGTGTCGGGGTCGTCGCCGATCACCTGGGCGCGGAAAACCCGGCCGTCGAGGCCGATGATCTCGGCGGCGGCCGCGCCGCGCACCACATGGCTGTTGGTGAGGATCAGGCCGTCCGGCGCGATCACCACCCCAGAGCCCACGCCTTCGGGGCCTTCATGTCCGCGCCAGGGATGGACGCTGACCACGGCGGGGCCCACCCGCTCCACGGCGCTCACCACGGCGTGGGAACAGGCGTCCAGCAGGCCCGCATCGCCGCCGGGGGGCGCCGGCGGGGTGGGCGGCTGCGGTGGCCGCTCGGAATAGGCGAAGGTGGCGCCCGGGGCGAAGGCGTAGGACGGCGGCCGCTGGCGGCGGGGGCGGCGCGCCGCGGCGAAGGCGGCGTATTTCATTCCCTTGATCTGGGTCGGCATCGGCCCCTCGCAGTCCCGGCCGACAGGAAAAACCATCTGTTAACCAAGAGTCCAGGGGTGTCGCGCCTGGAGGGAGGCCGTCAGATCTCCGGCAGCAGCAGCGCGCGCGCCTGGGCCGCGTCAGTGCGGATCTGGGCGACCATGGGGTCGAGCCCGTCGAACTTGGCCTCGTCGCGCAGGAAGGCCACCAGGTCGGTCTCGATCACCTGGTCGTAGATGTCCTCGTCGAAGTCGAACAGCCAGACCTCCAGGCGCGGCGCGATCTCCCCGTCGATGGTGGGATTGACCCCGATATTGGCCACGCCGGCGATCTCGCGGCCGTCGGGCAGGCGGGTGCGGGTGGCGTAGACCCCGAAGCGCGGCAGGACGTAGTCCCTCAGCGCCACATTGGCCGTGGGGAAGCCGAGCGTCCGGCCCAGTTGGCGCCCGTGCTCCACCATGCCCTCCAGGGCGAAAGGCCGGCCCAGGATGGCGGCGGCAGCCTCCGGACGTCCGTCGCGCAGCGCCTCGCGCACGCCGGTGGAGGAGAACTTGCTGGTCCCGTCGCCCACTGCCTGGGCGACCGAGACGCCGAATCCCAGCTCCTGGCCGTAGCGGGCCATGATCTCGGGGCTGCCGGTGCGGTCCTTTCCGAAGGAGATGTCGAAACCGACGGCGACATTGCGAACCCCCAGGCCCTCCTGCAGGACCTGTACGGCGAATTCGTGGTCGGTCATCTGCGCCAGCTCGGGGTTGAAGGGCAGGACGTAGAAGATATCGACTCCTAGGCCGGCCAGCGCTCGGGCCTGCTGCTCGGCGTTCATCAGCCGGAAGGAGGGGGCGTTGGGCTGGAAGATGCGGCGCGGGTGCGGCTCGAAGCTGATCACTCCCAGCGGGGCCTTCATCACCCCCGCCGCCTTGGCGGCAAGCGCGATGACGCTCTGGTGGCCGCGATGCACGCCATCGAAATTGCCCAGGGCAACGGCCGCGCCGCGGTCGCTCTCCGCCAATCCCTTCCAGCCGTTGACGATACGCATGGGGCTCAGGCGCCCTTCCGGGGAACCATGATCACGGCCTCGCCGTCCACCACGGTCTTGCCGTTCACCTGACAGAGGGTGGCGAGCGTCGCGTGGCCGCGGGCTTCGTCCAGAGCCTGGATCGTCACCCGGGTCACCACCGCGTCCCCCAGCTTCACCGGCCGGCGGAAGCGCATCGACTGGGACAGGTAGATGGACCCGGGGCCCGGCAGCTTCGTGCCGATCACCGCCGAGATATAGGCGCCCGACAGCATGCCGTGGGCGATGCGGGTCTGGAAGGTGGTGGTCTTGGCGTAGTCCTCGTCCAGATGGACGGGATTGGTGTCGCCCGAGACGGCGGCGAAGGCCTCCACGTCATTGGCGGTGACGACCCTGATGGTCTCGGCCGACTGGCCGACACTCAGATCTTCGAAGAACAGTCCCTGCACGCGCGCGTCCCCTGCCATTGGCCTTCCTTAGCCGCCTTGGACCGACAAGCGAAGCCCTGGACGAGATCGGTCGCAATGGCCAAGCTTGTGAACGCTGTTGGGGAGATCGCGATGAAGTACCTGGCCCTGGGGTTCGCCCTGCTGATGGTCGCCTGTTCGCCGCGGGCCACCGAGGCGCCCGCGCCGCCGCCCTCGCCCGTGGCCGCCGCGGCGCCTGCGCCCGAGGCGATGACCATGGTCTTTGCGGGCGACCTACCCTGCGCCGACTGCCCCGGCATTCGAACCGAGCTGACCCTGACCCGCGACGCCCCCTATTCCGGCGACGGGAAATACAAGCTGGTGGAGACCTATATCCACCGCGGCGCGCCCATCACCAGCACCGGCATCTGGGGCACGCTGCGCGGTGACGCCGTCGACCCCGACGCCACGGTCTACGAACTCAACCCCGAAAAACCGGAACCTGCGCGCCGCCACTTCCGCCGGGTCGGGGATGATGAGGCGTTGAAGGTGCTCGGCGGTGACAGGACGCCCCTGCCTGACAGCCTTCCCAGCACGCTGAAGCGGGCGAAGTAAGGGGCGCCGCTACCAGACCAGATCGGCGATCGCGTAGGTGGCTGTCAGGCCGTCGGCGGCCAGCAGATCCTCCACCGCCTTGGCGTTCAGCCCATCAGGCCCGATGGTCTCGGCGCCATGTATGCCGCTGGCGACGAACAGCACGTCCAGGCCCTGGTCGTTGGCGCCCTTGACGTCGGTGGGCAGGCCGTCGCCGATGCAGAGCACGCGGGCGCGGTCCACGGGCCGACCCAGCAGCCGCTGCGCCTCCACCAGACAAAGGTCGTAGATCGGCGCGTAGGGCTTGCCTGCCATCAGCACCTTGCCGCCCAGCTGGGCGTAAAGTTGGGCGAGCGCCCCGCCGCAATAGATCAGCCGATCGCCCCGCTGCACGACGATGTCGGGATTGGCGCAGGTCATGACCAGGCCGCGCGCGGCGCAGGCCTCGAAGCGGTCCTGGTAGTCGCCGGGCCCCTCGACCTCGTCGTCATAGGGACCGGTCACCGAGATGAAGGCGGCCGTGTCGTAGTCGGCATAGTCCAGGCCCAAGCCTTCATAGAGCGGCGCGTCGCGCTCGGGGCCGACCCGCCAGGCGGGGCCGGGGGCCAGGTCGCTCAGCAGAACCCGGGTGGCGTCGCCAGAGGTGACGAAGGCCTGCCAGGCGGCGCGCTGCACGCCGAGCTCATCCAGCTGCGGGATCACCGAATGCGAGGGCCGCGGCGAGTTGGAAATCAGCACCACGGGCTTTTCTTCGCCCCACTTGGCGAGCGCCCCGCAGGCGGCGGGGAAGCTCTCGCGGCCGTTGTGGATCACGCCCCAGACGTCGGAGAGGATCACGTCGTAGCGGTCGGCGAGGTCGGAGAGTCCGGAGATCAACGCGGTCATGGGGCCGGGCGGTACCGGCCCCCGCTCAGTTGGTCAATGCCGCCCGCCCGCGCGGCGCCGCATGTTGGTGCGCAGGAACTCGGCGGGGGGGTCGGTCTCGGCCAGCACCGCATCCTTGATCGGGCGCGGCTCGCCGAACAGGTGGCCCTGGCCATAGGCGATGTCGAGTTCGAGGATGTCCACGATCTGCCGCTCCTCCTCGACCTTCTCGGCGATGATCTCCACACCGTAGCGGCGGGTCAGCGTCGAGAAGTCCTGGGCGGCCAGGTCGGGCATCGACTTCAGGACCAGGCCCTCGTCGGTCTCCACCAGTTGGTTCAGCAGGAACTGCGCGCCGATCTTCAGGAACTTCACGTCAGAGCGCGCCAGGTCCTGGAAGTCGAGATCGAGGTCCACGACCTTGTCCAGGCTGAAGCGGAAGCCGAGGTCGGCCAGTTTGCCCATGTTGCGGGCTTCGGTGGCGCCGCGCGCGTCGAAAGCGGCCTGGCCCAGTTCGAAGATCAGGGCGCCGGCCAGGTCGCGGTTGGCGGCCAACAGGTCGAGGAACTGCGGGAAGAAGCTCTCGTCGGCCAGGCTGGAGGTGGAGATGTTGCAGAAGATGCCGATCTTCTTGTCGGTCTTGGCCAGACGCCGGACGATCTGCACGCAGCGAAACAGCAGCAGGTTGTCGATGGAGGTGACCAGGCCCTCGGGCTCGGCCACGGCCAGATATTCGGCGGGCATCATCACCCGGCCGGTCTCGTCGCGCAGGCGCGAGAAGCTTTCGTAGAAGACCGTCCGGCGCTGCGGCAGGCCGACGACCGGCTGCAGATAGAGGTCGACGCGGTTCTCGGCGAGCGCCTCGCGGATGGTTTCCAGCAGCGCGGCCGACTGGCGGTGCTGCGGAGTGTGGCGGGCGCTGACGGGCGGCGCCTGGACCATCCGCTCCTCCAGCCGCTGGCCCATGCGCTGGACCAGGTCCTCCAGGATGTGGACCTCGTCGTGCAGCTCCTCGGTTCGCCGCACGGCCTCCTCGGTCATGGTCTCCGCCACTTCCGACAGGCGGGTGTCGATCTTCTCCATCTGCAGCAGCAGGATGGTGTTGGCCTCGCGCACCATGTCGAGACCGCGCTGCAGGGTGCGCATCTTCAGGCTGGCGGAGACCATGGCGTGGATCGAGGCGCACAGCGCCAGGCCGCCCACCAGGGCCGCGACGCCCGCCGCCCAGCCGCCACCGTTCCGCCACAGCAGGAGGGCGACGATCAGCGCAAGGCAGAGATAGGTGGCCGCAAGCGCCACCGACGTGAACTGTCGCATAAGCCCGCCGGTCCGAATCAACTCGGAGTATCGGCCGGGCAAGCCTTGCAAGTCGAATGGATTAACCGTCGCAGGGGGCGTAGGCGAAGCCTACCGCGTCGGGACCGGCGTATCGCCGCGGTAGTCGTAGAAGCCGCGGCCGGTCTTGCGGCCCAGCCAGCCGGCCTCGACGTACTTCACCAGCAGCGGGCAGGGGCGGTACTTGGAGTCCGCCAGGCCCTCGTAGAGCACGTTCATGATTGACAGGACGGTATCCAGGCCGATGAAGTCGCCCAGCTCCAGCGGGCCCATGGGATGGTTGGCGCCCAGCTTCAGGGCGTTGTCGATGGCTTCGACCGTGCCGACGCCTTCGTACAGGGTGTAGATCGCCTCGTTGATCATCGGCACCAGTATGCGGTTGACGATGAAGGCCGGGAAATCCTCGGCGTTGGTGGTGGTCTTGCCCAGCGAACGGGCGAAATTCACCGCGGTCTCGTAGGTGGGCGCGTCAGTGGCGATGCCGCGGATCACCTCGACCAGCTTCATCAGCGGCACGGGGTTCATGAAGTGCAGGCCGATGAACCGCTCGGGCCGGTCGGTGGTGGAGGCCAGCCGCGTGATGGAGATCGAAGACGTGTTGGACGCCAGCAGGGTGTGTTCGCCCAGGTGCGGCGCCATGGCCTTGAAGATGTTCTTCTTGACCTCTTCGTTCTCGGTGGCCGCCTCGATGGCAAGGTCCGTGCCGCCGATCGTCTGCAGTTCCGGCGCCGCCTTGATCCGCTGCATGGCGGCTTCCATAGC
>NZ_JANPJP010000203.1:0-5197 GCF_031425575.1 Phenylobacterium sp.
GCTGCTCTACCAGCTGAGCTAATCCGGCGTCTGGTGGCCCGCTCGGGCCGACCCTCCTTAGCCGTTTCGGCCGCTGCGGGGCAACGGCTTACGGTCTTGACCTGAGTCAACGAGCGCCGCGGGCCCGCCGCCTAGTCTGCCGGTCAGGAGGTGACCCATGGCGGATCCGGAACTCGGCCCCACGACCTTTGGACGCGAAGGGGCGAGGATGACGGCCCGTCTGACGCGCTGGCTTGAGGCGTCTCCCGACGAGGTGTGGGCGGCCCTGTCCACGCCTGAGCGGCTGGTGCAGTGGCTGGCGCCGGGAAGCATCGACCTTCGGGTCGGCGGCGCAGTGCGTCTCGACTTCGGCGACAGCGGCATCGTCATCGACAGCGTGGTGACGGCTGTGACGCCGCTTGAGCGGCTGGACTATTCCTGGAGCGGGCCCTCCGATCCGCCCCGCCCGATCCGCTGGCGGCTCGAGCCCCGGGATGGCGGCGTCGAGCTGACCCTCACCCTGATCCTGCCGCCGGATGACGATGTCGGACGGTCGGCGGCCGGCTGGGCGGCGCATCTGGAAATGCTGGCCTGCGCCCTGGCCGGGGCGCCCATCGCCTTCCCGTTTGAACGGTTCAAGGCGACACGGGAGGTGTACCGCGACCAGGTCGCCCTCCAGGCCAACGCCTGACGCCCACGGAAAAGGCGCTCCCGACCGAGCCGGCAGCGCCTTCACCTGTCCCCCGACAGGTCGACTGTCGCTCCGCAGGAGCGCCGGTCCCGAAACCTGCATGGGTTATGTCGGAGTCATACGGACTTCACAAATCGACGTTTTGTCGCGGGGAGAAGAAGAAAGCCCCGGCGCTCCTGAAAAGGAGCCCGGGGCCAGGGCGACGGCTCAAGTCGGGGGGGCGATTTGCCGTCGCCCCCTATTAATTCGCGGGCCCTCAGAGCGTTCCCAAGAAAAACGCCTTGGAGGCGAATTTCTGTATCGCACCGCTTGGGAACCCTGTGATCCTCTGGCGTGAACAGGGAGAGCAGCCATGAAGTTCGAAGAATATCGCGCGCACGACGCCGTGGCCCTGGCCGGCCTGGTGAGCAAGGGCGAGGTTTCCGCCGGCGAACTGCTCGAGACGGCCCTGGAGCGGATGGCGCAGGTCAACCCCGCGCTCAACGCCGTCACCCTGGACCTCGCGGACTTCGGACGGAAGCAGGCGGCGGGCGGACCCACCGGCGCCTTGGCCGGCGTGCCCTATTTGCTCAAGGACCTGGGCGCCCTGCTGGGGGGCACGGTCACCTCGTCGGGCTCGGCCCTGCTGAAGGACAATGTCGCGGCCGCCGACAGCGCCATCACCAAAGCCTATCGCGACGCGGGCCTGGTGATCTTCGGCAAGACCAACACCCCGGAGTTCGGCCTGCTGCCGGTCACCGAGAGCACCTTCCTGGGGCCCTGCCGTAATCCCTGGGATGTTTCGCGCACGCCGGGCGGCTCCTCGGGCGGGGCGGCCTCGGCGGTCGCCGCGGGTATTGTGCCGGCCGCCCACGCCAGCGACGGCGGCGGCTCGATCCGCACGCCCGCCTCGGCCTGCGGTCTGTTCGGCCTGAAGCCCTCGCGGGGCCGGGTCTCCTTCGCGCCGCTGGGGGAGGGGTGGGGCGGCGCCTCGGTCCAGCATGCGGTGACCCGTTCGGTCCGTGACTCCGCCGTCCTGTTGGACATCGCCTGCCAGCCGCAGGTCGGCGACCCTTACTTCCTGGCCGCGCCGTCCAGGCCCTACGCTGACGAGGTCGCCCGCCCGCCCGGCAGCCTGCGCATCGGCTTCACCACTACGGCCCTGGCCTCGGACGCCCTGGATCCGGAATGCGTGGAGGCCGTGCTGGACGCCGCCAAGCTGTGCGCCAGCCTTGGCCACACGGTGGAGGAGGTGACCCTGCCGGGGAACCTGGCCGCCATGCAGCAGGCGGCGGGCGACGTCATCGCCGCCAGCGTCGCGGCCACCTTTGACGCGGAGGCCGAGCGCCGTGGACGCTCGGTGACCGACGCCGACGTGGAGATGCTGACCTGGGCCATGTACCAGCGCGGCGCCGGCGTCACTGGCGCCAGCTATGTCCGCGGCCTGGCGGCGATCCACGCCTATGGCCGGGCGGTGGCGGCGCTGTCCGAGACCTACGATGTGCTGCTGCTCTCGACCCTCGGCAGCCCGGCGATCCCCATCGGCCATCTCCATGAGGATCTGCGCCGGTTCAGCGCGCGGCTGTTCGCCTTCATGCCCAACACCCAGGCCTTCAACAACACCGGCCAGCCGGCCATGACCGTGCCGCTCGCCTGGTCGAAGGGGAACCTGCCTATCGGCCTGCAGTTCGTGGGGCGGATGGGAGACGAGGCGACCCTGTTCCGCCTGGCCGGCCAGCTCGAGGTGGCCAAACCCTGGTTCGACCGCGTCGCGCCGATCTAAAACCTATTCAATGGGTTGTGAGGAATCGTTCGACTCCAGCATGAACTGCGCGGGGCCGGACTACGACTTCACGTGGCGCCTAAAACTGCGACACGGGCTCGCCGCTGCAGGAAGAGGTAGGCCCCGATCACCCCGGTGGCCACCAGGCCGATCAGCAGGGTGGAGACCGCGTTGATCTCCGGGCTGACCCCGAGCCGCACCTGGCTGTAGATCCGCATCGGCAAGGTGGTGGCGCCCGGGCCTGAGGTGAAGCTGGCGATCACCAGGTCGTCCAGGGACAGGGTGAAGGCCAGCATCCAGGCCGCCGCCACGGCGGGGGCGATATTGGGCAGGGTGACGGCGAAGAAGGCCTGGAGCGGCGTGCAGCCCAGGTCACGGGCGGCCTCCTCCAGCGCCCTGTCAAAGCTTACCAGCCGGGCCTGCACCACCACGGTGGCGTAGCAGAGGGTGACGGTGGCGTGGCTGACCGTCACCGTCCAGAAGCCGCGCGGCAAGCCGAAGGCCACGAACAGCAGCAGCAGGGACAGCCCCAGGATCACCTCGGGCATCACCAGGGGCGCGTAGATCATGCCCGAGAACAGCAGCCGCCCCCGCCCTGACCGCGCCAGCGCGACCGCCGCCAGGGTGCCGAGGACGGTGGCGAGGGTCGCCGAGATCAGCCCGACCCGGAGGGTCACGCCCAGGGCGTCCAGCAGCTGGTCGTCCCGCAGCAGGGCCGCGTACCACTTGGTGGAGAAGCCGCCCCAGACGGTCACCAGGCGGCTGGCGTTGAAGGAGTAGATCACCAGCAGGACGATGGGCAGGTAGAGGAAGGCCAGCCCCGCCGCCACCGAGACCCGGTTGAAGGCCGACGGCCCCTTCATTGGCCGGCCTCGATCATTCTCTGCTGCTGGCGCTGATACAGCACGATGGGGATCACCAGGGTGGCCAGCAGCACGATCGCCACTGCCGAGGCGGCGGGCCAGTCGCGGTTGGCGAAGAACTCCGTCCAGATGGTCTTCCCCAGCATCAGGGTGCCCGAGCCCCCCAGCAGGTCCGGGATCACGAACTCCCCCACCATGGGGATGAAGCAGAGCAGGGCGCCGGCCCCGACGCCGGGCAGGGAGAGGGGGAAGGTCACCCGCCAGAAGGCATGGGAGGGCGTGCAGCCGAGGTCTGCGGCGGCCTCCAGCTGGCTCTGGTCCTGCTTCTCCAGCACCGCGTAGAGCGGCAGCACCATGAAGGGCAGGTAGGCGTAGACCAGGCCGATATAGACCGCGGTGTCGGTGTTGAGGATGTTCAGCGGCCCCAGCCCCACCTGGGCGAGGGCCGCGTTCAGCAGCCCCTGCGGCTTGAGGATCGCGATCCAGCCGTAGACCCGGATCAGGAAGCTCGTCCAGAACGGCAGGATCACCGCCATCAGCAGCGCCAGGCGCTGCGGGGGCGGGAACCGCGACATGCCGTAGGCGATGGGATAGCCGATGATCAGCAGCAGGCCGGTGGCCACCGCCGCGAACTTCAGGCTCGACAGGTAGGAGGCGACATAGAGGCTGTCGCTGGTGAGCCGGGCATAGGTCTCGAAGTCCAGCGCGGCGAAGAAGGCCCGCACCCCCGCGATCCCGGCGCTCCAGTCGACCCGAGGCGCATAGGGCGGCATGGCCAGGGCCGTGTCCGACAGCGACAGCTTGGCCACCAGGAAGAACGGGAACAGGAAGAAGACCCCCAGCCACAGGAGGGGGGCGAGGGCGGCCAGGCCTGTCCGGGGCCTGCCGCTCACTGCGTCAGCACCACGGCGGCGTCCGGGGTGAAGGTCAGCCAGACGGCGTCGTCGCAGGCGATGGGGCGGGCCACCAGCCGCGATGCGTTGGCGCGCGCGGCGCGCACCGTGCGACCGCTCTCCAACTCCACGACATAGGTGGTCCAGTCGCCGAGATAGCCATAGTCGGCCACCTTGCCGGCCATCCGGTTTGGGCCGTCACTCGGTGGGTCGAGGTGGAGCTGGATCTTCTCTGGCCGCACACCCAGCCAGGCGGTGGATCCCACGGCCAGGGCGTCGTCCTCCAGAGCCTCGAATCCCGCCGGACAGTCGGCGGTGGTCATCTTCACCAGCTTGCCGTCGGCGGTCGTCACCGATCCCTCGAACAGGTTCACGTCGCCAATGAAGTCGGCCACGTAGCGGGAATTGGGGGTCTCATAGACCTCGGCGGGACGGCCGATCTGCACGATCTGGCCGTCGCGCATCACCGCGATCCGGTCGGCGGTGACCATGGCCTCTTCCTGGTCATGGGTGACGATCAGGAACGTCATGCCCAGCCGCTGCTGCAGGGCGATCAGCTCGAACTGAGTCTCCTCGCGCAGCTTCTTGTCCAGGGCGGCTAGGGGCTCGTCCAGCAGCAGCATCTTGGGATTGGGGGCGATGGCGCGGGCCAGGGCCACCCGCTGCCGCTGCCCGCCGGAAAGCTGGTGCGGCTTGCGCCGCGCCAAGCCCGGCAGGCGAACCAAGTCCAGCATCTCCACCACCCGGTCTGCGATCTGCTCCTTGGGCATCCCCTGCTGCTTCAGGCCAAAGGCGATGTTCTGTTCGACGGAGAGGTGAGGGAACAAGGCGTAGGACTGGAACATCATGTTCACCGGCCGCTGGTGCGGCGCCCGGCCGGCCAGATCCTGGTCGGCCAGGGTGATGCGTCCGGCGTCCGGGGTCTCGAATCCCGCGAGCAGGCGCATCAGGGTGGTCTTGCCGCAGCCCGAGGGGCCGAGCAGGGCGAAGAACTCGCTCTCATAGATCG
>NZ_JANPJP010000204.1:0-8369 GCF_031425575.1 Phenylobacterium sp.
GGAAGGGCCTGCGGTCCTGGTGGTTCTCGGGCCGCCACCAGGGCGAGGGCAGGGGGGAGGTCACGCGCGGCGCTCCAAGGGACTGGCGATCCTGGCCCGGATCGCTATAGGAGCGCAGGAACCTAGCACAACGCGCCGGCCATTGGCCCGCCGCGACCAAAGGACGAATGACTTGCCAAAGGTAGCCGCCAGCTCGCTCCGCAAGGGCGCCGTCGTCGACATGGACGGGAAGCTCTACGTGGTGCTCAGCGCCGAGAACATCCACCCCGGCAAGGGCACTCCGGTGACCCAGCTAAACATGCGGCGCATCTCCGACGGGGTGAAGGTGTCGGAACGCTACCGCACCACCGAGTCGGTGGAGAAGGCCTTCGTCGACGAGCGCGACCACACCTTCCTCTATCAGGACGCTGACGGGTTCCACTTCATGAACCCCGAGAACTACGACCAGCTGACCGCCAGCGAAGAGGTGATCGGCGACGCCGCCGCCTATCTGCAGGAGAACATGACGGTCCAGCTCTCGACCCACAACGACGTGCCGATCTCGCTGTCCCTGCCGCGCCTGGCGACCTTCGAGATCGTCGACACCGAACCGTCGGTAAAGGGACAGACCGCCTCTTCGTCCTACAAGCCCGCGGTGCTGTCCAACGGCCTGCGCACCATGGTCCCGCCCTATATCGCGCCGGGCACCCGGGTGGTCATCCTCACCGAGGACGGCTCCTATGTGGAACGCGCCAAGGACTAGGTTTCAAACCTGGACGGGTGGCCGAGTGGTTTAAGGCAGCGGTCTTGAAAACCGCCGTGGGTGAAAGCCCACCGTGGGTTCGAATCCCACCCCGTCCGCCAGTTCAGCGCGCCAGCACTTCTTCGATGGTGTGGCGCAGCTGGCGTTCCGAGAGCGGCTTGAACAGCACCGCCGCCGGATGGTCGGTGTCGATGCGGGCCATGGTCGCCGGCTCCCGCGACCCGGTGATGAAGATCACCTTCGAGCCCACGGTGTCGTAGATCGCGAGGGCGGCGTCGACGCCGTCCTTCTCGCCACGCAGACGCATGTCCATCAGCACGATCCGGGGCCGGTGCGCCTGGGCCGCGGCGACGGCCTCCTCGGCGGTCGCGGCGATGGCGCAGACGATCTGGCCCATTTCCTCGACCTGATAGCGCAGGCCCTCGGCGATCAGGAATTCGTCCTCGACGATCAGGACGCAGTCACGAAGATCGCTCAAGACGCCACCGGCGCGGCGAAGCGAATCTCGACCCTGGTCCCACTGTCCGCCGTCACCGACACCATGCCTCTCATCTGCGACACCAAGCCCTGAATAATGCTGGCCCCGAGGCCGGAAACGGTTCCGCCTTGAGGCGCCTCGTCGGCAGCATAGCCGACGCCATTGTCGGCGACGATTAGCGCAACGCCCCCACCCGCGTCACGTCGGAGTATGACGTCGATGGTCCCCGGCCCGTCTGGGAAGGCATGCTTCAGCGCGTTGGTCACCAGCTCCGTCACCAACAGTCCAAGGGGAATGGCGAAGTCCAGACCCACCTCAAGCGGGATCGCCTCCACATTGAGTGCGATATCCTGATCGGCGCCGCCCTCCACCACGTTGGTGGACAGCTCGTGCAGGAATGGCGCGACATCGAAGGTGCTGAGGTTCGCCGATCCCATCAGTTGATGGTGAACGAGACCCAGGGCGTAGACCCGGCTGCGCAAGCTCAAGAGCGCCTCCTTGGCCCCTCGGTCGGAAACCTGCCGGGCCTGCATCACCAGGAGGCTGTCGACGATCTGAAGGTTGTTCTTCACGCGGTGATAGACCTCCCGAAGCAGGAGGTCGCGCTGGCCGAGCGCCGCTGTGCGGGCCTCCACCATGACTTCGAGGTCCCGCTTGGCGGTCTCCAGGGCGGCCTGGGCCTTGTGGCGTTCATCGATGTCCTCGACGACCCCAATGGAGAGCAGCGGCGCATTGGTTTCCGGGTCCCGGACGATAGATCCCGACAGACGCCCCCAGACCGGCTGTCCGTCTCGGCGCAGATAGCGCTTCTCACGGTGATAGGCGGTGACCTCGCCCGAAAGGAGCCGGGCATACACTGCCTGCCCCTCGTCGCGGTCCTCAGGCCAGGTGAAGCCCAAGCCGTCCTGGCCTATCAGATCCTCCGGTTCGTAGCCCACCATGTGGGCGAAGGCGCGGTTGACGCGGATGTACTTGCCGGTGAGGGGGTCGGTCTGGATATTGCCCACCGCCGCGGCCTCGAAGCTGGCGCGATACTCGGCCTCATTGCGCGCCAGCGCCTGCTGGGCCTGGGTGCGTTCGGCCAGGGCTACAGTCAACTGGGCGTTGGCCCGCTCCAGCTGGGCCGTGCGTTCGGCGACACGGCGCTCGAGCTCCAGATTGGACAGCCGCGCCTCGGCTTCGCTCTCCCGCAGCCGGAGGTTCAACTGCTCCAGCTGCGCCACCGAGGGCAGGGCGGCGGCGCGGGGGATCAGCGGCCAGAGGATGGCGGCGGTGGCGATGGACAGGATGGCGGTGGCCATCTTGATCAGCCCCTCAATCCCGTAGGCCGGCACCCAGAGCGTCAGGATGGCCATCAGGTGAGTGGTCCCGCAGGCCACGATGAAGGCCACGAACAGGTAGGCCACCCATCCATACTTCAGATCTTGTCGACGCCGGACGAAGGCGGCGATCGCCAAGGGAATGGAGAAGTAGGACAGACCGATCAACACATCGGCGACGACGTGGATGGTCACCAGGCCAGGCGCCCAGCTCAGGCAGAAGCCATGCGGGGTCAGGCCCGAAGGATTCAGAAGCCAATCCCAGATCGACATGCCGGACCTCGCAAAGGATCGGGGCGCGCCGGTTCGCATACCGCGATGCGCGAACTCCGCCCCCCACTCGCGAAAGTATATGTGCGGCGGGGATTCGGCGCAGGCTTAACGAATTAACCTTCTTCCTTAACCGTCGCGCAAATCCTTACAGGCACTCTCCATGCCAGAACCGCGTGCTGGGGGGTGCGTGGGAAGAAGGATCTGCGGCCCATGAACGCCCATCGCCACAGCGCTACTGCGCGCAACCTCGCTCTCGTCCTTGTGGCCGGCGTCGCCCTGGCGGCCTGCGCGACGCCGCAGCCCAGGCTGGCCGGAAAGCTGCCTGACGCCACGGGCGGCAAGGCGCCGACAGGGACCGGGGGACGCTACAAGGTCGGTTCGCCCTATCAGGTGGCCGGTGTCTGGTACGTGCCGCACGAAGATCCGCACTACAACGCCACCGGCACCGCCTCCTGGTACGGTGCCGACTTCCACATGAAGCCGACGGCCAATGGCGAGACCTTCGACATGAACGCCGTGTCGGCGGCGCACCCAACTCTACCGCTGCCCTCGATGGTCGAAGTGACCAATCTCGACAACGGCAAGACCCTGCAGGTGCGGGTCAACGACCGCGGGCCCTTCGTGGGGGGGCGGGTCATCGATCTCAGCCACGAGGCCGCGCGCCAGCTCGGCTATGACCGCAAGGGCCTCGCCAACGTGCGGGTGAAGTATGTGGGTCTCGCGACCCTGGGCGGCCCTGACCCTGGTCTGCGGTACGCCAGCAGCGCCGCCGCTGCGGCTCCGCCTCCGGCCTATCCCGCCCCGCTGCCGGCCTACACACCGCCGGCGCCGGTCGCGGTGGCCGCCGCCAGCCTGCCGCCGATCACCGGGGCGGCGATAGCGTCGAGCCCGATCCCGCCCGTGTCCTCGGCGGCGCCGGTCTACGCCAGCGCGCCGGCCGTCGTGCGAGCCAGCGCCTACAGGGTTCAGGCCGGCGCCTTCAGTGATCGCAGCAACGCCCAGCGGGTCGCCGATCAGCTCTCCACCGCGGGACAGGCCGTCATCGAGCCCGTGCAGCGGCCTGACGGCGTCACCCTCTATCGGGTCGTCCTGCAGGGCGGCGTCGACGAGGGGGAGGCCTGGGGACTGCGCGACAAGGTGGCGTCCTACGGTTTTGCCGAGGCCCGGGTCCTGAGGCCCTTCTAGGCCTCGACAAACCGCGCGAACCGGCCATGTTGCGCCGGTGTCGCGCGGCAAGTTCATCACCTTCGAAGGCGGAGAGGGCGCTGGGAAATCCACCCAGGTCCGACGCCTCGTGGCGCGCCTGGAGGCGCGCGGGATCGAGGTCGTCGCCACCCGCGAGCCGGGGGGCTCCGCGGGCGCCGAGGCGATCCGCGCCCTGGTCCTGACCGGCTCCGCCGACCGTTGGAGCCCGGTGACCGAGACCCTGCTGATGTATGGCGCCCGACGCGATCACATCGAACGGACGATTGTTCCGGCGCTCGAGCGCGGCGCCTGGGTGGTGTGCGACCGGTTCGCCGATTCAACCCGCGCCTACCAAGGCGGGGCCGGGGGTGTGGCGCCGGATCTGATCGCGGCTCTGGAGAACCACGTCCTGGCGGAGGTTCGGCCGGACCTGACCCTGGTCTTCGATTTGCCGGTCGAGGTGGGCCTGGCCCGCGCCGAGGCCCATGCCGAGGCTTCAGGGCACGCCGAAACGCGGTTCGAATCCAAGGGCGTCGCCTTCCACGAACGCCTGAGGGCCGCCTTCCGCGACATCGCCGCCATTGAGCCGGACCGGTGCGTCCTGGTGGAGGCCGGCGACACCATGGAGGCCGTCGAGGCCGCCGTCTGGACCGCTGTGGCCGCACGGTTGCCGGTCCATGGCTGAGGATATCCCCCATCCGCGCGATGTCTTTCGGCTGCAAGGCCACGAAGCGGCCGAAGAGTCGTTCGAGGCCAGCCGAGCGCGGGGCCGCCTGCACCACGCCTGGCTGCTCACCGGACCGGAAGGCGTCGGAAAGGCCACATTCGCGTACCGGGCGGCTCGCCGTCTGCTGGGCGCGCCACCAGCCCCTGACTACGGCGCGCTAGGCGCCGATCCGGCTCATCCCGTCAGCCGCCAGATGATGGCGCGCTCCCATCCCGACATCCTGGTGCTGGAGCGCGTGGGTGAGGACGGCAAGCCGCGCAAGGTCATTCCGGTGGACGAGGCGCGCAAGCTGTCGGAGTTCTTCTCAAAATCTCCCGCCAACGCCCCACATCGGGTGGCGATCATCGACGCCGCCGACGATCTGAACGCCAACAGCGCCAACGCCGTCCTCAAGACCCTCGAAGAGCCACCCCCCAGCGGTGTGCTGCTGCTGGTCTCCCATTCGCCGGGCCGGCTGCTGCCCACGATCCGCTCGCGCTGCCGCAGGCTGACCTTCAACGGCATGTCGGAAGCCGCAACCGCCGCCTTCGTCCAATCGCACACCAGCGCCAACCCCGAGGAGGCCATCCGCCTGGCCCGCATGTCGGTGGGCGCGCCTGGGCGGGCCTGGGCCCTGGCCAACGCCGGCGCCGTCGCCATCGACGACGCCGCCAAGGAGCTGCTGCGCGACCTGCCCCAGGTGGACGAGGCTGCGGCCCTGTCCCTGGCCGACCACTTCCGGGGCGGGGAGGGCGCGACCCAGTTCAACCTGCTGTTCGAACGCCTGGCGGAGCGCGTCCATGCCCGTGTCCTGGCCCAGGCAGTGGACGGCCACAGCGGCCTTGATCGCTGGGCCTCGGCATGGGAGACGCTCCAGCGCCTGCCGCGCGAGGTTGAAGCCGTGAACCTCGACCGCGCCGACGCCCTGTTCACGGCGCTTTCCGAACTGCGTGACGCCGCGCGCGCCTGAGCCCGTCATGCTGATCGACAGTCACGTAAACCTGCACGCCCCGCAATTCGACGAGGACCGCGACGCGGTGATCGACCGCGCGCGCGCTGCCGGCGTCGGGCTGATGGTCAATATCTGCGACAAGATCTCCAACTTTCCGGCGGTTCGGGCGCTGGCGGATCACCCCGACATCTGGTGCACGGTGGGCGCGCATCCGCATGAGGCAAAGGACCACACCGACCTCAGGGCTCAGACCCTGATCGACTTCGCCGTCGATCCGCGAGTTGTGGGTGTCGGCGAGTGCGGGCTGGATTTCCACTACGACCTCAGCCCCCGCGAGATCCAGGCTGCGGTGTTCCGCCAGCACATCATTGCGGCGCGCGAGACCGGCCTGCCTTTGGTGGTTCATACGCGCGAGGCCGACCAGGCCATGGGCGACATTCTGGAGGAAGAGCACGCCAAGGGCGCATTCCCGCTTCTGATGCACTGCTACACGTCCGGGGCCGGACTCGCGAAGCGATGCGCGTCGCTGGGCGCCTGGTTCTCGGTCTCCGGAATCGCCACCTTCAAGGCGGCTGAGGACGTCCGCGCCGTGGTGCGCGAGATGCCGGCCGATCGGATCATCGTGGAGACCGACTGCCCTTATCTGGCCCCGGTCCCGCACCGGGGGCGGCGCAATGAGCCCGCCTATCTGCCAGACGTCCTGGTCAAGCTGGCGGAGATCCGCGGCTGGGGCCGCGACGAGGCCGAGCAGCGCACCGAGGACGCCTTCTTCAACCTGTTCCAGCGGATCCCGCGGCCGTGAGCGCGGCCCTTGAGTTCACTATTCTCGGCTGCGGCTCGTCCGGGGGCGTGCCGCGGGCCGACGGCGACTGGGGCGCCTGCGATCCGGCCAATCCGAAGAACCGCCGCCGCCGCTGCTCGCTGCTGGTGCGGCGCACTGGCGACACGCCGGAAACATCCACAACCCTGATCGTGGACACCTCGCCGGACCTGGTGAGCCAGACCTCGGATGCGGGCGCCAGGCGCCTGGACGCCGTGCTGCTGACCCACGACCACGCCGACCAGATCCACGGCATCGACGATATCCGCGCCTTCTTCATCCGCCAGCGGGCGCGCATTCCCTGCCATACCGATGAGGCCACCGCGGTATCCGCCCGGCGGCGCTTTGGCTACATCTTCGAGGGGGAGGGCGGCTATCCCGGCATCGCCGACCTGAGGCCGATCCCGGCGCACGGCGAGACCTGGACCGTAACCGGGCCATCGGGCGTGATCCCTATCGTCACCTTCGATCAGGACCATGGCGGGGTTCGTTCGGTGGGCTACCGGTTTGGCGGCGTGGCCTATTCCAGCGATGTCGTGAACCTGGACGAGGCGGCCTTCGAAGCCCTGGCCGGCCTCGATGTCTGGATCGTCGACGCGCTGCGCTGGACGCCGCACCCGACCCACGCACATGTCGAACGGACCCTCGAGTGGGTGGCGCGCGTAAAGCCCCGGCGTACGATCCTGACCAACATGCATATCGACCTGGACTACGACGACCTGCGCTCCAAACTGCCGGAAGGTGTCGAACCGGCCTTTGACGGGTTGCGCTTCGAACATCAGATCAGCAGCGAATTCTCCTGATGTCTCTGCGGCTTAAGCTGGGTTTCCTCGCGTCAAGAAACGGGTCGTCGTTTCGCGCGATTGTCGAGGCGATAGCCGCCGGCGGACTGCCGGCCGAGGCGCGGCTGATCGTCAGCAACAACCGCAACAGCGGCGCGCTGGCCTTCGCTCAGGAACACCGCCTGCCCAACCTCTGCATTCCCACGGAACGTGATCCGGCCGCCGCGGATATCGCCCTGCGCGACGCCCTGGAGGCCGCGGACGTCGAACTGGTGGTGCTGTCGGGCTACCTGCGCAAGCTGGGGCCCGCGACCCTGGCCCGCTACCAGCACCGGGTCGTCAACATCCACCCGGGCCTGCTGCCGGAGTTCGGCGGCGAGGGCATGTACGGCCGCCGGGTCCATGAGGCGGTGATCGCCGCGGGCGCAATTACCAGCGGGGCCACGATCCATCTGGTGGACGAGGAGTATGATCGGGGGCCGGCCCTGGCCCGCCGCGAACTGACCCTGGCCCTCGGCGAGACGGTCGACAGCCTGGAGGCGCAGATCACCGCCCTGGAGCCCTTGTTCTTCGTCGAGACCCTGCGAGCCATCGCCGCCGGCGAGTTGAAGCTGCCCTAGAGCTCCATGCCCGCGTGGCGCCGCAGCTCGCGACCGAACCGGCGGATCGAGATGGTGTTGCGGGTGATGTGGTCGGTGAAATTGGGGGCAGGGGCCTCGAAGTTCGGCTTCAGCGACCCATCGCGGCTGCTCTCGCGCACCAGGCCCCTGGCCATCAGATCCTCGACCTTGCGGCGCACGGTCTCCTTGGGAATGCCCGTGGTCCGAGAGCTTCCAGCGCGGGAGATGCCCGGAACATTCACAAGGCCTACGAGGTCGGGGTCCACCTCCGGATCGTAGCCTTCCGCCCGAAAGACCCGACCGACGCTGGTGGCCAGGATCGTCAGATAGACGACGAAGCCGTTGTAATCGGCTCCGAACTCCTTGTTCATGCTGCAGGCGATGCGTAGGAGAAGTTCGGCGGTGATGATCGAGGCGATCTTCTCGTTAGGCTCAAGGGCCTGCTCGCCAACGCTCATCCGATACCCCTGACACAGTGAAGCTTGGCGTCTT
>NZ_JANPJP010000205.1:0-1609 GCF_031425575.1 Phenylobacterium sp.
GTATGCCTCTCGGCGCCAGTTGATGCCGGACGGGTCACACATTGTGACCATGTACGACGCCACCGCCCAGCGCGCGGCGCGGGAGGAGATCGAGGACGCCCGGCGCACCCGCAAGGTGCTGGGCGCGTCGGCGGGCATCGGAATCTGGGAGTTCGACCTGGCCGCCAACACGATCTGGTGGTCAGAGGAGCTGGTGGAGCTGATCGGCTTTGACCCGCAAGTCACGTGGACACCTGACCGCTTCTACGAATTGATCCATCCACGCGATCTTGAGCCAATGCGCCGCGCCATGGCCAAGTCCTTCGAAACCGGCCAGCCGGCAAAGATCGAGCACCGTATCCGGGCCCACGGCCGATGGATGACCATGCGGGTGACGGTGCGCCCTGAGCGGCGCGCCGGGAACGTCTATTGCCTGAAGGGGATATCGGAAGACATCACCGCGTTGGCCAAGGCGCGTGACGCCGCCCGCCGGGGCGAACAGCAGATGCGACGGGCGCGACGCGAGGTGCAGGCCACCGCCAGCCGGCTGAACCTGGCGCTGCAGGCGGCCGAGGCCGGCGCCTACGAGATCGACCATGTGAAGAAGACCTTCTGGTGCTCGCCGGAGTTCGAACGGATCACCGGCCAGAGCGGGTCGAGCTATGAGGAGGCGTGCGAGCTCCGGTATCCGGGATTTCATACTGACGATCTGCACCATGTGCGCGCCGCGTTCCGCAGCCTGCATCGGGGTGAGACCGGACCGGGCGAAAGCTTCGAAGCGCGGATCGTGCGGCCCGACGGGTCCGAGCGCTGGGTGCGCGTCCACCACCACCTGCAGGTGTCGCGCAAGGGCCGCTGGCAGAAGGCGGTGGGCTTGATCCAGGACTGTGACGCCGCCAAGCGGCAGGAACTGGCGCTCATCGAGGCTCAGCGCGCGGCCGAAGACGCCGCCGAGGCCAAGGCCGCCTTCCTGGCCGATATGAGCCACGAAATCCGCACGCCGCTGAACGGCGTGATGGGGGTGCTGCACCTGCTCAAGACCGAAGCGTTGACGACGTCAGGGCGGGAGTTGCTGCTCGAGGCGCTCACCTGTGGCCAGATGCTGGCCGAACTGCTCAACGACGTGATCGATTTCTCCAAGATCGAAGCGGGACACCTGGAGTTGTCCAGTGAACCCGTCGACCCGGCGGCCCTGGTGCGCGGTGTCGTGCGGCTGCTGGAGCCGCAGGCCGAGGCCAAGAGCCTGAAGGTGATCATCGACGCCGACCCGACCCTGGGCTGGGTGTGGTCAGATCCGGTCCGTCTGCGCCAGGCGCTGTTCAACCTGGTGGGCAATGCGGTGAAGTTCACCGAGAAGGGTCATGTGGTGGTCCGCTGCCGACGCGCCGACGCGGGTGTGCTGCGCTTCGAGGTCGAAGACACCGGCGTGGGGATCGCGGCGGCCGCCCAGCCGCGGATGTTTGGCAGGTTTAACCAGGCTGACGCCTCCACCACGCGCAAGTTTGGGGGCTCGGGCCTGGGCCTGGCCATTACCCAGAAGCTGGCCGAAATGATGTACGGCCAGACCGGATTCACGTCTGTCGAGGGACAGGGCTCGACCTTCTGGTTTGAGGTCCGGGCCGAGGCCGCC
>NZ_JANPJP010000206.1:0-13250 GCF_031425575.1 Phenylobacterium sp.
ATGGAGGCGCTTGCCTGGTGCCGGGCGGCCATGCCTGACGCCGTGCTGCTGGACTGGAACATGCCGGTGATGACGGGCATCGAATTCCTGCGACACCTGCGCCTGGAGCCGGGTGGGGACAAGCCCACCGTGGTGTTCTGCACCGTCGAGAATGATCTCGAACGCATCCGCGAGGCGCTGGACTGCGGAGCCAACGAGTACATTATGAAGCCCTTCGACGGCGACATCATCGCTTCGAAATTCGCTGAGGCCGGACTGGCATGAGGTCCGAGGACATCGATCTGGTGGTCCAGCTCTGCGCGTCCCGTGCGGGGCTCTTCGTGGACCCGGACAAGACCTACCTGCTGGAGAGCCGTCTGGGCCCGGTCGCCCGGCGCGAGAACTTCGGCTCCATCGACGACATGATCGCCGCCCTGCGCGCCAAGCGTGAAGACCGGCTGGCCTGGGCGATCGTCGAGTGCATGGCCTCGAGTGAGACCGCCTTCTTCCGCGACCGCGCGCCCTTCGTTCTGTTCCGGGACGAGATCCTGCCCACCCTTGCGCGCCTACGCGACGGCGAGCCCATCCGCATCTGGAGCGCGGCCTGCGGCTCGGGCCAGGAAGTCTATTCCCTGGCCATGACCATCGAGGACCAGCGGGCCCTGATTCCGGGCGCCAAACTGGAGCTGTTCGCCTCGGACCTCTCCGAGCGCGCCCTGGAAAAGGCGCAGACCGGCCTCTACACCCAGTTCGAGATCCAGCGCGGCCTGCCGATCCGCCAGCTGGTGCGCCACTTCGAGAAGGCCGACGAGATGTGGGCGCTCGCCCCGCGGATCCGTCAGATGGTCCGCTGGCGGCGCATCAACCTGGTGGCCGACCTCTCGGCCGCCGGCCGCTTCGACGTGATCTTCTGCCGATATGTCCTGAACGGCCTGGTGGAGCCGATGCGGGCCCGCCTGCTGGAGAACCTGGCCCGGGCGCTGAGCCCAGATGGCTTCCTGTTTCTGGGCCTGGGGGAGACCTCCACCGGCCTCTCCGAGGCCTTCCAGCCGGTCAGCGGGCGACCTGGGCTCTACGCCCGCAATCCTTCCTTTCGCGCCGCCGCCTGACAGGCGGAGTCACACCACCTAGACTGCCCCCATCACTCGGGGGATTCTTTGATGTCCAAGCGCCTGTTGTCCGCGACCGCCGCGATCCTGGCCGCAACCCTGGCCCTGGCCAGCTGCAACAAGCCGACTCAGGAGCCGTCCGCGCCGGTCTCTCCAGGACAGCCGACACCGCCTGTCGCGCCGCCAGCACCCGTCGAGACCCCGGCGCCCGCCGCGCGTTTGACCGGCTTCTTCCATCAGCCAGGCCTCAACCTGTTTGGCTATTATTTCCCCAAGGCGCCCATCCAGTTCGGAAACTTCAAGCTCCGCCAGCTGCACCTGGGCTCGCCGGAAGAGTTCGCCAGCTACGAAAAGGGCCAGAGGATCTCGCCCAACTACGCTCCGGTGATGCTGGAGTTCGACGACGTGACCAGCCCCCAGCGGGAGAACGAGCTGGGACAGACCTATCATGAGGTCAGTCGCCGCGTTCTGCCCACGGCCTACAGGATCACCGCCGAGCAACTGAGCTTCCATGGCCGGGACGATGTGCTGGGAGAGGTCAGCTTCGATGGGCGGATCGACGCCAAGGCCCTGGAGCGGGTCCAGGCCGGCGGGGCTGAGGAGACTGTGCTGGACGGGGCGATCGCCGCCATGGGCCAGAAGCTCAACCGGGCCTTCGTCTGGTTCGGCGGCGACTGAACCTTCGCCCACGAAAAATCCCGCCGCAGAGACTGCGGCGGGACTTCCAGGCCTTGAAACGGGCTTAGCGCTTAGCGTCTTCGGCGGTGTTGGTCACAGCCGAACCGGCGGCGGACACGTCCTGGCCGGCGCCCGACAGGGTGTTGCAGGCCGAAATGGCGAAGGTGGCGGCCACAACGGCCAATAGAGCGAGCTTACGCATATGGGTGTCTCCCCGGGGGATGTTGAACTTGCGGGAGACGAACGGTCAGGCTGCGACCTGGTTCCCTGATTGGTCGTCAGGCTTCACTGTATTTTCGAGGCCGGGGGTCGGGAAGACGAGCCGTACGGTCACGCCGCCGGTTTCATTGCGGACCAGTTCGGTCTTGCCGCGCAGCTGACGGGCGAAGGCGGTCATCAGGGTCCGGCCCACGCCGGACGCCGTAAGCACGTCATTGCTGGACTGCCCGTCGTCGCTGATATCCAGCTCCGCCTCGTCGCCATGCACCTTGAAGGTGACCGTCAGCGTGCCGCCTCGACCCGCGAAGGCGTGCTTCTGGGCGTTGGTGATCGCCTCGACGGCGAACAGGGCGAGCGGCGCCAGCCTGTCGGGGTCGATCACCAGGGCGTCCACATGCATCTCGGTCTTCACCGGGGCCCCGTGCAGGGCCTCGGCGGAGATGAGCTGGGCGGTCAGCTCCTCCAGGAAGGGGCGCAGGTCCACCTTTTTCAGGTCGGGGCCTTGGTACAGAGCGCGATAGATGAGGGCGAGCGCGGTGATCCTCTGGCGGGTGTCGGACATGGCCGCCCGGGCGGCTGGGTCGGTGAGGGCGCGCTGCTGCATGTTCAGCAGCGAGGAAATGACCTGCAGGTTGTTCTTCACCCGGTGATGGATCTCGCGCATCAGCGCGTCCTTCTGGGCCAGGTTGTCGCGCAGGGTGGCGTCGCGCCCAACGATGGCGTCGGCCATCTGCTCCAGGGTTTCGGCCAGGTCGCGGATTTCCGGGGGCGCCTGTTCGGCCTGGACCGGACGCACCGTCAGGCGGCCCCGGGCATAGAGCGCCGCGATCCGTTGCAGATAGGCGATCCAGCGGATCACCACCCGGTCGGTCACCACCAGCACCGCCACCAGCGCCAGCACGAAGGTCAGGATGGGGAAGAGCAGGCCGGTCAGGGGGTTAAGCCGCGCCCAGGAGAACAGGCCCTGGGACTTGGCCGACAGGATCACATAGAGGTCGTCGCCCACCAGCGGGGCGGCGGAGTAGACCCGGCGCTCGCCGCGCCGGTCCTGCGCGTACCAGACCACCGACCCCTTGGCGTCGGCGCGGGCTCGCCAGGCGCTGGGCAGGTCGGGGAAGGCCTCCCTGTCTGTGAAGTTCATGTAATGACCCTGCCTGTCGGCCAGGGCCACCTCGGCCTCGTCGGGCAGGGAGCGGTCGGACAGGCGCGGAGCGAGGCTCTGCAGGGAGATCACCGCCACCAGGGCGCCGTCGAAGCCGACCTTGGGGTCGGTCGAGCGGACCGCCGCCAGCAGCACCGGCTCACGGCCATAGACCGCGCCGGGATCGCGGGTGACCACAAGGTTGTCGCCCTTGGCGAGCTGCTGGAACCAGGGGCGCTCGGCGCGGCTCGGGTCAGCGGGAACATCGTGGGCGGCGCAGGCGACCCGGCCTCTCCGGTCGAATCGAATCAGGTTTGAATAGCCGGGTATGCGCTGGGTGACCTCGGCCAGACGCTGGGCGCATTGGAAGCCGACGGACGCCGGCGCCAGGGTTTCCAGCAGGATGTCGGCGGCCTCCATCCGCGCCCGCGCCGTGGCGGCGCTGCGCTCGGCCGAGGCGGCGAGGTTCTGGCGGACGATCTCGCCCTCTCGTCGGAACGCCATGGAGGACTGGATGGCACCGAGGATCAGCACCGGCAACAGAGCCGCGGCCAGCGCCGCGGTAAGGCGCACCCGGATCGTCGACAGAGAACCCCAGGGGGATGTGATCATGTCTTGCCCGTCGCCTAGCGGGCGCTAGAGAGGCGCTCCGCATCCGCCAGGATGGAGCGCATCGCGTCGCCTGCGGCCCCACCATCACGATCATAGGCCCCGTCGTCGAGGATCGCATGCAGGGCGCGCCGCGCGCGGCTGACGCGGCTCTTCACGGTGCCGACCGCGCAGTTGCAGATTTCAGCGGCCTCCTCGTAGGCGAACCCCCCGGCGCCCACCAGCACCAGCGCTTCGCGCTGCTCTGCTGGCAGCATGGCGAGCGACAGGCGCAGTTCGTCCAAGGCGACGGGCGCCTCAGGGTCGTCCACCGCCACCAAGGTGCGTTCGGCGGCTTCCTGGTCGAGCTGGCTTTGACGCCAGGACCGGCGTTTCTCGGAATAGAACTGATTGCGCAAGATCATGAAGGTCCAGGCCTTCATGTTGGTGCCCATCTGGAAGCTGTTGCGCGCGTCCCACGCCTTCATCATGGCGTCCTGCGCCAGATCGTCCGCGCCGGCCGGTTCTCCGGCCAGGGTGCGCGCGAAGGCGCGAAGGTGAGGGATAAGTTTGACGAGTTCGCGCTTGAACGCCTCGTCATCCGCGGGCGAGCGGTTGGCGTTCTTGGAATCGTCCCCGGCCATCAGCCGTTCTCCGAGGTACGCTTGTCAGCCTTGCGGAGGATATCGAGGAATTCGTCGGGGACCGGTTCGTTCACGACCTCGTCAAACATCTGACGCAGGCGCGCGCCGATGGCCTGTTGCCGAAGTCGCGCTTCGTCCAGGACCGCGGAGACTTTCCGTGGGTCCACATTGGATACTGGTTCGATCATGTCCTCGGCGCCCCGCTTGCGCGGCGCTTGCCCCCTCGATTGGTCATCGTCGCCCGTCAACGCCCCGCTCCGGTTCCGGTTCCCATGATCACGCCTTAGGATGGAGAAAACGCACGTCTTAGGGAACCGGTTCCCCACAGCGACGTTTCCGGCGCTATGGTGAGCGCTAACGGGCGAGTTGTCCCGCTGCGGTCGCGTGTTCCTTAACGGGGAGGGTATAATCTTGAGTCTGCTAGCCCGACTGGCGCCGCATCTTCCTTATGTGCGCCGCTATGCCCGCGCCCTTACCGGGGATCAAACCACCGGTGATCATTATGTCCGTGTCGCGCTGGAGGCCCTGGCGGCCGGCGAGCGGGTCCTTGAAGCCAATCTCACCCCGCGGGTGGCGCTCTATCACGTTTTCCACGCCATCTGGCTGAGCACAGGCGCCAAGCTTGAGCCCCGGGATAACGACGTCACGGGCGACGACGCCAGCGGCCGGCTGATGCGGATCGCGCCACGGTCGCGCCAAGCCTTCCTGCTGACCGCCCTTGAGGGCTTCACCCCGTCGGAGGCCGCCCAGATCCTGGGCGCCGACTTCGCCGAGGTGGAGGGACTGATCGGTGAGGCGCAGGCGGAGATCGACGCCGAATTGGCCACCGACGTCCTGATCATCGAGGACGAGCCGGTGATCGCCGCGGACATCGAGGCTCTGGTCACCGAACTGGGCCATACCGTGGTGGATATCGCCGCCACCCGAACCGAGGCGGTCGACGCCGTCAACCGCAAGGTCCCTGGTCTGGTGCTGGCCGACATCCAGCTGGCCGATGGCTCCTCTGGAATCGACGCCGTGAAGGACATCCTGGCTCGTTATGACGTGCCGGTGATCTTCATCACCGCCTTCCCGGAACGACTGCTGACCGGCGAGCGCCCCGAGCCCACCTTCCTGATCACCAAACCCTTCCAGCCCGAAACGGTGAAGGCGGCGATCGGCCAAGCCTTGTTCTTCCATCCTCGGAACGCCAAGCAAGCCGCCTAATTCTTCGAGCCATGGCTTGAGCGGAACGTCGGCCTCGCGCCGGCGTTTTCGTCTTCAGGCCGCCGCGTCGAGCGAGGCCACGGTTTGCGGAGTAGATTTCATGCTGGGCTGGTCCTTGACCTTCGCCGTCCTTGCCATCGTGGCGGGCCTTCTGGGCTTCATGGGACTCGCGGGATTGGCCGCCACCGTGGCCAAGGTGCTGCTTGTCGTCTTCCTGGTGCTGCTGATTGCGAGCTTCGTGATCCGCGCGGTGCGGGGGCAGTCGGTTCTCTGATTCGCCCACATCCAGATATGAAAACGGCCGCCCCCTGGGCGGCCGTTTTGCATTAGGACCGTGCGAAAACCCTATCGCGGGGCGTCGGGCGAGGTCTGCTGGGTGTTCTCCGCCGGAGCCCCGGCGTCGAAAATCTGAGCATCGGCGGGCTGACGCGCGTTATTGACCTCGGTGGAGGCGAGGTTGTCGGCCTGCCAGGTCCAGGCGCCGAACAGGGCCATGGCGGCGAGCGCCGTGGAGACCATGAGCACCCAGAAGACGTGACGACCGATTCGGCCCTGACGGGCGCGGGTGGCGTTCAGAACGGGCTGGTCGGAATTGCGTGAGAGGACGGCCATGGGGGTGGCTCCTTAGTTCGGGAAATAGCTGAACGGACTGGCGGGGGCCGGGCCGGCGATGTCGCGAGCGCTGAGATGGCCGATCAGGCCGCCCGCGAAGGCGATCGCGAGAATCACCGCAATGGCGGCCGAGCGGCGGCGCGCCTGGCGCTGGCGAGGACTCGGCGCGGTGAAGATGACCACGTCTTTGGTGGGCGCATCAAAGGCGCGGATCATGGGGGACCCTCGAGTTCGACGCGAGCCGGACGCTCGCATCTGGTCAACGCCACAGCGGTGCTGCTGTTCCCGCTCATCGACGGTTCAGGTGCGCGGCGCCAGGATGGGTCGCAATGAGGCCCCGGCCTCCCTATCTATTGAGCATCATGATCAAGCCCAGGTACCTTCTCGCCGCCGGTGTCGCCGCCGGTCTCATGTTCGCCTTCGCCAACCTCGCCTCTGCGCAAGGCGCCTCCCTGGAAGGTCGCGAAGTGCGCGCCGCTGATGGCGTGGTGCTGGGGACAATCACCAAGGTGATCGTCGGCGCTGACGGAGGTCCGCTGCAGATTCTGGTTCAGCCGAAAGGCGCCCGCCCAACCGGCCCGCGCAGCCTGCCTTACAAAGCCCTAAGCGCGGACGGCGACCGCTTTGTGATTCCCCTCAGCAAGGCGGAGTTCGATTCGATGCCGGCGGTGGATCTGGCGGCGAAATAGATTCCGAAAAAAACGCTCGCAGACCTGGAACAAAGGATTCTGCGGTGAGTTTGATATCTGCGAAGGCGGCGACGCCCCCCCCGACTTGAGACCGGCGCACACGCCGGTCTGCCGCCTTCGCACCCCATTCTCGATGTGCACACCTTCAAGGCGGCTCCCCCCCGGAGCCGTCCTTTCTTTGCGCCCTGCCGGCTACGTCCGCGGGTTGGAGAGCTTGAGGGTGACGTCGGCGCGACGGCGCAGGGGCCGATTGTCGCCGCCGGTGGTCGTGGAGCCGGCCTGGCCTGCGGCGCTCAGATCGAACTCGGCGGCGGGCAGGCCGCTGGCGGCCAGCGCCTGGGTGACGGAAGACGCCCTCTGCCGGGACAGTTCCAGGTTGGCGGCGGGTGCGCCGGCCGCGTCGGCCAGCCCCATCACCAGAACCTTGTCCACCTGACAGCCCTTGGCCTGGTCGGCGGCGGCCCGCAGGACGGCGCGGCCCTCCTTGGTGACCTCGGCGGAGTCAGGTTCGAAGTAAATCTCCGTCGTCACGTCGGCGCATCTCGCCTCACGCGTGACAATGCGGTCGCGGGCGCTGGTCATCGTCGTGCAGCCAGCCCCCAGGACCGCCACCACCAGAACCGCCGCGCCAAATCCATGAACCATCGTCATGAGCCACACCCTATAGGAACAAGCCGCCACAATAGCCCAGCGCCGCAGCATAGCCATCCAAAGCAGCAACGCATGGCGACGCTTCGCGTTCGCCGCCGCAAGGGGAACCCCCAACAGCCTCCACCGTTTCGTAGGTCCAACCAGCGACCGGAGACCACGACCATGCTGTGGAAGCGCCGCGACACGATTTCGACCGAGGCCCTGGCGCCCGAAGAGCACGAGGTTCGCAACGCCTATGAGCGCGGCCGCCGTGACGAGCGCAAGGCGCGCAAGCGTCACCCGATCATGATGACTCTCACCTTCGCCGCCGCCCTGGTGGGCAGCCTGGTGCTGGCCCTGGCGATCAAGGAGGGATCCTTCGCCCGCAGTGGCGGGATCGTCGATCATGGCTTGGCCCTGGCCACCAATCGTGCTCAGCCCGTGGTCATGGACGCTGCACGTGACCTGAAGGCCAAGACCTTCCGCCAGACGGAAAGCTGAGGCCCTACGTGGGGGCCAACATCCGCAGTATCGAACTTGTCGCCAACACCGCCTCCGGCAGTGTCGGAGTCGCTGCGCCCGATGAGGCGCGCGCCTTGCTGGCCGAGTTCGGCGGTAAGACCAATGTGTGCGTGCCTGAGGGCGGGGACCTGGGGGGCTGCCTGCAGGCGGCCATCGACCGTGCTCCGGACCTGCTGGTGATTCTGGCCGGGGACGGCACAGCTCGCGCCGCGGCCGAGCTTTGCGGCATGGACGGGCCGATGATCGCGCCCTTGCCGGGCGGGACCATGAACATGCTGCCCAAGGCGGTCTACGGCACCACCGACTGGAAGGCGGCCCTGCGGGCTACCCTTGAACACGGTGAGGAACGCACGCTGGGCGGTGGCGTGGTGGACGGCCGCCTATTCCTGGTGGCCGCCATCCTTGGCTCCGGAGCCTTGCTGGCGCCGGCCCGCGAGGCGATGCGCGAGGGGCGCCCGGTGATCGCCTTCCACCGCGCCCGTCGAGCGTGGCGCCGCGCCTTTTCCGGACGCCTGCGCTACAGCCTCGACGGCGCGGCGCGCGGCAAGGCAGAGGCCATCACCTTCATGTGCCCCATGGCCTCGCGCGCTCTAAATGATGACGACCAGTTTCTGGAGGCCGCGGTGCTGGATCCAGCCGGCGTGGCCGAGGCGTTGCGGATCGGACTGCACAGCGTGATAGGCGATTGGCGCAACGATCCCGCGGTCGAGGCCTTGGCCTGCCGGCAGGCAAGGGTCTGGGCGTCGAGCGGCATACCGGCCGTACTGGACGGCGAGCCAGCGCGTCTGAAGGCCAGCGTGCAGGTGAGCTGGAAGAGCGCGGTCACGCGCGTGCTGGCCCCCCCCAAGCAAGCCGAAGCCGGCGGCGATGGCGCCGATGAGACGACCAAGGCGGCGAGCTGATGCGCATCGCCCACCTGTCCGACATCCATTTCGGCGGCGAGAACGTCGAGGCGGTGGCCGCGGCGACGCAGTGCCTGGCCGCTGACCAGCTTGATCTGGTGGTGGTCTCCGGCGACCTGACCCGCTTCGGAGAGAAGGGCGAGTTCGCGTCCGCCGCCGCGTGGCTTAAGCAGCTTCCTGAACCCAGGCTGGTGACGCCGGGCAATCACGACGCTCCATATCTCGCCTGGTATGATCGCGTGTTCTCCCCCTTCGCCCGCTATGAGCGCGCCATCGGCCCAGCCCGTTTCCAGACTCATCTGGCGCCGGGCCTAGCGGTGTACGGCGTCAACACGGCCCGCGGGGTGCAGCCCCGGGCCAACTGGTCGAAAGGGCAGATTTCCGACAACCAGGTGCAGGAAGCCTTGGCTTGGTTCGCCGCGGCGCCGGCCGACACTCTGAAGATCGTCGTCTGCCACCATCCGCTCACCGAGATGATCGGCGGGCCCATGACTGGCAAGGTCTGGAATGGCGAGGCTGCGGCCAAGGCCTTCGCCGAGGCGGGGGTCGACCTAGTGCTGAGCGGCCACATCCACGCCCCCTTCACCTGGCCCTACGGCTATGGCGACGGCAAGACCTATGCGGCGGGTTGCGGGACGCTTTCGATCCGCGAGCGCGGCGTTCCGCCGGGCTACAACATCGTCGAGACCGACGGCGCCGAGATCCGCGTCACGGCCAAGGCCTGGACCGGGAGCAAGTACGAGTCGGAGCGCACCTGGTCGCTGACGCGACGCTGACCGCGCAAAGAAAAGCGCGCGCCCGACCGGGTCGGACGCGCGCTTCTCGGCGTTCGTTGGGACGTGTCTAGACGCTTCGCCCGCGGACCAGGTGCATGACCAGGCTGACCACGAACAGCACCAGGAAGACGAAGAACAGAATCTTGGCGACACCCATCGCGGCGCCCGCGATGGAGGTGAAGCCGAGGAGGCCGGCGATCAAGGCGACCACCAGGAAGGTCAGGGCCCAGCTCAACATGGGGGAAGCTCCGGTTTGGTTTCGTATCTAGCTTGAACGTGCTTCAAGCTCAGCCGTTCCCGTGGCGGGCTTCACCGGCGCCGGATGGCTCCAGGCTTGGCCTTCCCCACGCGACGCCGCGTACTGGCGCTCGGCGAAGCTCCAGTTCGGCAGGGAGTCGAACCAGGCGTTCAGGAAGCCCTCACGGTCGTTCTGGTGGTCAAGATAGTAGGCGTGCTCCCACACATCACAGACCAGCAGGGGCGTAAGGCCCCGATGGATCAGCAGGTCCTCGGCGTCATGGGTGGACAGCAGCTTGAGGGTCTCACCCTCGGCGGCCAACCAGACCCAGCCGGAGCCGAAGTGGCCGTTCCCCTCCTTGACGAAGGCGGCCTTCAGGGCCTCAAGCCCGCCGAAGTCGCGGGCGATCGCCTGAATCAGGACGCCCTCGGGGGCCTGACGCCGCGCGCTCATCGCGGTCCAGAAGAAGGTGTGGTTCCAGGCCTGGGCGGCGTTGTTGAAGAGCTTAGTGGCCGCGTCATCGCCGGCGGCCTTCCGGACCACCTCCTCGAGGCTGTCCGGTGTGCGGCCGGCCCTAGCCAGCAGCGTATTGAGAGTCTCGATGTATTTCTTGTGATGCTTGCCGTGATGCACATTCATGGTGGCGCGCGAGATCACCGGCTCGAGGGCGGCGTGGTCGTAGGGCAGGGGGGGCAGTTCGAACATGGCGGGGTTCCAGGTGGGGGGCTTGAAACGCCCGTCCCTTCCGAAACCCCTGAACCCGCGTCGGGTTCGCTACTTTTTCTTCGCCTTGTCGGCGGAGCGTGTAGCCATGGCGGTGGCGAGCACCGTCGCCACGATCTTCGGATTCCGCAGCGCCACGAGGCTGGCGCCGATGATGGCGCTGGCCGCGACGATGGGCTTTTCCTTGGCGAGATCGAGCAGCCGGGTGAGGGTGTCTCGCTCCTCGGCCTGTTTTCCAAGCTTCGGAGGGTTGACCTTGATCAGCAGCGCCAGGGCGCACAGCGCCATCAACACCGCCGCCGCACCGGCGACGCAGGCTGCGCCCCAGGCCGGCCCCACCTGCGGCAGGACGGCCGCATAGAGCGTAAAGGCCAGAGCCACGACGACAACGACCGCCGCCGCGCCGAGCGCGGAGACGGCCGAGACGTAGAGAACGGCTTTCTTGAAGATCAACGGTTGCGGCCGCTGGCCAGCAGGAGACCCACCAGGAGACCAACGCCCAGCGCCGTGCCGGCGGCCATCAGGGGCTTCTCGCGGACGCGCTCGACGACGTAGCGTTGGGCCTCGTCGAGATGCTCGCCGGCGTTGTCGGCATAGGTGCGGCTTTGGGCGCGAACCTGCTCCATTCCCTCGGCGACGACCTTCTCAAAGCGCTTCGCGGCTTCGGCGAAGCTGCGTTCGGCCTGGCTGGCCAGTTGGGTCGCGGCTTCGGCCACGGAATTGGCGGCGGCCTTGGCTTCCTCGGCAGTCCGTTCGACGGCGTTCGCGGGCATTGAAGAATCTCCAGAAAATTAGGGGCAGCCCCCGCAAGGCCTTGCGGGCGTGGGGAAGCACAGCCAGAACGCCGCCATCTTAGGCCGGTTCCGGCTGCGGCGCAAAGCGGTCGCGCCTGATCGAATTGTGTTCGGCATTGGGAACCTCAACCCACGGTTCCTGTCGCGTCGGCGCAAACAGCGATCTATGATCTTCTCATGAGTGAGAAGGCCACCGGCCTGAACCTGGACCGCAAGCGCCTCGACCTCGCGCTCCAGGCCGCGCGTCTGGGCGAGTTCGAGTGGGACATCGTCCGTGGCGTTTTCATCGTCAGCGAGCGTATGGCCGCCATGACCGGCCTGCCGTCGGGTGAAATGCCCGTAAGCGGCGCCGCGGAGATTCAGGAATTCGTACATCCCGACGACAGGGACGCCCTGAACCTCAGGATTCAGGAGAGCCTGCGCACCGAAGGCCGCTACGAGGCGGAGTACCGCCTGCGGCCAGGCCCCAACGGCGAGATCACTTGGTTGCGGGCGGTCGGGATCCAGGTTCTCAACGACGCCGGCGAGATGACCTCCATCTGTGGTGTCATCCAGAACATCACCGACAGCCGGGTCGAAGACGACCAGCGCCGCACCCTGATGGCCGAGGTGGACCATAGGGTGAAGAACGTGCTCGCCGCGGTCCAGTCCCTGGCCTACCAGACCGCCAAGCGCACCACCTCTCTCGAGAGCTTCCTCTCCAACTTCGCCGGCCGGCTGAAGTCCATGGGCTCGGCCAACGAGCTTCTGACGGCCGCTCGCTGGCGTGGCGCGGCCATCGCCCACCTGGCGGCCGCCGAACTCGGAGGCATCGCCCCCGGTCAAACCCGTTGGGAGGGGCCCGAGCTCTTCCTAACGCCGCGCGCCGCCAACGCCCTGTCCCTGGCCCTGCACGAATTGGCCACCAATGCGGTGAAATTCGGGGCGCTTTCCACCGACACCGGCCGGGTCGATGTCCGCTGGACGGAACGGCCGGAGGGCGGTTTCGAACTGACCTGGAACGAGAGCGGCGGGCCCCCGGTGGGCGTGCCGGGGCACAAGGGCTTCGGCTCCACCCTGCTGGCCCAGGTCACGGGGCGCGAACTGAACGGCGAGGTGGTCCCCGAATTCCGCGCCGCCGGCGTGCGGGTGCGGGTCACCGCCGGCGCCCAGACCCTGGTGGACCGTCCCGAAAATGTGCCTGAGGCCCCGGTGGTCCGGGTCTTCGAGACCACCCCCAGGACCGACCGGCCCACCGACCTGCGTGGATCGCGGGTGCTGATCGTCGAGGACGCCGTGCTGCTGGCCCTGGAGTTGGAGACCGGCCTGTCCGACGCCGGCGCAGAGGTGGTGGGGCCGGCCTATGAGCTGGCGGAGGCCATGGCCCTGCTGGACGGCCATATCGACGCCGCCGTGCTGGACGCCAACCTCAACGGCCTCTCGGTGCATCCGGTGGCCGAGGCCCTGGCGGCCCGCGGCATCCCCTTCGTCTTCGCCACCGGCTATGGCGACACCGGCGCGCCGCTCGGATTCGACGCCCCGATCATCCGTAAGCCCTACGACGTGACCCAGGTGGCCGCCGCAGTCTCGGCCCTGCTCAACGCCGCCTAAACCTCTTCGCCGTTCAGGAACCTGATCATGGTCGCCGTGGCCGTGCGGTCCTGGATCATGAACAGGTGGCCGCCCTCGAAGAACCGCAACGTCGAGCCCTTGATCCGGCTGGCCAGGTTCTCCTGAGTCGCTGGAAGGGCGATGCCGTCGTAGCGGCCCGCGGCGATCAGGGTCGGCGCCTCGATCTGGTCCAGCCGGTCCCAGGTGTCG
>NZ_JANPJP010000207.1:0-2857 GCF_031425575.1 Phenylobacterium sp.
CTCGCCGTCCTGCAGGATGGATTTGGTGAAGGCGCGACCCTGCGGGTCCTCGTAAGCCAGCTTCACGAGGCCGTTCACCAGAAGCCTGATGTAGCCGTCGGGCTCACCCTGGTGGAAAACCGGCTCGCCCGCCATGAACACTCGCAGCGAGCACCCCGCCAGAAGATCGGAGGCCTCCGGCAATTCCGTGCCGGCCAGTGCGCTCAGGGTGCGAAGCAGCTGCGATGATTCGGCTGTCATTAGCCGTGGATAATAGGGGGGAGCCGGGAAGCCGCTAGGCTGAGCTCCATTCCGCGTCTCCGGTCAGGCCCCGGCTTGGGCCTTGACCCAGGTTCACGGTCTTGGCCGAACACCCTCAGCAGGAGCCTTGCATGGAGTTGGTTGGACGAACGGTCCTCATAACCGGGGGCGCCCGTGGCATAGGTCGGGAAATGGCCCGCCTGCTCACCGGCCTGGGCGCGCACGTGATCGCAATGGGCCGCGATGGCGCACAGCTTGACCAGCTCGCGGCCGCCCATCCGGGGCAGGTCACGACCTACAGCCTCGACCTGGCGGACCCGCAGGCCCTGGACTCCGCCATCGCCGGGTTGAGATCGAGCCACCCGGAGCTTTCCGTGCTGATCAACAACGCCGGCGTTCAGGTGTCTGCGGACTTCATCGCCGGCGAGGCGCATGCCTCCCTTGCGGCGCTCAGGCGGGAGATCGCCGTCAACCTCCAGGCGCCGGTCGCCTTGTGCGCCGGGTTGCTGCCGGTCCTGGCGCGCCACCCCCACGCGGCGGTCGTGAATGTGACGAGCGGCCTGGCGATCGCACCGAAGAAATCAGCGCCCGGCTACTGCGCGACGAAAGCCGCCCTTCGGACCTTCAGCCGCGCCTTGCGGTATCAGTGTGAGGACGAAGCTCCGCAGGTCCGCGTGCTTGATGTCGTCATGCCCCTGGTCGCCACCGACATGACCCGGGGGCGCGGCGGCGCGAAGATGACGCCTGATGAGGCCGCCGCCCGCCTGATCGGAGCCCTCCGAAGCGACAAGAGCGAAGTCTTCGTCGGCCGAAGTCTCGTGCTCCGCCGCCTCATGCGCCTGGTCCCTGGTCTTGGATATCGTCTGCTCCGGGACGCGTGAGGGTTTCCGGACATGCGGGGGAGGGGAGCACCTTTGCCGGGACAGCGGGATATCCGTCGGCTTTTCGGTCCGGCCTGGGGCTGGGCGTAGGCGGCGTCGAAGGCCGCAAATCGGCGACAGTCAGGGGACGGGGCGCCGCAGCTCCGCCGGCTAGAGGTCTCTAAGCCAATCCCAAATGAGATCGGGCCGGCGATAATCATTAAGTGGCTCGCCCCCCTCGGCGGCGTTGCGCAGTCGTCCGGGCGGCGCGCCAAAGCGGCGGCGGAAGGCCCGATTGAAGTTGGCGTCGGAGCGGAAGCCGTGCCGATAGCCGACCTCGCTGAGCGAAACCGCGCCAGCCTTGTCCTCCATGATCGTGCGGAAGGCGTGGTCCAGGCGGCGGACCTGCACGAAGGCGCTGACGCCACCGAGTGGCTTGAACAACCGATAAAGCTTGGCGCGAGAGACGCCCAATTCGGCCGCGACGCATTCGGGCGTGAGGTCCGGGTCATCGAGCCGCGCGTCGATCAGGCTCCGCGCCCGAACCATGCTGACCTTGTCGGCTGGCCGCGCGTCCTCCCAGGCGACGCCAGCTTGGGAGAAGATCAACGCTTGAACGAGGGCGCTCGCCGCCGTGGCCATCGGCCGCGCCTCGGCGGCGGTCAGATGGGGGAGATTCTCCCAGAGCGCGTGCATGAACCCCGCCAGCAGCCGGGCGCTTGGGCTGTTCTCCGGCGCGACCAAACCATGGAGGTCGAAACCTGCCGCAGGGCCAAGCAACGCTCGCGGCAGCATCAGATTGAGCGTGCGGAACGCGTCGGCGCGAAACTGGAACGGCCGCGACCAGTCGATCAGGCGCAGGACGCCCATTCTGCTATCGACGAGCCGCCCGTCGTAATCGCCCTCCCACCGATTGCCGGGAAGGTCGAGAACCACCTGCACATTGTCGCCGCCGTCCGCCAGCAGGTGAGCGGGAGACCGGTCGAACCGCTGCGCCACGCCCTCGCAACGGGAGAATATCGCCGCCTCGATGTGATAGCTGTCCATGCGATTGGAGAAGCTGGCGTCGGCCCCCGATAGCTCAACCGCGAAGATGCCTGCGCAGGCCCGCCGGTACTGCTCGGCGGCGTCGGCCTGCTCACGGGCGTCGAGAACCCACAGGTCCCTCCGCACAGCCGACGACTTAGAGATGGCGATCCCCTTCGCTGCGCGCCTTGCGCCGAATGCCGCGAATGGGCGCTCCGCAGCCCAACATACAAGCGTCCGACGCCTTCAACCGCCAGGTGATGAAAGTGTAACGCTGGGTCAAGATTCGTAGAACCCCAGGATAATGACTTCCCGTCTTTCGAAACGCAGACTGTCCATGAAGTGCGTTCAAACAAAACATGGGGGATCATTGCATGTCGAAGGCCGCGAGCACCACAACCAAGGCTGCGCAAAACGTGAAGGCGGGGCCGCAAGCCAAGGCCGACGCAGCTTCGGGCGGGGAAAACCAGGTCATCACGATCGATGTCATGGCCAACGACGCCGGCGGCGGTGGGAAGGCGCTCTGGTCGTTGGACCAGGCCGATCCCGGCGTCTACACCGCCCCGGACGTGGCGATGACCCTGGCGAGCGGCGCCACGGTGCGTTTTGAGGGCGGCAAGGTCGTCTACGACCCGGGCCAGGCCTTCGACCATCTGAACGAGGGCGAGGTCGGCGCCGACAGCTTCACCTATGCCATCCGCATGGGGAACGGGGTGGTCAGCTACGCCTCC
>NZ_JANPJP010000208.1:0-7703 GCF_031425575.1 Phenylobacterium sp.
TCAGCCACGCCCAGAAGCTGGGCTATGCGACCCTGGCCATCGACGCGCCCGGCCACGGCGACCGGATCACCCGCGAGCAGGCGGAAAAGGCGCGCGCCGCCGCCGCCGAGGCCGGCCGCAAGGCCCAGCAGGGCGAACGTCCCCAGGCGGCGGCCCGGCCGACCCGTGACGCCGGCGTGGCGCTCAAGCATGTGGCCGAGTGGAAAGCCGCCCTGGACGCCGCCCAGGGCCTCGACCTCGTCGGCGCCGGCCAGCCGGTGGGCTATTGGGGCGTCTCCATGGGGACCCGCTTCGGCGTGCCGTTCGTGGCGGAGGAGCCCCGCATCTCCGCGGCCATCTTCGGCCTGTTCGGCGCCTTCCCCGGCCTGGAGGACCACAAGGCCGCCGCCGAGGCCATCCGCATCCCGCTGATGTTCGTCTACCAGTGGGAGGACGAGCTGATGACCCGCGAACAGGGCCTGGCCCTGTTCAACGCTTTCGGCTCGACCGAGAAGACCATGCACATCAACCCCGGCCGCCACGTGGAGATCCCGGCCCACGAGCGCGACGGGTGGCTCGCCTTCTGGGAGCGCCATCTGGGCCGAGCCTAGCCCTCGGTCCGGACCCGAGCCACGGCGTCCAGCCAGCGGGCGTAGGCGGCTTCGCGGCCGTGGCCGTCCAGCTTGGGGTCGTGGCGTTCGGTGGCCGGCCGCGCCGCGGCGGCGTCCTCGACGGTGGCGTAGACCCCTGCCCCCAGCCCCGCGAACAGGGCAGCGCCGAGCGCCGTCGTCTCCTGATAGGTGGCGCGCCCCACGGGCACGCCGGTGAGGTCGGCCAGGCGCTGGCTGAACCAGGACGACCGCGACATGCCGCCGTCGATGCGGATCTCCACGGCCGCGCCGAAGGCGGTCGGGGCGTCGGCGCGCATAGCCTCCACCAGGTCACGGGTCTGCAGGGCGCAGGCGTCGAAGGCGGCCTGCGCGATTTCCGCCAGTGTGGTGTCGCGGGTCAGGCCGAACAGCGCCCCGCGCGCCTCGGCGTCCCACCAGGGCGCACCCAGGCCGGTGAAGGCCGGCACCATGACCACGCCGTGGTCGTCCTTGGCGGTCTGGGCCAGGGCCTCGATCGCCGAACCCCCGCCGGGGACGTTCAGGCCCTCATTGATCCATTGCAGGGCCGCGCCGGCGATGAAGATCGAGCCCTCCAGCGCATAGGTCGTCTTGCCGTTCAGGCGGGCGGCCACGGTGGTCAGCAGCTTGGCCCGCGACAGCGGCGCGGTCTCGCCGGTATTGACCAGCATGAAGCAACCGGTGCCGTAGGTGGCCTTCATCTCTCCGGGCCTGATGCAGCCTTGCCCCATCAGGGCGGCCTGTTGGTCCCCGGCCACGCCGCGGATCGGGATGGCGCGGCCCAGCAGGGCGGCGTCGGTCTGGCCATAGTCGGCGGCGCAGTCGCGCACGTCAGGGAGCAGGGCCGCCGGCACGTCCAGCAGGTCCAGCATCTCCTTCGACCAGCGCTGCTTCTTGATGTCGAACAGCAGGGTGCGCGAGGCGTTGGTGGCGTCGGTGGCGTGAACCCTCCCCCCCGTCAGCTTCCAGATGACCCAGGTGTCCATCGTGCCCATCAGCAGCTCGCCGGCCTGGGCCCTGGCCCGCGCGCCGGGGATATCCCCCAGCAGCCAGGCGATCTTGGTGCCGGAGAAATAGGGGTCCAGCAGCAGGCCGGTGATCTCGGTGACACGGGCCTCATGACCAGCGCGGCGCAGCTGTTCGCAGGTGGCGGCGGTCCGGCGGTCCTGCCAGACGATGGCGCGGTGGATGGGTTCGCCGGTGGCCTTGTCCCAGATCACCACGGTCTCACGCTGGTTGGTGACCCCGATGGCGGTGACGTCGCCGATGGGCCGCCCGGACGTCTCGATCGCCTCCCTGATCACCGCGACGCTGGTGGCGAAGATCTCGCCCGCGTCATGCTCCACCCAGCCGTCGGCGGGATAGAACTGCTCCAGCGGCCGTCCGGCCTCGGCCAGGGCGCGGCCTTGCGCGTCGAAGAGGATGGCCCGGGTAGAGGTGGTCCCCTGGTCCAGGGCCAGGATCAAAGGTTCGGCCATTTCGCCCCCCGCACTTAAACAAGCTGCACGCCAGATTTGTGGTTGGCGGCTTGTAACCATGTTTTCATACGGGTCTGAGCAGAATCAGCCCGCAACGATTCCCAGCAAGGAAACGGGTTTGAGCGTCGCCGCCAAGTCGGAAGAGATACTGGGTCTGGCCAGGAGCCGCGCGGTCCAGGACCGCGAGCGCCTGCTGCTGGCCATCGTCGACCTCTGCGACGCCGGCGAAGGCGCCGAGGCGGTGATGAGTTCAGGGCCGGTCCAGGCCCTGCTCTCCTCCATCTTCATGAGCCTGGTGGTGGAGGCCGAGCGGGATATCCGCAAGCGCCTGGCCGAGAAGCTGGCCACCGCCGCCTGGGCGCCCGCGGCCCTTATCAATGTGCTGGCCCTCGATGACATCGAGATCGCCCGGCCGATCATCAGTTCCAGCCCGGTCCTGCAGGATCCCGACCTGGTGCGCCTGCTCACCGAAGCCACGATCGAGCACCAGATCGAGGTGGCCCGCCGGCCCAATCTCGGCCCGCCCGTGGTCTCCGCCATCCTGCAGCAGAACGAGCCGGCGGTGCTGACCGCCCTGGCCGGCAATCTCGCCGCCCAGATCGGAAACAGCGAACTTGCCGCCCTGGTCCAGGCGTCGCGGCGGATCGTGTCCCTGCGCTCGCCCTGCGCCCACCATCCGGGACTGAGCGACGACCTGGCGCGCCAGCTCTACATCTGGGTGGGCCAGGCCCTGCGCCAGTCGCTCACCGCCCGCTTCCGCCTAGATCCCGAGGCGATGGACGCCGCCATCGCCGAATCGGTTCGCGAGGCTCACGGTGGGATCGTCTCGGAGCATCCCGAACAGCAGGAGGTCTGGGAGCGCGAAGGCGAGAAGGAGGAGATGGAGCGCCGGCTGCTGGCCAAGCTCGACATCGCCGGCCAGCTGCGTCCCGGCTACCTGCTGCGCGCCCTGCGCGAGCAGAAGCTGTCCCTGTTCATCGGCGGCCTGGCGACCCTCGGCCGCTTCGACCCCGAGCACGTGCGCCGCTCGGTCGATTCCGACCGGCCCGAGCTGCTGGCCCTGGCCTGCGCCGCCGTCGGCATCGACCGCAGCGTCTTCCCGACCATCCTGGGCCTCGTCCGCGAGCTGAACGGCGGCAAGCCCGGCGGCGGCCAGGAGGGCGAACGCCGGGCCGGAGGCGCCTTTGGCCCCTTCGCGCCGGACATCGCCAACGCCGCGTTCCGCCAGGCGGCCGGCAAGGTTTGACAAGACCCGCGTTTCTCGCGCACCTCGCCGCATGTTCAAGGCGCAGCCCTTCGTGACCCGCCTCGCCTTTCTGGCCAGCGACCGCCCCGAGGCCCAGGAGGCCCAGGAGGCCCTGATCGCCCGCTATGGCGAGGTCCCGATGGCCGAGGCCCAGGTCGTCGTGGCCCTGGGCGGCGACGGCTTCATGCTGGAAACCCTGCACGATCAGATGCGCGGCGGCCACAAGCCGATCTACGGCATGAACCGCGGCTCGGTCGGTTTCCTGATGAACGAGTACAGCGAGGACGGCCTGCTGGAGCGGATCAATGTCGCCGAGAAGGCGGTGATCCACCCCCTGACCATGACCGCCGTCGATGTGCACGGAAAGCCGCACATGGCCTTGGCGATCAATGAGGTTTCACTGCTTCGCCAGACGCGGCAGACCGCCAAGCTGCGCATCTCCATCGACGGCAAGGTGCGGCTGAACGAGCTGTCCTGCGACGGGGCCATGGTGGCGACCCCGGCCGGCTCGACGGCCTACAACCTGTCGGCCCACGGACCGATCATCCCCCTCGACGCCAAGGTCCTGGCCCTAACGCCGATCAGCGCTTTCCGCCCGCGACGCTGGCGCGGCGCCCTGCTGGCCCACACCGCCAAGGTGAGCTTCGAGATTCTGGAGGCCGACAAGCGGCCGGTCAGCGCCGTGGCCGACAACCTGGAGGTCCGCGACGTCCTGGAGGTCCATATCGCCGAGGATCGGAAGATCAGCATGTACATGCTGTTCGACGCCGGACGCAGCCTGGAAGAACGCATGCTGGCCGAGCAATTCGCGGTCTAGGGTGGTGGGCGAGATCTTGGCGGAAAGCTGGCTCGATCTTCCCGATCACGCTCTGCGCGGGCATCTCGCCGCACCCCCGCCTCATTCGTTGTTAACGCCTGCGGTCTAGGTTTCTGTGGACTGAGTGCAGGAGCCGAGTCGTGAGCCAAGAGAATTCCGGTCAGGTGATCCAGGTCCCCAACACGCTTCGCCTGAAGGTCGGGGGCCGGTTCGGCGCGATCGATCCGGCCGCCATCGCCAAGGCCGAAGCCGCCCTGAAAAGCCTCTCGGGCAACTTCTCTCAGTGGCTGAACGACGAGGTCACCAAGCTCGAAGCTGCGCGCCAGCGCGTGAAGACCGAGGGCATGAACCCCGAGACCATGGAATTCCTCTACCTGCGCGCCCACGACCTGAAAGGCCTGGGCACCACCTACGAATTCCCGCTGATCACCCGCATCGGCGCCTCGCTGTGCTGGCTGATCGACGACAAGGACAAGCGCATGCAGGCGCCGATCGCCCTGATCGACGCCCACATCGACGCCATCAAGGCCGCCGTCCGCGACGACATCAAGACCGATGAACATCCTGTGGGTAAGGCGCTGATCGAAGCGCTGGAATCCAAGGTCCGCGAAACCGGGCTTTAGGCCAAGAGTCCTTCTCCCCTTGCGGGAGAAGGATTAGCGCTTACATCACATTGGCCAGCGGTTCGGCGACGATGCCGTAGCCGGCTTCAGCCGGCAGGGTCAGGACTCGGCCTTCTGGGCGATCCTCGATCTTCGGCAGGACTGTGACCAGGGTGCGCCCTTGCGCGCGCGCCACGCAGTCGGCGGCGCTGGTCGCCTCGGCCAGCAGTTGCACGTTCATGCGCGTGGGGAAGATCACCTTGCGCGCACCGGCGTCCGCCAGGCGAAGCACCTCCTTGGGCTCGATCCATTCGGCGTCCACCGTCTCGCGGCCGTCGCAGGCGGCGAGCTGGTCGGCCGGCGCCAGGGCCGCATAGAACCATGTGTCGAAACGCTTGGGGGTCAGGGGCGGGGTGATCCATCGCGCGAAGACGGTCAGCGCGTGCAGGTCCAGCTTGGCGTCCAGGTCCCTCACCACGTCCAGGAAGGCCATCTCGCCGCGATCGACCGCCTGGCGCACGTTCATCGGGGCGATCTGATCGCCCATCGGCGAGCCGTCGGTGTGGGACGCCAACAGGATCCCCGCCTCCTCGAACACCTCGCGGATGGCGGCGATCCGCAGGCCCCGCTGCTCGGCGTCGAAGTCGGCATGGCCCAGGGTGTGGCCGGCCCAGGCGGGATCATGGTCGCCGGCGTGGGACTTGCCGCCCGGAAACACCAGGGCGCCGGAGGCGAAGTCGATCTGGTGATGGCGCTTGACCATCAGCACCTCGAAGGCCGGGTCGTCGCGCAGCAGCAGGATGGTGGCGGCGGGCTTGATGTCCGCGTCGGGGGCGATATCGGTCATGCCGCCAGCTTGGGCGCCGCGGGCGCCGCAAGCAAGTGCGCTGTTAGGCGCTCTCGGACAGCCGCACGCTCTTGCGGGCCTCGTGAGTGATGCGGTCCATCTTCTCCAACAGGTATTCGACGTCCTCGCGGGCGGCGTTGGCGGGCTGGGTGAGGAACCGCTGCAGCATGCGCTCCTGGAACCGCTCGCGGTCCCGGGCGCCGCCGTCGAACTCCATGGAATGGAAGGTGTCCACCCCGGCGCGGAAGGCGGGGAACAGGCGGGCCGGCAGCCCTGCCCGCTCATAGATGGCGCGCAGGCCCAGCGGGCCCGCGTCGTGGATCATCAGCCAGGTGCGGTGGTGCGGGACGCTGGCCAGTTCGGCCAGGCTCCACTCGAAGAAGGTCATGTGGCCGTGGGCCAGGGACCGCAGCAACAGCGAGGCGTTGAGCCGCTCGTGCTTATGCAGGTGGGCCACGAAGCTCTTCACGTCCGGCGCGCGGCCGGCCTGGTCCACGAGGTCGATGGTGGCCCGCTCCTTGGCCCCCATGGCGATCTCGAGCGCCAGGTCCGGCGACAGGGCGTGGTGGTTCAGCAGGTGGTCGCGGACCTCCTCGCTCACCAGGTCGATCAGCTTCTCGGTGATCGCCAGCGGCAGGGCCGCGCGATAGGCGACCGCGGCCAGGACCCGCTCGGACTTTTCGAAGCGCTCGATGACCTTGGCCAGCGCCCGGTCGGCGAAGTCGGCGTTGTCGTTGGCGCAGGCGGCTTCCACCGCACGCTCGACCCCATACTCGACGATGGCGTTGGTGACGGTCTGGGAGACCCGGGGGCGTTTGGCGATCACCACCTGGCGGACTGGTCCGCCCAGGCGCACGATCTCGGCCAGGTCCTCGTCGGTGAACACCGGCGACGAGGACAGCATCGGCAGGGAAATGCTCTCGACGTCCTTGGCCAGCCGCAGGGCGACGTCGCGCGGCACGATGGTGGAATTCTTCAGGGTGACGGCGAGCGCCCGGCGGACCAGCTCGCCGGCGTCGGCGGCCATGACCCGCAGAATCTCCTGGGCCTGGACGCGCTCCTCGTCCGACAGCTCGTAGCGGTCGATGTTCCGGCACAGCTTGTGGGCCGCCACGGCCCGCTCGTCCGGAGTCGCGCCCTTCACCAGGGTGCGAATGTCTTCATCCGTCAGCGCCGCCCGCGTGGTCGCCATACTGCACCTGTCCCCGCCCCGGAATCACCGGAGTCCTTCACCGTTATAATGGCTGGTTAGGCTTAATGATCGGTTGCCTGCGTCGCAGGTTGGGAAGCTGTGGATTAACCCTGGCCGGTAACTTCGCGCCAACCCTGAACCACTACCTTGCGTGGCGATATCTCCCCCAGAGGCGCCCCATGGCCACGACCCAAGATGATCGGACGGCCGAGCCTATGCGGGGCGGCCAATCGGCGACACAGCAGGCTTTGGAGGCCCAGACGGCCCTCCTGCCCTACGCCCTGGCGGTCTTCGCCGTCAGCCTTCCGGCCTATGTCTGGGCCGGCAGCCACGCGGTGAACGCCGTCTGGATGACCGGCACCTTCGCGATTTTCGCCGGCGCCTGGGGCGCGTTCTACGGCGTGGTTAACTGGTTGAAGAACCCCGACAACGCCGCCAACACCGTTCAGCGGGGGCGTATCCAAATCCTATCGGCCCTGATCTGGGCGCTCGCGGTGGCGCAGATCGCCGCCTTCTCCGACGGCGCGGGTCCGGCCCGCGAGCCGCTGCTGATGACGGCGCTGGCCGCAGCGGTGGTGATCATCTTCTTCGCCTCCCCCTGGTTGCCCAGCCTGCTGATCGTCGGACCCTCCGCCGCCGCCGGCCCGCTGATCGCGCTGTTTTCCCGTCCCGACGACAATGACCTGGCCAGCAACGCCTGGGGGGCCGTCGCGCTGGCCATGGCGCTGGCCCTGATCCTCAACCGCATCCTGCGCCGGCAGTTCTCCCTGGCCGCCGAGCGCGAGATCCTGATCGCCGACCGGGCGGGCAAGGTGGAAGAGGCCAGGCGCCTGGCCCAGTCCAAGTCCGACCTGGTGGCGACGCTGAGCCATGAGATCCGCAACGGCCTGACCGGGGTCGCCCACGTCCTGGC
>NZ_JANPJP010000209.1:0-53800 GCF_031425575.1 Phenylobacterium sp.
GGAGGAAGGCCTCGTCGGGCAGGCTGCGCAGCCGGGCCTCGTCGATGGTGGCGAAGCCGGCCAACTTGAGGTCGCCGCCCGTGGGCAATTTGACGGTCGCGGCGCGGCCGTCAAGGACCCCGCAGGCCACCAGGGCCTCGACGAAGGGCGCGGTGGCAAGGTCCGCCGCCCGCAACGACTTGCAGAAATCGAAGGCCGACTTCACGAGCCGCGAGGGCTCCCCATCGGCGAACAGCGGCTGGCCGGCGCCATGCACCAGGATCTCGGGATGGTCCTCGATGCAGAGCTGAACGCCCAGGTCCTCGCCTTCCCCATACTCGGCCAGGATAAAGGGATAGCGCCGCACATAGGCCGGGACATAGGCCCCCTCGAGCCAGCCACCATCCGTATCGACGAACAGGTTCTCATCGTCCCGCAGGCCGACGATCGCGACGGGCCGGGCTCCACCCTCGATGGTGAAAGCGATAGGATAGGACAGCGCCGCCAGCGGTATCTCCGACAGGCTTATGGGAATGGCGTTGGTGTTGCGCGCGAACCCATAGTCGAGTTCGTCAACCAGCCCCGCCGCGCCATGCGCGTTCGGGTGAAGGGCGACCGGATTTTGATAGAAAAGTGGTCTCATCACGTAACGAACAGCTCCCCCAAGCTATTCCGTCCGCAAACCTCAGGCCCCGGACGATGTCCAATTAGAACACGACCCCGCCAGTTGCGCCATCCCGCATGCCACAACCTGGATAACAACGGTCTCCGATCGGCCCGTGCGCGTCTGTCCAGCTTGGTAGGGACACCGGGGGTCGAACCCGGACGGGCTATGCCCAACGGATTTTAAATCCGGTGCGTCTACCAGTTCCGCCATGTCCCCGCGCCACAAGCGCACTTACGAGCACGCAACAGGCTGGAAAGTCAGGCCTACAGCACGAAGCTTGCTCACGTCGAGAAGAACGATGCAGGTGCCCCCGCGGCGAACGGGCCCTGGCGAGGGAGACACCAGCAAAAACAACGGACTGTCTGCAATAGTCGCTCGACTGCTCGGCCATTCCTGAGCATCAGTGCGCTCAGGACATGCCTTCGTTCGCGCCCCGGGTTTTGGGGCTTCTGGCAGTGGGGCGCTCTTCGCGCCCGCCAGGAGACACGGCATGACGCAATTTCAGATCACCCAATCTCGAACCTGGGGCCACAACCTCACCGCGACGATGCGCGAGAAGCCAAGACTGCTCGCCCTCCCCTCGCCACTCGACCAGGAGGAAATCCGCGAGATCCTCACCCTCCAGCAGGCCCTTGATCGGTACATCGCACGCTGCCGCTTGAAGGGCCGGTCCGAGGCTACGATCCATGGCTACCAAGACGTCATCAACCGCCACGGTCGCGATTGGTTGGACCGAACTCTCGACGAGCTAGGGCGCAGTCGACGCGCCTTTACCGCTCGCCACACCCACATCACACTCAACTCAGGCCCCACCACGGCCAACCAGTTCATGCGCGCGTTTCGGGCGATCTACCGCCACGCGCGCCGGTTTGACCCAGATCTCCCGGCGCCGCCAACGGAGGTGGTCGAGTACAATCCCGAGCATCGGCGGGAGAAGATCATAACCGACTGGCCCGGGTGGCTTGCGGCGGTCCAGGCGCAGAAGAACCCAATTGTCAGGGACTGGTACCTGTTCCTTGCCTTCACCGGCATGCGCAAGACGTCCGCAGGCGCCGTCCGGGTTCGCCACGTCAAATTTGATCGCGGATTTCTGCATGTGCCCAACCCAAAGGGCGGGAGCCGCCGCGCCTTCGACCTGCCGCTCTCGCGCCATTTGACGGAAATTCTTGCGGCGCGGATCGCAGAAAACCAGACCCAGTATCCCGGTTCTCCATGGCTGTTTCCGTCCCTGTGGTCAGCGCCTGGGCACATTACCGAGATCAATTCTCGGTACCTCCCCTCCCCGCACGTCCACCGACACTCCTATGCGACGGGCGCCAAGGCCGCGGGCCTGGGCGAATACGACATCAAGCTGCTTCTCAACCACAAGATCACCGACGTGACAGGGCGCTACCTCCACGCCTCCATGCTCGGCGCGCACCTCCAGGCCTGCCAGGAAAAGGTGACCGCCTGGCTGCTTAATCAGATGGCGCCTTCAGCCCAAACCGCGGAGGGCCCCAATGAAGGTCAATGACTTTGAGCAGGCCCTGGAGGGCCTGGAAACGGTCATCGGGTGGATGGTGGAGGATCACCATGACCTGGCGATCAGCGCCATTCCCCGAGACCCTAGGGATCGCCGCCGACGCCTGGAACACCTCGGCGCCTTTGCTGGAGATCTCACCGAGATCTGCAGGGCGGCCGCCGTCCTCATGGAGCGCTGGGAACAGCTGGTCATCGCCACTCAGGAGGCCCGCCAATGAAGGCCATCAGCGAACGCCAGAGCCGCGTGCTGGCCCAAGCCATAGCCTCTCCGGTGGGCGCAGTGCCTCTAGGCGAGCGGGGCGCCATCGCCGGCGCCGGGAATAGTTTTGCAGCGCTCGTCCGCCACGGACTGATGGTGGTTGCGGAAGACGAAGAGGGTGTTCGGCGGCTTGTGATCACGTCGGCCGGTCGGGCGGCGATGAGCATAGAGCCAACACCTGACCGCGTGCGGCGAAAGGTGAAAAGGGCCTCCCGGACTCACGACGCGATCGCCGGTTTAGAGCCGCCAGAACCTACTGAGGAGGAGTCCGAAATAGTAGCGCAGGTCGGCCCGAGGGGGCGGATAGGCGTGATGTTGCGCCTCATAAGTCGACCGGAAGGCGCAACCGTCCCCGAAATCATGGCCGCGACTGGCTGGCTCTCGCACTCCATTCGGGCGGCCGTCGCGTCTTCCCTACGGGCCCGCCTGGGCTATCAGGTGGAGCATCTGAAGGGTCCCGATGGGGGAAGGTACCGCACCATCACGCGCCCCCAAGCGGAAGAGTCACAGGCCCACCCGCCGGCCGGATGAGCTGACCAAGGGCCATTGCGCGCAATCCGTACTGAAGCAGTCTATACAGATAGCTAGCCAGCTTAGGGGAGTCTCAAGTGCATACGCTCGGCGCCTCCGAAGTCAAAAATCGGCTCGCCGCGCTCCTCGATGAGGTGGAGGGGGGCGCGGAGTTCATCATCACGCGCCACGGCAAACCGATTGCCCGGCTTGCTCCCCTCGAGGCAGGCTTCAGCCGTGCAAAGGCCCGCCTTGCTGCTGAAGGTTTGCGCGCAACCAGCAGAGGGCAAACGCTGGGTGGGCTCTGGTTAAAGGAGCTCATCGTCGACGGCCGCCGATGAGCTTCATCATCGACCCTTCCGTAGCTCTGGCTTGATTGGCTTCAAGGACGTGGACAACCGGATCACCTCCGTCGCGCGATGCTTTGAGCATCTGTCCAACAACAGCTTCACTCGGTCGGGCCGGCAAACAAGTCGTCGATCTCGCCGGCTCCCATCTGATCAAAATCTTCCGGGACCTGAATCCGGCCAGCCATGAATCCCTGGTTTTCGCCCGACGCCGGGCTACCCAAGGCCATGACCTTCACAAGCGGGCGCCCCGCCTTGGGGACGACGAGCGCTTCACCCTTGTCCATCTCCGCCAACGAATAGCTTGTGCTGCGGCCGCCGCCGACATCCTTGGTGAGAATGCCCCGGCCAACCAGATCGCCTATGTCGCGCAAGGCGGTATCGGGCGACACCTTGGTGATCGTGGCCCAATTGAATGAGGTAAGTTTACCCTCGAACCCATCGAGAACCCGGTTGATAACCTTACGCTGTCGCGGGTTGAGCACCTGGCCCTCCAACGCCTCCCAAAATCGCGCCTTGCGGAGCACATCGACCAAGGTGGCTTCCGCCCCCTCGAAGGCCCTCTCCAGGCATGCCAGAAACCAAAGCAGCCAATTGGTGATGTCGAGGTCGCCCTTCTGGGTCGTTTCAAGGATCTGATAGTAGGCCTTCCGCTCCGAGCGGATCTGGGCGGACATGCTGTAGAAGCGCTGTGGGCTACCCTCGGAACGCGCCAGCGCCATGTCGGCGATAGCCCGAGCAATACGACCGTTCCCGTCCTCGAACGGGTGGACGGTGACGAACCAGAGATGGGCTAGCCCCGCCTTCAGCACAGGGTCCAGTGACGGCCCGGCATTGAACCATTCGAGAAACGCCGACATTTCGGCCGCAAGGCTGTCGGCGGCCGGCGCTTCATAATGGACGCGTTCGCGGCCGATAGGGCCAGAGACAACCTGCATTGGGCCGCTCGCCGCCGTGCGCCATGCGCCGACGACGATCTTACCCATGCCGCTGCGCCCAGTCGGAAAGAGGGACGCATGCCAGGCGAACAAGCGGTCTTCGGTAAGTGGGGCCTGAAAGTTTTGGGTGGCGTCGAGCATCATCTCAACGACGCCTTCGACGTCTCTATCCGTGGGGATCAGCGCACCGATATCCATCCCCAGCCTGCGGGCGATTGAGGATCGAACCTGAGCCTTATCGAGAATTTCTCCCTCGATCTCGCTGGACTTGAGAACGTCTTCCGTGAGCGTTTGCAGCACAGCTTCGGCGCGAAGGGAGAAGCCCAAACTTTCCATTCGGCCAATCAGGCGGCCCTGACGATGACGCACTGAGCCAAGGCGCTCTTCCAGGCGCGCCGAGTCGAAGCGCAACCTAGGCCACTCTCCGATCTGGTGAATATAGGTCGCCATATTTTCCGCGCGATTTGCGGTGAATATGGCGAGTATTCGCCGCACTCACAAGCTCAATCTCCGTGAAATTTGCGGCGATTACGCGTGTCGCCGGCTTCTTGACTCCGCGCGTCTCAGATCGATCCAATAGCCCACAGGTCTCGAGACAGACTTCAACCGTGGGAAGGCTCGCCCGCCGACCGAAGGGCTGCGCGCGACCAGCATGAGCAAACGCGGGGTCGGATCACGTCGAAGGAACCCATCGCCGGAGGCCGCCGGCGAGCTTCATCAAGACAATTCCGCATCCGCGCCCGTCGCGCCCAAAGACCGGGACGTCGATGCAAGGCCGCCGACTCCGGCCTGCCGAAGCTGGGCATCAATACGCCCTCCGCCGCACTCACTGACCCCTTTGAATCTACGTCTAAATAGCTCGAACACTCTTAGAGGCGGGCTTGTCGGCCTTCAGGTCGATAGCCATGGAAGGCCGGTCAGGGAACTCGACCATCAGACTGAGCTCGCTACCAAGGGCGAGTACATGTCGGCGTGGCGTCGAAACCAGCGCGTCGTCGCTATGCTCCAGCTTGGATAAGCGGCGCCACGTCTTCCCTCCGACCCTGCAATCCAGGCGTCCCCGTCGCCCGAGAATCGCGTCAGGGGTTCTCGATCCTCCCGCGACGGACCCCGCCCATGGATGATCCTAAGCACATCCGGCTGATCTCCCGGATCTCTATGGACTATGTCATCTCGATCTTCAGCGCGGTGCTGCGCGGCGGGACGCATGATCCCGTCGACGCCCTGATCCTCTCGACCGTGGCGGTGGCCAATGTGGCCCACCTCTGTTCCGACCCGGCCCTGTCGCTGCGGTACGGCGGGGTCGACGAGCCGGAGCCCTTCGAGATCAAGCGGCCCATCAGCCGCAACGCCGTGGCCCTGTCGATGGGCCTCTCCTACGAGACCGCCAGGCGGCGGATCCAGAAGCTGATCGACGCCGGCTCCCTGATCGACACCGAGCACGGACTGGTGGGGGCTAACGAGGCCATAAATCCGGAGATGGTCCTCGCCATGGCCAAGCAGAACGCCACCCTGCTCAAGCGCATGGTGCGGCTGATGCGAGAGGCCGGGGTCGAGGTCTAACTCCGGACCCTTGGTGACAGTCGAGCGCAATACCGCGCGCTTTCACGCCGCGGCCTCCCGATGCGCGGCGGGCGTCACCACTTATTTTCCAGCAGGTCCTTCAGCGCGACGTTGTCGAGCATGGAGTCCGCCAGCATCCGCTTCAGCTTGGCGTTCTCGTCCTCCAATGCCTTCAGTCACCGAGCCTCCGACACGTCTAGACCGCCGTACTTGGCCTTCCACTTGTAGAAGGTCGGCGAGCTGAGCCCGTGTTTCCTGCACAGATCCGCCACCGGCACGCCCGCCTCTTGCTCCCGTAGGATCCCGATGATCTGCTCTTCCGTGAACCTTGATCGCTTCATCCGTCCGTCCCTTTCCTGGGGCGGACTCTAATTATTCCTGGAGGAGTTTCAGGGGGTCACGTCACGCGACCAGCATGAGCAAACGCGGGGTCGGATCACGTCGAAGGAACCCATCGCCGGAGGCCGCCGGCGAGCTTCATCAAGACAATTCGGAATCCGCGCCCGTCGCGCCCGAAGGCCGGGACGTCGATGCAAGGCCGCCGACCCCAGCCTGCCGAAGCGGGGCACCACGACGCCCTCCGCCGCGCTCCCTGACCCAATTTGAATCTAAGTCTAAATAGCTCGAACACTCTTGGAGACGGGCTTGTCGCCCTTCAGGTCGATAGCCATGGAAGGCCGGTCAGGGAACTCGACCATAAGCCTGAGCTCGCCACCAAGGGCGCGTACATGTCGGCGTAGCGTCGAAACCAGCGCGTCGTCGCTATGCTCCAGCTTGGAAACCCGATCCTGCGATGCTCCCATGGCGGCCGCGACCTCAACCTGGGTACGCTTCACTGCCTCCCGGACCTCGCGCAGCGTGACTTCGCGGATCAATTCCTGCCCCAGAGCTTCGCCGATCTCCTGAATAGCCTTGGGCTGTTGTGCAATCCAGTCTCCGGCGTCGACGGCACGGTAAGTCATTTAAGCGCCTCCAAATGTTGATCGAAGCGAGCGTCGGCTCGCATAATGAGTCCCTTGTAGAAGCGGCCCGAAATGACACCCGACTTGTCACCGCAAACAAGCAGGACAGCCGCGCGTTCCGGATCGAACGCGAAGGCGACGCGCCACACGCCGCCGTCGGCGCGAAAACGCATTTCCTTCATGTTCGCGTGTTTGGAGCCGCTCAGGGTATCTACAGTGGGACGGCCGAGGCTTGGTCCAAACTGCTCAAGCAACCGGATCCCTGCGATCAACTGGACACGCACCGCCTCAGACAAGGCGCCAGCTTCGAGCGCAAACTCGGCGTGAAACTGGACCTTCTAATTCATACCGGAATATGCCTCGAAATACATATGCCGTCAATTGCATAACTGGAATTTGAGGCCCGCCACAGCGCCTGCAAGATTTGGCCTGGGCCAATTTCTGGGAAACGTGGATGAAATGCGCCCACTTCAAGTGGGCGGATCATCTGTGAGGCCGATGGCGTTGCTGTTGGCACTACGGGTGCCCGACCTGGTGGGGGCACCACAGGATGTTGAAGGTCTCTCCCTGAGGGTTGCGCCGGAACAGCAGATTCTTCTTGGACAGGGCCAAGTTATGGCCCTTGCCGCCATACCCCATCTATGGCATACGATGCCATATGTCCGCCATTCTGGTGTTTCACGAAAAGCGAATTGCCACTGACGGCGCGATTATTGAGATGACAATCTGGCGTGTCCCCAAGCCGGTCCCGCCATCAGGCCATGGGCTAAAGTACAGCCTTTTCTACGGCTTTCCCGGCCGCCGCGTCGTCGCCTTCGACAATGAGCGCGGCAAGGGCGACCATATGCACGTTCACGACGGGGAACGTGCATATGCGTTTACAACCGTCGAGCAGCTGATCGGCGACTTTCTAACAGAAGTCCGCAAAGCAGGAGGCAAGCCATGAGCGAGTTGAAAATCCACGTCGGGGAGAGTCTCGACGACATGGGCCGTCGTTTCGTCAAGGCTTGGCATCGTGCTGAAACGGGCGACGCCGCGCCCGAGCGGCATCTATCGTTTGATAGTTTCGAGACCCTGACCCGGGTTCTGACGCCCAAGCGCCTACAGCTGCTACGCCACGTCCACAACCGGCCTTCTGCAAGTGTGGCTGCGCTGGCGCGGGAGATCGGTCGCGATTACAAGCGCGTACATCAAGATGTCGAGGCTCTTTCCGCGGCAGGATTGATCGAACGCGACTCGAGTGGAGCAGCCTTGGTCGCACCCTATGACACGATCCAAACTATGATCGCCCTCTAGGCGCTGGGCGGAACTCGCGCACTCGATCGTTGGCGGCGCAAAGCGGCGTTATCCGGTCCGCATCTCTAAACACAAATCTCCCCTGCTGAATCAACGCCGATAGGCCCAAACGTTGATAGGCGGCGCCGGTCGCGTCTGATCTTCTCCCTCGCCGCAGGCCAACCACGCTCCCGTGACCGCGTACGGCGAAAGGTGAAAAGGGCCTCCCGGACTCACGACGCGATCGCCGGTTTAGAGCCCCCAGAACCTACTGAGGAGGAGTCCGAAATAGTAGCGCAGGTCGGCCCAAGGGGGCGGATAGGCGTGATGTTGCGCCTAGTAAGTCGACCGGAAGGCGCAACCGTCCCCGAAATTATGGCCGCGACCGGCTGGCTCTCGCACTCGGTTCGGGCGGCCGTCGCGTCCTCCCTACGGGCCCGCCTTGGCTATCAGGTCGAGCATCTGAAGGGTCCCGATGGAGGGAGGTATCGCACCATCATTCGCCCTCAAGCGGAGGAGTCACATGCCATCATGCCGGCCGGCAGCGCGAGCCAAGGGCCATTGCGCTATCAATCCTCAAGGGAGGTCCACTCCCGGCGCAGAGAGGGCCTTAGGCGGCAAGCTGCAAAGCTTAGGCGGGGCCCGTGAATTTTCCAGCTCAATTGTTTTGGAACCAGAAGTTGGGTCGCTGGGTGAGGTTGGCCAGGGTGACGCCGTAGTCACGGGGCGCCCAGTAGCCGCGGTTAGGCCAATAATCTGCGCCTCGGTGAGCTGGGGGGAAGGGTTCTAAGTAGTAGAGCCCGTTGCGGACGGCCTTGAGTATCGCGTAGCCGTGCGAGCCTCGCCCCGTCCAGAAGTGGACGAGTTCATCAAGGAGCGGCTCGTAGGGTTGGGCCAGGATGGCGGCGGGCTCGAATAGCCGCGGACGCCTGATCACCGGCCCCAGGCGCGGAGTATCAGAGCTGCGCTGGTTCGCCATGCTCCAGTTTCAATTCAGCGGCCGAGAAGTTGCTGCCCCTGAAGCACTTCCCGGCCGACTGTCTCAATAATGGCGCATCCAGTAGTCCGCCCAGCACCACGGGGACCTACCGGAAGCGGGGGTTCCGAAAGCGCGTGAGGGGGGGGCGCGGCATGATGTTAGCGCCGGCGCGCTGACGTGGATCGCGCTGGGGATGGGGCCCGCCGGTCCGCGCGGCGGGGCCACCCAGGCGGAAGGGCGAAGGAGGGCTGTTCTTGCCCTCCTTCAGCCAGCGCAGGCATTGGACGACCGCGTCGACCTGGTCGTCATGGCTGCCGGTGGGAAACTGCACCGCCTCTTCGAGGAAGGCGGGAGTCCAGGGCTCATAGCGCGGCAGGTGAACGCGCCCGTCGGCGAAGATGTCGAACACCGAGAGCACCCGGTCCAGCTTGGAAAGCGTTGGCCGCGGGATCGCGACCAGCCGGGTTCCCATTGCCCGCAGGGAGGAGATCAGCGCCGGGCCCAACGCGGCGTCCTCGATCAGCACGCGAGCCTGGGGGTGCTGGCGAATGAGGCTGAGGGCCTTATCCTTCAGCGCTTCGAATTCGAGACGCCCACTCCAAATCTGCGAGATGTAGAAATTCTGGGCATAGCGGTGAATGACAGCGCAGACGCTGTAGGAACCGCTGGTGGTCTCGGCCCCGGCCAGGTCGAAGCTCAGGTAGGTCTCGTAGGGGAGATCGGGCAGCCCATCCACCAAGGTGAAGAACCGCTCCTCCAACACCCCGGACGTAGGGCTGACCGGCGACTGCTGGTACTGGGAGGACCAGACGAAAGCCGGAACGCTGCGGCGCAGATCGGCGAGGCCCGTCTCACCCCAGCGATCCGGATCAAGGATGTTTCCAGCCCGCCGTCGCCAGCCCTCCCCTCCAGCGTAATAGTCGGTGAGGATCTCGCAGATCAGCGGCACGACCACCTGCTTGAACGCGCCGCGCTCGACCAGACGGCCCGTGAGGTCGTCCGGATGCAGCCGCTGCATGACCAGGACGATCGCGCCGGTGGCCGGGCTGTTCAGGCGCGACAGGTACTTCTCCACCACCAGGCTATAGGCCCGGTCCCGCATGGCCGCCGACTGGACGTCGCCAGCGTCATGCGGGTCATCGAAAACGATCAGGTCCGCACCGTGGCCGGTGACCCCAGCCTCCAACGACCGGGCAAAGACGTGGCCGCCCAGCGTAGTCTGGAAGTCGCCGGCGCGATTGTGATCGGACCGCAGGCGGGTCTGCGGGAAGACCCGCTGATACCAATCAGCCTCCAGCAGCAGGCGCACCTTGTCGGCGTGGGCGCGGGCGAGCTTATCATCATGGCTCACCAGGAACGCCTTCGACCGGGGTTGCTTGCCCAGCAGCCACGCTACGTAGGCCACGGCCGTGACGAAGCTCTTCAGGCTGCGCGGGGGCGCGTTGAGCGCCAGCCGCTTGGTCTTTCCCTCGAACACGTCCTTCATGAGGGCCGCGAACAGGTCAACGTGCCAGCCAGGGCGCAGCGGTTCGCCATGCAGGTGCGCAAAGGCCTTCAAAACGAAGGCGCGGAAGTCGTCGCGCAGCAGGGCGTCGAGGACTTCCAGATCGGACTCGGTGGACATAGCGCTAGCTCTCCCCAGTTGAGGAGGTGGGATTAGACGGCGTCTGCTGGCGGCCGCGGGCGAGATAGTCGTCGAGGATCTGGCGGTCGGTTTCCGCTAGAGGCGCGTGCGCGCCCGGTCCGACGCCGGGATCGTCGAGCGTCGCCTTGGCTACTAGGGCGATGAGCAGGCTGGCGGCCCGCGCATCCCCCTTCAGCGCCTTGGCCACCAAGGCCTTCAGCATCGCCCGCTGCTTTGAGACCCGAAGCTCGCGATCGCCCTCGCGGATGCGAATGGTCTCGCCGAGCTCCTCGGCCAGATCCGTGGCGAGGTTCTTGGCGCCCTTCGGCCGGCCCTTTGCGTTGCCCGAGTGGCCGGGCTTGAAGCGGCTAGCCTTCGGCGGCCGACCGTAGCCGACCTCATAGTCGCCCTCGCGGTCAGTCATGGCCGGCCTCATCGCCCAAGTCGGCACGCACCATGAGCGCTGCGGGCGGGCGCAACTGGTCCTGGCGCTCGGCGAAGGTCTCGTCCGTCTCCACCAACACCGCTGCCCGGCCCGTCTCGGCCTCGAAGCGCCGGATGATCACGTCGGCATAGCCGGGGTCGAGCTCCAGTCCGTAACCCCGCCGGCCGGTACGTTCGGCAGCGATGATGGTGGTGCCCGAGCCCAGGAAGGGGTCGAGCACGATGTCGCCGCGGCGGCTGACGTCCTTGATGGCGTCGATCACCAGCGCCGCCGGCTTCACGGTCGGGTGAAGCTTGATCAGGTCGGCACGGTCGCCGCCGACGGCGTTCATGCCACGGTAAGTCCAGAGATTGGACCGCGAGCGGCCCTTCTGCCCGAGCTCGAAGTTGTTGATGTGCGGCCCATCGCCATGCTTGGCGATCCAGACGAGTTCGTGCTGGGAGCGGTAGAAGGTGCCCATGCCGGCGTTGGTCTTGGCCCAGACACACATGTTCATCAGCGTCAGGCCGACCGCGTCGATCGCCTGCAGGAGCTCGGCGGAGTGGCGCCAATCCATGCAGAGGTCGAGGATCGCGCCGTCCGCCAGATGCGCCGTGGAGGCAGCCAGGAACTCAGTCAGGAAGCCGACAAACTGGTCCTGAGACATTTCTCCCGACGCCATGGCGAACTCGCGGTGGCGACCACGGCCGGCGACAAAGCCGTTGATGGCCACGTTATAGGGCGGGTCCGTGAACATCATCCTCGCCTGCCGGCCGTCCATGAGCCGCGCCAGGGCCGCGGGGTCGCGGGCGTCGCCGCAGACAAGGCGGTGTTCGCCGAGCCGCCAGAGGTCCCCAACCTGGGCGACGGCCGGACCGGCCGCCGGCTCAGGCGGAGCGTCCTCGACCTCGCCCGCGCCCGGCTCATCGATCGCCAGGCTCATGTCGATCTCGACGGCGTCAAAGCCGGAGAGTTCCAGGTCGAAGCTGAGGTCGATGAGCTCGCGAAATTCCTTAGCCAACGCGGCCTTGTTCCAGCCGGCGTCCTGCGGCAGGCGGTTAAGCGCCAAACGGATCAGCCGAAGTTCGTCGGGGCTGCGGCCGGTGACCACGACGACGGCGGCTTCAGTGTAGCCTTCGTCCTTTAGGACCTGGGCCACCAGCACCCCGTCGACGATGCGGCCGTCGGGGTCGATAAGGATCGGCGCGAGCTGGCCGAAGCGGCGGATGAACGACGCGAGCTTGCGATGCTGCTGACCGCCGTGGACACGAAGGGTCTGATCCAGGCCGGTGAGCTCGGCAAGCTTACGGTGTTCGATGGTGAGGGAATTGCGCATGTGAGTCTCTGAGTTGGGGAGGGCGGACGAGGGTTGGGCGCCGTCAATTGGGACAGTGCCTATCCTCGCCCGCGCCACTTCGTGGGAAGCGGCTGAACCCCATGCCGAATATGTCGTCTTGAACACTTCCGGCGCGGGGGGGCGTGGGGTGGGGAAAGGTGTCCGGGCAGGGATCACCTCGCCCGGACCCTCAGTCGCCTACTCGGGGCCGTCGTCAGCGGGCAGAGGCGCCTGCTGGTACTGGGCCGCAAAAGCCTCGGGCGACTGGACCCGCTTCAGGCGCCCGATCTGCTCAGGCGACCAAGTCGCCGCGCCCAGGACGTCGCCCGGGACGCGCGTGATCCCATGGCTGCCGCTCAGCCGATACTCCAACCGTTGCTCGGCGATCAGCGGCAGGTACCAGACGCAGTGCTCACCGCCGGCGATCAGGCGGCCGCTGATATCGTCCTCATGCATGCGATGCGTTACCAGCAGCGTCGAGCCGTTGGGCTTCAGGCGGCGGCAGGCGTTTTGGTAGAGCGCGAAGTCGACATCGCGCGCCGCCTTGCTCATGTCGCCGTCCGCCTGCGGCCGCTCGAAGATCATTAGGTCGACCGGCGGACCGGCCTGCGCCTGGCGAAGCGTCCGGAACGTGACCTGGCCGCCCAGCGTGGTGCGCAGGGTGTGGGTGGCGCGTGAAGCCGCCCCCAGCCGCGTCCGGAAGATCAAACCAAAGCTATCCGCGGCAAGCAGGTCATGGGTCTGGCCGAAGTGGTCGTCCATCGGATCGGCGCCCGCGGTGATGACTTCGATCGCCGACTTCGGCCGGTGACCGAGCCGATAGGCAATCAGCACGCCGACCGTCATGGCCGAAGCGTAGCCGGGGGGCGCATTGACGATCTCCCGCAGACCCTGGCGATGAGTCAGGTCCTTGACGACGTGGGCCAGAACAAACAGGGCGGGTTCGTTGCCCAGCCGAATGCCGTGCGCCTCGGCGAGGAGGTCGTCGGCGAAGGCGTAAGGGGAGTGGCGCAGACGCTCGGCATAGGCCTTGGCGTACCGGAGGAGAGTTGACATAGAAATACATCCCGTCCGCGAGCGGGCGAGGCGTTCGGCGCGGCGTCAGCAGAGCGCGTCAGGGTCCCCGCCAGCCTCGCGGAGAAGCGCGCTGACCAAATTGGGGGCCCATATACATTCGTAACACATAGCGTTCTTGGGTAGCCCGATACGGGGTGATCGCTATAATATTTAAGTAATTCAGCATCCTAAGGCCGCCGACTGACCGGTGAAGCGGGCGGCGAGCGCCAATGCTGCGGCTTCGGAGCACAAAATTTCTCCCTTTCTGAGGCGTTTTGTCGCACCCGCAGCCGTCGATACCTCCAGCGCCGCTTTCAAATAGGCCCAGAGCAGAACTGTTCAATCAGGTGAAGGCGATGCAGACCGTCAACGCGGTCAACGAGCGCAAGGGACAGGGCAAGTCACCGCGTTCGGTCTTTCTGGGGCGGGTGTTTGATTCCGAGGGCAGGTGCCTCAGCCCCTCGTTCGCCGACGGCCGAGGCGGCCGCCGCTTCCGCTACTATGTGGCCGCGGACGCGCCGCCTGGAGATCGGAGCCGGAAGGATACGGCGGTCCGCAGGGTGTCCGCCGACCTCCTGGAACGCTGGGTGCTCGTTGCCTTGCGCAGGATAACGGGGCGGGCTTGCATTCCCACCGGCGCGTTGGAGGCGTGGGTCTTGCGACTGGAGCTCGGTGAAGCTCAGACCCAGCTGGTCGTATCCGCCGACGCCTTCGTCAGCCGCCATCGCGATCTGCTCCTCGCCGAGGCGCAAGCTTGCCCAGCCCGTGGCGAATGGATGGTGTGGGAGGTGTCGGATCGGATGGCGGTCCGGGTCGTCGCCCCGGTCCGCATGCAGTCTCGTGGCGGCAGAAGCTGGCTATTTGGCGCCGATGCCGGCCCGCGGCCCAACCGCGGCTTGGTTGCGGGCTTGCGACGCGCGGATGAGGAACTGCGGGTTTCCAGCGCATCGCCAATGGCGGACGTCGCCACCCTGCGCGGCGCCGTCTCGCCCACCACGCCCCATGCGCGGCAGCTCTGCAAACTCGCTCTTTTGGCTCCTGACCTGCAGCTCATGATCCTTGAGGGCCGCCAACCTGCGGGACTCACCCTGCGCAAGATGCTGAGGTCGAATCCGCCGCTGGATTGGGCGGAGCAACGGACTTGGATTCGTCAGCTCGGATCGACGGGCTAAGCGGAAGACTATTCACCTATGTGATCTGATCAATTCCCTGTTCTAGCGGCAGGGAATTTCGTTCGACGAGGTGTGCAGGATGCCGAATTTGTCGGGGAATCCGGGCAGCACTCATCGGGCAGGGCGGCGATCCAGAAGAACTTCCCTGTAGTTTCGCTCCTAGCAGGGAAACCGTGCCGGTTTCCAGGGGCGGAGACAGGCCGCCCAAATGGCGCCGAAAAGCTCAGACATTTTCGCTGTTGAGACCGGCGCGTCGGAAGTGCGTGGGAATAGTTGCGGTATTCCGGGCTTTGGCCGGCACCTGCGTCGAGAGCAGAACTTGGCGGACTGCGTGGCGGAGCGCCTTTGAACTCCCTATTGCACGGGAAATTGCCTGCAGGTTGGCGCCGCTTACCAGACGGCGGGCGAATGGTTTGCGCCGAATAGGAAATCCAATCCCGATGCGCATCCGGATGAGCATAAATTTTGCGGTATAGGGAAATTATCGAGGAACGAGACGGATTGACTCGGAGATATTCTGCATCTAACCTGAAGATATATAAGTATTCAGATCAATTACTGTTCGCCTTTTAAGTCGCTTGCGTCTACCAGTTCCGCCATGTCTCCGCGCCAGAAGCGCACTTACAAGCACGCAACAGGCTGGGAGTCAGGCCTACAGCACCAAGCTTACGGACGTCGAGGGGAACGATGCACCGACCCGTGACGCAGTGGGGTGGATTGGGCTGCCGAAGCTATGAAGGCTGCGCTCCCAGGGAGTAGCGTGAACGTAGCTGGGCTACGACACTCTACTTCGCCAGTAGCTCACGGTGAACGAGGTGGGCCCGCAGACCCGCCCCCACCAGGATTATCGACCGCGGCCGTAGACTTCGGCGCGGCTCTTCGTGGTGACAAGACCGGCGGTCGATGTGGACAAGACGGTCGAAGCGAGGATCCACGCCTTTCGATCCTCTGAGCGCAGCGCGAGACGCTTCTTGCCCCGAACCGTGTAAATTCGCTCAATCGCACCAAGCGAAACGCCATCGCGATCGTTCACGGCCTGGCCAACTTTGAGGACGGGAATACGCACGACCGCCGCGCTATTGTCGGCGGCTTGCGATCGCGAGCCCGACATCTCCGTGAGAGGGCTGGTCGCCCCCACGCCCGAGACGGGGGAACTCACCGGAGCGGAGGGCGCCGCGACGCCGCCAGCCGACGCGCCTGCCCCGGTGGTCGAAGCAGCGCCGGTTCCCGGCGACACCGTGATCTGCGCAGCGGCGGGCATGGCGATAAGAACTGCGGCTGTAGCAGTCAGAACAAACTTGATCATTTCGAGCTCCCTGGCGCACTCGCCGCCCAGAACAATGGCGCGCGCGAACAATGGTTCCAGGAACACGCCGAGATCAGAACGGACCCTGGTGCTGTGGGCCTGTACTCTAAGCCGCCGCTGGTGAGTGCAGCCGGGCGCCAAGTCTTGGAGATGACAGGCAATCAAGGGCCGGCCGGTCGGACAGCTTCTCGACTGACGCTGCCGGCCGGTCGATAGCGCCGGGCCCTAGGCCGAGGTGGTGATCCGCAGTGGCGCGCGGCGCCGGGCGATGGCGGCGGCGATGTCCTTGAAGGCCAGGGGCAGCAGGGCCCAGGGTTCCAGGCAGTAGCGCGCGAACATCCGACGGGGCTCCTGGGCCAGCCGGAAGGCCCAGACCAGGCCGGCGTCGCTCATCCAGGGCGGCGGAGCGACCTGGACGTCGGCCTCATAGTCGAAGGCCGCGCCCACCGGCATGATCACGCAGTCGGGCAGGGCTTCAAGATTGGCCTCGATCCACAATTCCTGGCGCGGCATGCCCATGCCGACGAACAGGATGTCAGGCTTGAAGGCCGCGATCTCCTCCAGGGCCTTAGTGTTGTCCGCCGAGCCGGGGTTGGCGTCGAAATAGCCGTCGCGGCCGCCGATAACCGCGCCCGGATACTTGGCCATCAGCCGTTCCGAGGCGGTCTCGACCACCCCCGGCGCGCCCCCGATGTAGAAGACCCGGTAGCCCTTGGCCGCCACCATGTTCCAGAACAGGGGACGGAAATCGACATAGCTGCAGCGGTGGAAGGTGCGGCTGGGCATCCCCAGCAGGCGGGCGAAGAAGATCACCGGGGTGGAGTCCATCTCGATGATGTCGGCCTTGGCGAAGAAGCTGGTCAGTTCGGGGCGCGTCTTCAGCAGGTAGAGGCTATGGCTGTTGTGGTTGGCGATGATCGCCTTGCGCCCCGCGGCGATGAACCGCCCGATGTGATGCATGACCTCCTGCGGCCGCATCAGGTCGATGTCGCCCCCCAGGATGTGGATGCGTTCCGTCGTCCGGCGCGCGGTGCGGAATGTGGCAGGCTGGGCGCCGTCCATGGCGTATGGGCTTCCGTCAGGGGTGTTCAGAGGCGAGAGACTAGGGCGGTGGCGCTTAACAAAGGGCTGAGGGTGCGGATCGAACGGATGCTGGCGGCGGCGGGGCTGACGGGCCGCGAGGCGCCGGTCCTGGTCGGCCATGGCCAGTCGGGCGACCTGGTGGCCCGCTGCGGCGGCGTTTTCGTCAAGGTCACCCACCGGTCCCAGACCTGGAACGTCCGGGCGCTGGAGCGCGAAGCCGAAGTCCTGCGCTGGCTGGCCGGAAGGGCGCCCGTCCCCACGGTGCTGTGGTTCGGACCGGTCGCTGAGGATCTCGCCCTGGTCATGGAAGCCGCGCCAGGAACCGCGGTCTCCCACGTCGGGGAGCCCCAGTCCGAAGCCGCGCTGGTGGCCACCATCCGAACCCTGGCCGCCCTGCACGCGGCGCCCATCGCCGACTGCCCTTTCGACCTGCGGCTTTCGATCAAGCTGGCCGAGGCCCAGGCCCGCGTGGAGGGCGGCGCGGTCGACGAAAGCGACTTCGACACCGAACGGCTCGGCCTTACGGCGCAGCAGGCCTGGGACCAGCTCACCACCCTGATTCCTGTCACCGAGGACCCCGTCCTGGCCCACGGCGACGCCAGCCTGCCCAACTTCATCTGGAACGGCGGGGCCCAGGCGACCCTCATCGACGTCGGCCGCTTCGGGATCGCCGACCGGTATCAGGACCTTTCGCTATTCCTGCGCTCGGCCAGGCGCAACCATCCTCAGGTCGACGCCGTACATCTGCTGGCGCGCCACTACCCCCTGGCCGATCTGGACCAGGCGCGCCTCGACTTCTACCGGTTCCTCGACGAGTTCTTCTGATGTCCCCACCGATCATCGTCTGGTTCCGCCGCGACCTGCGCCTCGCCGACAACCCGGCCCTGGAGGCCGCGGTGCGCGCGGGCGGGCCGGTCATCCCGCTCTATGTGCTGGACGAAACCTCGGGCCTGCGCGCGCCGGGCGCCGCCTCGCTCTGGTGGCTGGACAAGTCCCTGGCCTCGCTGGCCGCGGACCTGGAGGCCGCCGGCTCGCGGCTGGTCCTGCGGCGCGGGGTGGCCGCCGACATCGTCCTGCAGCTCGCGCGCGAGACCGGCGCCGCCGACGTGCTCTGGAACGCCATCTTCGAGCCCGGCTACGGCGCGCGCGACAAGGCCCTGGCCGACGCCCTGAAGGGCGAGGGCGCAGAGCCCCGACGCTTCAACGGCGGCCACCTGCTCAACCTCGATGACGTGAAGACCAAGGCGGGTGGCGACTTCAGCGTCTTTACCCCCTTCTGGCGCACGGCCCGGCAGGCGGTCAGCGACGGCGGGCCGGTCCCCGCGCCCAAGACCCTGCCCGCCCCCGCCGCCTGGCCCGCCTCCGACCCGCTGTCGGACTGGCGCCTGCACCCCACGGCGCCGGACTGGTCCGGAGGCTTCAGCGATTGGCGGCCCGGCGAGGCCGGCGCCCACGCCGCCCTGGAGGCCTTCACCGCCCAGGCCCTGAAGAGCTATTCCACCGGGCGCGACCGGCCAGCCGTCAACGGCACCTCACGCCTCTCCCCCCACCTTCACTTTGGTGAGATCAGTCCCAAGGCCTGCTGGCGCGCCGCCCAGGCCGCCGCCCATCATGGCCAGGCCAGCGACGGCGAGGCCGAGATATTCCTGGCCGAGCTGGGCTGGCGGGAGTTCAACGCCGCCATCGCCCGCACAGGCGACCTCGCCAAGACCAACTTCGACCGCAAGTTCGACGCCTTCCCCTGGCGCGACGATCCGCAAGGTCTGGCCGCCTGGAAGCGCGGGGCCACCGGTTACCCCATCGTCGACGCCGGCATGCGCCAGCTCTGGACCACCGGATGGATGCACAACCGCGTCCGCATGATCACCGCCTCCTTCCTCACCAAGCATCTGATGATCGACTGGCGATTGGGGGAGCAGTGGTTCTGGGACACCCTGGTGGACGCCGACCACGCCTCGAACGCGGGCAACTGGCAGTGGGTGGCGGGTTCCGGCGCCGACGCCTCGCCCTATTTCCGCATCTTCAACCCCATGCTGCAGAGCGAGAAGTTCGATCCGCCCGGCGACTACATCCGCCGCTGGGTTCCGGAGCTCGCGCGGCTGCCGGCCAAGGTGATCCACGCGCCGTGGACAGCGCCCGCCCCGCTTTTGACCGGGTCCGGCGTGCGCTTGGGCCACCACTATCCCCGGCCCATCGTCGACCACGCCTTCGCCCGCCAGCGGGCGCTGGACGCCTACGCCGTGATACGGGCCGCGCCAGGGGTCGCCCCCGACGAGGGCTGACAAGTCGCTCTCCAGGGTCTCGCGACGGGTTAACTGGCCGGCGTCTGCAACAGACGCTTCCCCAGGCGGGTTAGGGCTGGATGCCGACGCTCGAGCCCAGCCCCTACATCCTTACCCTGACAGGCCTGGGCCTGCTGATCGCGCTCGTCGCGTGGCTGCCCCTGGCGTTGAAGCGCCTGCCCCTGTCGCTGCCGATCATATGTATCGCCCTGGGGGCCGCGCTGTTCAGCCTGCCGCAGGTCGGGCTTCGCCCCCTGCCCTTCAGCTATCCGGAGATCACCGAGCGGTTCACCGAATTCGTCGTGATCATCGCCCTGATGGGCGCGGGTCTGAAGATCGATCGCGTCTTCCACGTCCGCCGCTGGGCGGTGACCTGGCGTCTGCTGGCGATCACCATGCCCCTCTCCATCGCCGCCATCGCCCTGCTTGGCCTGTGGGCCGGCCTGCCCTGGCTCGTCGCCCTGCTGCTCGGGGCAAGTCTCGCCCCCACCGATCCCGTGCTGGCCGCCGACGTCCAGGTGGGACCACCGAAGACCGGCGAAGAGGACGAGGTTCGGTTTGGCCTGACGTCAGAAGCAGGCCTCAATGACGGCTTGGCCTTCCCCTTCGTCCACCTGGCCATCGTGCTGGCGCTTTCCAGCCAGACCGGCGAGCCCTGGCTGGCCGACTGGCTGACCTACAACGTTGCCTGGAAGCTCGCCGCCGGGGTGCTGGGTGGTTGGGTCATCGGCAGGCTGTTCGGTTGGCTGACCTTCCGCGTCCCGTCGGAGAGCAAGCTCGCCAGCACCGGCGACGGCCTGATCGCCATCGCCGCGACCTTCGTATCCTACGGCGCGACGGAGATGCTGCACGGCTATGGGTTCCTGGCCGTGTTCGTGACCGCCCTGACCCTGCGCCACTCCCATCGCCAGCACGAATTCCACCGGGACATGCACGACGTGACCGAGCAGGTCGAACGCCTGGCGATGATGGTGCTGCTCCTGCTGTTCGGCGGCGCGCTGGTGAGCGGGCTTCTCAGGCCCCTGACCCTGGTCGACGTGGGGCTCGCGTTCGCGGTGCTGTTCGTCGTCCGTCCCGCGGCGGGTCTGATCGGCATGATCGGGCTGAAGGCCGACCTCGGGGAAAAGCTCACCCTGGCCTTCTTCGGCATCCGCGGAGTCGGCTCGATCTACTATGTGGCCTACGCCCTCAACCACGCGGCCTTCCCGGACGCCGAACGGCTGTGGGCCATTGTCGGCCTGATCATTCTGTTGTCGATCCTGATCCACGGCCTGACCGTCACGCCGATCATGCGCAACCTCGACCGCAGCCATGGCCGCGACCCGGATGCGCCCGAGCGGCCCGAGGAGGAGGAGGAGCCCCCACCCGTCCCGGCCGATGCTCCCCCTGAGGGCAAGCCCCGCGAAGCCTGACGACGGCGTTCGAGGTTCTGGCGCACGGCCGAGCTCGTGGCTATCGTAGCCAGGTATCTGTTGGGGGACAGAATGATGGGAAATGCATCCGGGCGCCTGTCGGCGCGCCGAGGGTTGTTCGTCCTGGCTCTGGCCGCCTTCAGCATCATGGCGGCTTCGGCCGACGCCGCGACCAAACGCCGGCGCCCCCCCGCCAAGCCAACCCCCGCGCCGGCCGCCCCCATCGACCCCCATGCCACCGATCGCGCCCAGATCGCCGCCTGGCGTGACCGCCTGTTGTCCTCGACCTTTGTTCCGGAGCGCAGCTTGGCCATCCTCGCCGACGGGACCCTGCCCAGATTCGGCCAGAAGGCCTGCGACAAGGAGGCGGCCCCAGCTACCGTCGCGCTGGAGATCAAGCCCAAGGCCGGGAAGGGGCGCCCAGGCGAAGACCATCGAATGATCGGCTACCGCGGCGACAGCGGCGCCTGGTGCATGGCCGCGGGCGTCGGGGTCATAACCTTCGCCGATGGGTCGCGCTGGCTGGGACAGGTGTCGACGGTGGGCGACGGCGGCGGCGGCCGCAACTTCCTGCCCCGCCCCGACGGTCTGGGGGAAATGATCGCCCAGGATGGCGCCCGTACGCCCCAGAAGGTCGCCGCCCGGGCTGATATCCTCTGGGGCTTCGACATGCGCGAGGCTCTGCCGCCCCCTCCGCCCGGAGCCGCGCCGATCTTGCTGGCCGCTGCGCCCCCGACTTCGAAAGCTGTCGCCACGCCTCCGGACCAGCCCGTCGCGAAGGCTTCGCCGAAGCCTGTCGTGAAAGCCGCTGCGAAGACGCCGCCCGCGCCCGATCCGGCTCCAGCTGCGGCTCCACACTCGGGCGCCGGGGCCCTGGGGGGGGTGCTGGCAGGCTTCATGGCCGCAAAGCTCGCCGCGCCGCCGGCTGCCGGCCCAGCCAGGCCGGCGATCACCGGCCTGTTCGGCGCCGCGCTCGCCGCGCCCTCCCGCGCCGCCGCTCCAAGTCCCACGACCCCGGTGAAGCTGACCGCCACCCCGCCTGCGGTCAGGGGGCCGCCCTCCCTGTCGGCGGCCAGGGCGAGGCCTCCGCAGGCGCGTCAGGCCTTTGATGTCGTCGACGGGACCACCGGCCTCTACATGTCCCCCTTCACCTCCGATGGGGTCACCTCGGCCTGGATCACCAAGTCCATGCAGGTGAAGGCCGCGGGACAGATCGGCTCGATGGCCGGCAACTACCTTGGTCAGAAGGCGATGGAGCAGGTCCCCTTCGTCGGCGGCTTCCTGGGCAAGAAGGCTGGCGCGGCGGTCGGCCGGCAGGTGGCGCTCAGCGCCATTGGAGGCGAAGAGTTCCTGCGCTCATCCACCGACCTCTCCTTCAACAGCGCCGAGGCCCTGGTGGGCTGGACCCTGGCCAATCACGGGTCGCGCGAAGACATCGGTAAGGTGATGCAGGCGGTGATCGCCATCTACCCAGATGTCCAGACGCCCTATCTGGTGGCGGCCCAGCAGATGAAGAAGACGCCCTGAGATCGGGCCGCGGGCTAGGCTTGAGTTCCGGGCCCGGACCTGGCGCCGGCGAATGCGGCGAGGGCGCAGAGGGTCAGGACCGCGAAGAGCACAAGACCAAACAATACCTGTCCCGCCTGGTGCAGCCAGTAGAGCAAGGCCATGAAAATCGTGGTCATCACGTTCGTCGCCAGCGCGAGACCCCGGCCAAGTCCTGTTGGCTCTCGCAAGGTCAGCAGGTTGAGGAGACCGACGGCGAGCAACCCCAATCCTGTTCCCGCGAACCAGAGCGCGGGGACAGTCAAGTCTACATAAAGACGACTTGTCATATAGATGTGACCAACCGCAAGCAGCAGCGCCGCCCAGGTTCCGATCCAATGCATTCGCGCGAACATGACGTCATCCCTCTAACTTGGCCACCCGCTACGCCGCGTCTGACTGACTGGTCGCAGCAAGGGATTGTCTTGGACACGACTTGCGCAACGGCGCAATGACGGCGTGTTCCGCGCCACCTGAGATTGAGAGACGCAAATGGCTCCCCACCCGACCAAAGACACCCGTCTCACCTGTGAATGCGGAGCCGTGGAATTCAGGGTGTCCGGGTCGCCGATCCTCGGAGCCGCGTGTCATTGCGGGGATTGCACCGCAGCCGCTGCGCAGTTTGAAGCGCTTGGGGGAGCCCAGTCTCTGCGCGACAGCGAGGGCGGCACGCCGTGCATCCTGTTTCGCAAGGATCAGGTGACCGGCCTGAAGGGCCACGACCAGTTACGCGACCATCGGCTCGGCCCCCAATCGCTGACGCGGCGGGTCGTCGCCACCTGCTGCGAGAGCCCGATGTTCCTGGACTACGAGAAAGGGCACTGGTTCTCGGTGTATCGCGCCCGGCTGGGACCGAACGCCCCGCCGATCCAGATGCGCATCCAGACCGGTGGGCAGGCGCCTCGGCCCGGGGGGACTCTGCCGGTCCACGCCGGCTATCCGCCGGTGTTCATGATCAAACTCATGGCCGCCCGGCTGGCGATGATGCTGGGCCGGTGAAGCGGCCGCGGCGTTCGCGCCACGATCGACCCGCCCGGCTAGGCCTCGATGATGTGCGGGACAAACCGCGCCAGATTCTTGGTGATCACGCTATCGTCCTCCCGCACGCCCATCCCGGCTGGCTCGGCGCCGACGATCCAGGCGCCGATCACCGGGCGCTTGCCGTCGAAGTCCGGCGGCGGGTGATAGGCCTGCAGGATCGCGCCCTCGGCCCCATAGCCCTGGTCCAGCACCGCTTCGTCACCGCCCACGATCTCGACATTGGCGCCCTCGCGGGAGAACAGCGGCTTGCGCACGTACCGGGGTCCAAGCGCGCTCGCGCCGGCGTCCCCCTCGAAGTAGGCCTCCAGCAGGTTGGGGTGGCCCGGGTGGCGTTCCCAGAGCAGGGGCAGGATCCCCTTGTTGGATAGGATCGCCTTCCAAGGCGGCTCAAGCCAGCGGACCTTGGCGGTGGCGAGGTGGGCGGCATAGGGCTCCCGCAGCATGTGCTCCCAGGGATACAGCTTGAAGGCCGCCTGCAGCAGCAGGCCCTCGCGATCGGCGAACTGCCCCTCGGCGTTCACCCCGATATCGGTCATGGCCACGAACTTCGGGTCGAGCCCGGCCTGGCTGGCCAGATCCTCGAAGAACCGTACCGTCTGGCGATCCTCGACGGCGTCGGCGTCGCTGGCGAAGTGGACGAACCCGCCGGTGGGAAACAGGGTCGCGAACCGGTCGCGCAGGGCCTCGAACAGGCTGTTGAACTGGTCCGTGCCCGGCGCAAGGGCGCCGGAGGCCAGCAGCTCCTCAAGCCACAGCCACTGGAACGTCGCCGCCTCGAACACGCTGGTGGGGGTGTCAGCGTTGTACTCGTAGAGCTTGGGCTTGGCGGTTCCGTCATAGCCGAAGTCGAAGCGGCCATAGAGGGACGGCTCCTTGGCGCGCCACGAGCCGGCGATGAAGTCCCAGTGCTCCGCCGGGATGGCCAGGCGGCCAAGCAGCTCCTCTCTGCGCGAGGCCTCGTCCACCAGGTCGAGACACAACTCATGCAGCTCGGCGGCGGCCGGCTCCAGGTCGTCCTCGACCTCCGCCAAAGTGAAGGCGTAGGCCGCGCTCTCGTCCCAATAGGCCCGGCCGTCGGTGTGGTGGTAGACGAACCCCACCGCGTCGGCCTTTTCCCGCCAGTCGGGGCGGGGCTCCAGCGTGAGGCGTCTCACCCTTGGTCGTCACCGGACTTGGCGGCGCTCTTCTGCTCGATCTGCAGGACGGGCGCCGGGGCCGACAGGCGCGCCAGGATGTCGTCGGCCGAGGATTGGCCCGGACCGATGCCGGCCAGCCGCAGCTTTTCGTCCAGGTCCGCGCCGGTGCGCATGTCTTCCAGTTCGCCGGCAGCCTTGATCCGCTCGCCGCGGACGGCCTGGCGTTCCTTGATCCGGGCCAGGCTGTCGGCCGCCGACCCCAGGGACGATCCGGCGCCGGCGCCGCGGGCGGCCACCGAGGCCTGGGCGCGCTGCACCGACTCGTTGACCTTCACCACCTCCACCTCCCGGCGCAGGGTCTCGATCCGGCGGTCGGTGGCGGCGATGGCGGTGTGCAGCTGCTCCTCGGCGGCGCGCATGTCGACGATCTGCGGCTCCTTCACCGACACCTGCTGCTCCAGGTCGGCGATCCGCTGGGCCACCTGGCGGGCCAGGTCCATGTCGCCCTTGCCCACGGCGGCGCGGGCGGAGTTCTCATACTTGATGGCCTGCTCGCGGAAGCTGGCCACCTCCTTCTCCAGGATGCGCCGGCGGGCCACCAGGCCGGCCATGTCGTCCCGGGCCTTGCCCTGGGCGGTGTCGGCGTCGCGGATCTCCTGATCCAGGATCTTGATGGCGTTGGCGTCGACGACGCCGGCCGCGGCGTCATGCGCGCCCGCGCGGCCCAGGGTGAACAGCTTGCGCCAGATGGTCATGGGAAAGGCTCCAGAGGCTCGGGTTTAGGCGGCGGGGGTGAAGGAGGTGCGCAGGTCGGAGGCCGCCTCGATGGCGTTCTCGGCCAGCATGCGCAGCTCGACGATGATGTCCGCCAGGGAGGAGGTCGTGGCCAGCTCGCCGAACAGTTCATAGAAGTCGCGGTCGGCCACGGTGGTGATGCCGAAGTTCGACAGCGGCACCAGCTTTTGGGCCTTCAGCAGGAATTCGTTGAAGGCGTGGCGGTCTTCCTGCTCGTCCACCGGCCACAGCAGGACCGAGGCGGCGATCTGCTGGTCGCTGACGCTGACGAAGATCTCCAGGTCGCCGGCGTCGGGCATGGTCACCAGCAGCACCGGGTCGGCGCCTTCCACCACGCGGGCGGCGAGGGCTTCCCCCTCCCCGCTGGCCGCGTCGAGGGCGGTCTTCAGGGAGCGAACAGTCCAGGCGGTCTGCGTCATCAGGCGATCCTTCGGTGGTGACAGGTTCATACAAGATGGGTGGCCGGGCGCCAGCCGTCGAGAGCGACCTTCACCCTTTTGCGCGCAAGCGCGCCGTCCTAGATAGGAGATCAGTCTTACCTCGGGTCCAGGTCATGTTCAGTAAGCTCTTCGGTCGCAAAGAGGCCGCCCCCGTCTCGGCCCTGCCAGAGATCCGCAACGTGACGCTGGGCCGGACGCTGTGGGTCGATCCCCTGGCCTGGCGCCGCTTGGGGTCGGAGCGCCGCTTCCCCCTGGACCAGGACACCCTGGAGATCACCGCCCAAGGGCTGGTGGACCTGAAGGAGGGCGGATTCGTCCACCGGTTCTACACCGACGACCACGCCATGTTCCAGGCGGTCTCCGACGACCGCGAGGGCCAGAGGGTCACCGACATCACCATCTTCGTGCCCTGGGAGAGCGCCTATCCGGGCGGTCGCGCCGACCGCGAGGCCTGGGCCCAGCGGCTGCGGGCGCGGACCTTCACCGCCGCCGGCCTGCCGGACTACACCCGCTTCTGGTTCGGCGAGGAGGCCGAGAGCCAGGATCCGGTGACCTTCTGGGAAGACCTGCACGACGACCGCGACGGGGTTCCCGACCGCCGGATTTTCCAGACCTGCATGTTGTTTTCGCGAGAATTGCCGGGCGACGCGCGCGAGCTTCTGCTAGCCATTGAGCAGGAGACCGAGGACGGCGAGGTGTCGTTCGAGGTCATGCTCGGCGTGCCCCTCGAGGTCGGCGAGTTCAAGGCCTGACGCTGGAGAATTGCTGAGATGCTCGACCTCTATGGCTTCGCCGCCAGCGCCCTGGCCTTCCTGGTGGCCTTCGTCGCCGCCGGGCTGTTCACCGTGGCCTTCAAGGTCCTCTATCAGTGGGCGACGCCCTATCATGAGGGCCGGCTGATCCGGGAAGGCAACACCGCCGCGGCCGTCGCCCTGGGCGGCGCCCTCCTCGGCTACGTCCTTCCCCTCGCCTCGGCCCTGTCCCACACCGTCAGCCTGATCGAGTTCTGCGCCTGGGCGGCCCTGGCCGGTGTGATCCAGATCGCCGCCTTCACCCTGATCCGGATGATCGTGATGAAGGATGTCACCGCCCGCATCGAGCGCGGCGAGATGGCCGCCGGGGTCTACCTGGCCAGCATCTCCCTGGCGGTGGGCATGCTCAACGCCGCCTGCATGACCTCCTGAGCCGCCCATGTCCAAACTCCGTCCGCGCAAGCGCTCCGGCGCCGTCACCCTCACCAGCCTGATGGCCGGCTCGGCTATCTCGATTTCCGCCTGCGACAGCGCGCCCCCCGCCACCCAGTGGGGCGATCCCCCGGCGGCGAGCTCGGGCCGCAGCGTGGAGGCCTCCAGCTTCACCTCGCTGGCCGACTGCACCGCGTCCGGCAGCTTCACGGCCGAGCAGTGCTCCGCCGCCCTGACCCAGGCCCAGAAGGACAGCGCGGAGAACGCGCCCAAATTCGGAGACCAAAAGAGCTGCGAGGAACGCTACGGCGTCGATCAGTGCGTGCCCCGCTCCAGCCAGGGCGGCGGCAGCTTCTTCACCCCCCTGCTCACCGGCTTCATCATCGGCCAGGCCATGAACAACCTCGGCGGCTATCGCGGCGCGCCGATGTATCGCGACCGGGACGGCGGCTTCACGGGCGGTTCGGGCTATCCGGTGTCACGCGACTACGTCACCGGCCGCACGCGGGTGAATTCCGACAGCTTCGACGCCCCCCGGGCCAACGCCCCCACCCGCGTCCAGAGCCGCAGCTCCATCATCTCCCGCGGCGGTTTCGGCGGCGGGTCGCGGTCGTTCGGCGGCTAGTCGGGCAGGTCGTAGCTGACGACCTTGAAGCTGCTGAGGATCGCTGTGCCGAAGGTGTTGGCGATGGCGACGTCGGTGGCGTCACGGCCCCGCGCGATCAGCACCCGGCCGATGCGGGGCATGTTGTTGCGGGCGTCGAAGGCGTGCCACTTTCCGCCGAGATAGACCTCGAACCAGGCGCTGAAATCCATTTCACCCACAATGGGCACGCCGATGTCGCCCAGATAGCCCGTGCAGTATCGCGCGGGGATATTCATGCAGCGGCAGAAGGCGACGGCGAGATGGGCGTAGTCGCGGCAGACGCCGCGGCCTTCGCAATAGGCCTCGAAGGCGGTCATGGTCGGCCGCGCATGCTCGTAACCGAACTTGATATGGTTATGCACCCAGTCGACGATGGCCTGGACGCGGGGCCAGCCCGGCTCGGTGTGCTGGAACATCGACCAGGCGATATTGCTCAGCCGGTCGGTCTCGCAATAGCGGCTGCCCAGCAGGAAGATCAGCACCTCGTCCGGCAGGTCCTCCACCCGGGCCTGGGTCGCGAGGGGCGAGATCACGTCAGGCTGGCCGTCGTCGGCGATGATGAAGTCCGCCGACAGAGTCAGGCGACCCGCGGGCGCCAGGACGCGGCTGCAGATGTTCCCCCAGCCGTCCAGGTACTGCCGCACGTCCAGCATGGGGTCGGTGCGCAGCCAGTCGGGGGTCTCGAGGTCGTGCCGCCGGGTCGGATGGACGCTGAGCATCAGGAGCATCGGAACCGGATCGGGGCAGTCGTAGATAATCTCAAAGCCCGTTTTGATGCGCATCAGGTCCCCGGGTCGCCGCTAGCCTCCCGCGCCAATGGCTCGGAACGGCATAGGTTGCACATCGAGCTCTCCTTCGTCGCGGACATCAACCTCGACCTCCATGCCGAGGTAGTCCGCGGCCTGACCTGACCAGCTTCCGTGCAGCGGCACCGCCTGTCGAGGGTCGCGGGCTATGGCGACGCGCACCAGATCGGCGTTGCCGACGATGCCGTTGGTGGGATCGAACTCCACCCAGCCACAGGCCGGCAGGTAGACCCTCACCCAGGCATGGGTGTGGCCGGCGCTGGCGCGGCTGAGGCCCGCGCCGACCATGGGACTGTAGATGTAGCCGGAGACGAACCGGGCCGCGAGGCCGAGGCTGCGGGCCGCCTCAATCATCAGGATGGCGTAGTCGCGGCAGGTCCCGCTGCGCAGCGCCAGGGTTTCAAGGGGATCCTGAATGCCGCGCGCCAGGCGGGAATTGTACTTGAACTCCGCATAGATGGCCTGGGTCATGTCGCTGAGCAGGGTCTGCAGGCTGGTCTTCCCCACCGGCTTCACGAACCGCCGGGCCCAGGCGTCGATCAGGCCCTCGGGGTCGGGATAGTGCCGCTGCATGGACTGCTCGAGATCGGGCAGATCCTCGGGGCTGTAGTCGAAGGGCATGGCCCCGGTATAAACCTCCACCTCCCCCTCGACATCGGCGAAGGCCGGGAGGGGCGTGTGGTCCAGGCGAACCCGGCTGTCAAAGATCAGCTCCTCGGTGCGGCCGGAGAAACCCGCGACGTTGACGCAGTTGCCGAACACATCGTGCACCGAACGCATGCGTTCCGGCGTGGGCGTGATGGTCAGGTCGCAGGACAGGATGCGCTGATCATAGCTCTCGCGCGGCCGCAGCATCATGCGATGCTCGCCCAGCGCCACCGGAGTGCGGTAGCGGTAGCGGGTGACGTGGCGGATCGAGAGGATCGGCATTGGGTGAGCGTGAGGCCGATTTGTCGCCAAGTTCTAAACGAATCTTGCACCGCGACGATCCGTCCCCGGTGCATGTCACCAATGCGGGCGGCGTGTGTCCCCTTGTGCTCATCGGCGACCATGCCGGGCGGGCGATCCCGAAGGGTCTGGGCGGCCTCGGCCTGACAGCCGCCGACATGGACACCCATATCGCCTGGGACATCGGGATCGGCGGCCTGGGGGACCGGCTCGCCGAGCGCCTGGACGCCTGCTTCATCCGCCAGACCTATTCGCGCCTGGTGATCGACTGCAACCGGCGGCCCGGCGCGCCGGCCGCCATGCCCGAGATCAGTGACGGCGTGACCATCCCCGGCAATCTCGGCCTGGACGCCCAGACCATGACCGCACGCCGGACGGAGATCTATCAGCCCTATCAGGACGCCATCGCCGCCGAGCTGAACCGCCGCGCGGACCGGCCGACGATCCTGGTCTCCCTGCACAGCTTCACTCCGGTCATGCAGGGACACGTGCGGCCCTGGCGCATGGGAGTCCTGCACCGCGACGACTCAGCCTTCTCGAGCCGGGTGCTGGCCATTCTTCAGCGGGAGCTGGGCGACGCCGCCGGCGACAACGCGCCCTATCGCATGGACGAGACCGACAATACGGTCCCCCTGCACGCAGACCCGCGCGGCCTGGACTATCTGGAGCTGGAGGTGCGCCAGGACCTCATCGCCGAGCCATCCGACCAGGCGGCGATGGCGGAGGTTCTCGACCGGATCCTGACCGAGGCGCTCAGGCCTGATTGATGGTGTCGCGCTTGACCTGGGTGCGGCCGTCGGCGGCCAGGTCGGCGCGGGTCCCGGTCAGCATCAGGCCTCCCAAAACCCCACCTCCGGGGAACTGCGTAGGGGAAAGCCCCGAATGTCGCCGCCTCCCCACCTTGGGTACACCCCGCTGGTCAGCCCAAGGAGTTTTCCATGACCACGCCGCTTGTCGATCTCTCGATCCACCACACCCCCAAGGGGCTTTCTGACCGGGTGGCGTTCGGCTTCACCAAGCTGCTGCGTTTCTGCGCCGACACCTTCTTCGCCAAGCGCTACGGCCACCGGGCCATCGTGCTGGAAACCGTCGCCGCCGTGCCCGGCATGGTCGGCGCGACCCTGAACCACCTGAAGTGCCTGCGCCGCATGTGCGACGACAACGGCTGGATCAAGACCCTGATGGACGAGGCCGAGAACGAACGGATGCACCTGATGACCTTCATCGAGGTGGCCAAGCCGACGGCCTTCGAGCGCTTCGTCGTGGTGGCGGTGCAGTGGGTCTTCTACCTCTGCTTCTTCGGCCTCTACCTGGTCTCGGCCAAGACCGCGCACCGCGTCGTCGGCTACTTTGAGGAAGAGGCGGTGATCAGCTACACCCACTACCTGGCCGAGATCGACGAGGGCCGGTCGCCCAATGTGGCCGCCCCCGAGCTCGCCAAGCGCTACTGGGGTCTGGCCGATGATGCGACCCTGCGCGATGTCGTCGAAGTGGTGCGGGCCGACGAGGCCCACCATCGTGACGTCAACCACGGCTTCGCCAACCAGCTGGCCAACCTGCCGCAAGGCGCCGTGGCCCCCTGCCCGCCGCATATCGAGCTGCAGCCCACCTGGAAAACCGCCGCGTAACGAGGCCTTTGGTGATCCCTTCTCCTCAAGAGGGCACGGTGTTCATCGTCGATGACGACGAGGCGGTGCGCGCCGCGCTGAAGTTCTCGCTGGAAATCGACGGCCACACTGTCGAGGTCCACGAGAACGGCGAGGCCCTCTTCCAACGGGCCGAGAGCCCCATGACCGGGTGCCTGGTCCTCGAACAGGCGCTCCCAGACATAGACGGGCTGCAACTCGTCCAGGAGCTCAGGCGGCGGCATGTCGACCTGCCGGCCATCCTCGTCACCACCCAACCCTCGAGGGACGTCCGCACTGAGGCCGCCGCCGCCGGGGTTCCGATCGTGGAGAAACCGCTCTTGACCGACACCCTGCTCGTGACCGTCGAGGAGGCCCTGGCTCTTCACGCCAACGGAAGGGCCTCATGACCCCTCGCGAGGGGCCGGGCGCAGCGGCCGGCGTCACCGAACCGATGATCGCCGACCTGGTGCACGCCTTCTACACGAAGGCCCGCCTGGATCCGGAGCTCGGCCCCATCTTCAACCGCGTCATCGGTGAGGGGTGGGACGAGCACCTGGCCAAGCTCTGCGACTTCTGGTCATCGGTGCTGCTGGCGACCGGGCGTTTCAAGGGCTCGCCGATGCAGGCCCATGCTCGCATCCCCGACCTGGATCGCCGCCACTTCACGCGGTGGCTGACCCTCTTTTCTGAGACCGCGCGCGAGGTGTGCCCCGCACCGGCGGCGGACCTGTTCATGGCCAAGGCCGCGATGATCGCCGAGAGCCTGCAACTGGGCATGGCCGCCTCCCGCGGCGAGCTCCCCCAACTCCTCAGGAGCCCAACATCATGAAATTACTGAAAATCCTGATGTCACCCGCCAATGGCGTCTGCGACCGCCTCGGCATCGCCAACGAGCATGAACGCGGGATGATGCGCATGCTGGTGAACATGTGCCTCTGCACCGTCATCGCCGGCTTCCTGACCTGGGCCGCCTTCAGCTGAACTCGGCGTTCGCGTAACGGCGTAACGTCAGACTTGAACGGCCGTTCAAGCTGTGCTTGAGTGAGCGTTCAACTGGGACGCCCACCTTGGAACCGACGCGCCAACGCATCCTCTTCGCCGCCCTCGCCCTGTTCGGCGAGAAGGGGTTCCTGTCGACTTCCATCGCCGACATCCTGAAGGCCGCCGACGCCAATGCGGGCAGCCTCTACCACTTCTTCCCCACCAAGCAGGACCTGCTGATCGCGGTGCTGGAGACCTATCGCGACGGCATCTATCCGATGCTGCTGGCCCCGGCCTGGGCGGGCCAGGAAGATCCCGTGGAGCGCATCTTCGCCCTGCTCGGCCGCTACCGCGACATGCTGGCGGCCACCGACTGCGCCTATGGCTGTCCCATCGGATCCCTGGCCCTGGAGCTGCACGAGCCCGACCCGCCGGTGCGCGAGCTGCTGTCGGTGAACTTCACCGGCTGGGCGGGCCACGTACGGACCTGCCTCGACGACGCGGGCCCCCGCCTGCCCGCCGGCCTGGACCGGGCCAAGCTCGCCACCTTCATCCTGACCACCATGGAGGGGGGCGTGATGCAGTCGCGCACCCACCGCACGCTCGAGGCCTTCGACGCCTGCGTCGAGATGCTCCGCGACTACCTCAACCGGCTGGAAGCCGACGCCACCTAGGGGACCCTGCAATGACCAGACCGATCGGCGTGATCGCCGCAGCTCTCGCCCTCACCCTGGCCACCGGGGCCCAGGCCGCGGCCAGCTGGCGCGACTTCCCCGGCGTGGAGAATAGCGGCTTCGTCGAGACGGGCGGCGACCGGGTGATGCAGCTCTCCATCGTGGTCCCGGCCCCCCGCGCCGAGGTCTGGCGCGCCTTCACCACCTCCGACGGCTACCGCACCTGGGCCACGCCCCTGGCCTCGGTGGACCTCCAGGTCGATGGGATGATCGAGACCAACTATGACGCCGCCGCCAAGCTGGGCTCGGCCGACAACATCAAGAACCAGATCACCGCCTATGTGCCGCAGCGCCTGCTGGTGATGCGCAACGTCCAGGCGCCCACGGGCTTCCCCGGGGCGGCGGAGTTCGCAAAGACCGCCGTCGTGATCGAACTGGCCGAGCTGACGCCGCAGAGCACGCGGGTGACCCTGTCGGGGGTGGGCTACGGCCCAGGACCAGTGTTCGACAACCTCTATCGCCAGTTCGAGTGGGCCAACGCCTATTCCCTGGCCGAACTGAAGTCCCGGTTCGTCACCGGCCCCATCGACTGGGCCGCGCGCGCCGCCAAGGAGAAGGCCGCTGCGGCCGATCGCAAGGTGCAAGGGGGCGCCAAGCCATGAACACCAAACTGATCCTCACCACCGTGGCCGTGGCCACCGCCGTGCAACTGGCCATGGTGATCGCCGGCCATTACGTCCCCTTCATCAAGAACAATGTCTTCGCCCTGGGGGGCATGGCCATCTCCCTGGTGGCGGGACTGGCCTACGCCAAGCTGGCCGGCGGCGGCTGGGTCCCCAGCCTGGCCGGCGGCGCCATGGTCGGCGGGCTCTGCGCCCTGATCGGCATCGGGGTCTCCCAGGCGCTCAAGGACGTCGCACCGATGATCCTGGCCCTCGGCACGCTCAGCTCCACGGTGACCGGCGCCATCGGCGGGGCGATCGGCAAGCTGCTGGGCTAGCTCTGTCCAATAAGCGGTCGCTTGGTCGAGAAGTCCCGGCCGAGCGCCCATGGCCTGTTGCGGCGAGGCCGACTATTCCGCGCGCGCCGCGGCTTCCCATTCCAGGAAGTCCGGCGTCACCAGGATCGTCGCCACATAGGCGCCGGCCGCCCCTTGCGGCCTGATCCCGTAGGTGCGGAAGCGGCTGGCGACCGGGGCGTAGAAGGCGTCGGCGATGGACCAGTCGCCCAGCAGGAAGGGCCCGCCGAACCTGCCGAGCAGCTCGTTCCAGAGTTCGGTGATGCGGGCGACGTTCTTGCGCGTCGCCTCGGAGAGGTCGGCCTGGCGCGGCTCCAGGTCGATGGCCATGGGGCACTCCTGGCGCAGGGCCTGGAATCCGGAATGCATCTCGGCGGCCGCCGAACGGCCCATGGCGCGGGCGACCGGGTCGTCAGGCCACAGCTTCGCGGCCGGGAATTTCTCCGCCAGGTACTCGCAGATCGCCAGCGAGTCCCAGACCACCAGGTCTCCATCCTTCAGGGCGGGCACCAGGCCAGACCTGGAGACCGGGCGGATCGCCTCATAGGTCTGGTTGTTCTCCTGGCGCAGCGCGATCAGGGTTGCGGTGAACGGCGTTCCGGTCCGCTTGAGGGCCAGCCATGGCCGCAGCGACCAGCTGGACCACCTGCGGGTTCCGATCAGCAATTCCATGACTTACCTCCGCTATTATCACGCAGCCGCTATTGGCGTGAGCGCTCGGGCGCCGTCTAGTGTCGCCAACAATCAAAAACCATCCGAGGAAACCCCCATCATGACCGAGGCTTCCGCCCCGGCCCCTATCGGCGCCAGCATTTCCGACGGCACGGGTCCGGCCGTCCCCCTGGTGTCTGACGCCTACCGCCGTTACGCCCTCGTCGTCCTGATGTTGGTCTACACGCTGAACTTCCTCGACCGGCAGATCGTCACGATCCTGGCTGAGCCGATCAAGAACGACCTGGGCCTCGCCGACTGGCAGCTGGGCCTGATGACCGGCCTGGCCTTCGCCATCTTCTATACGGTGTTGGGCCTGCCCATCGCCCGCCTCGCCGAGAGCTTCAACCGGGTGTGGATCATCGGCGGCTCGCTGGCGGTCTGGTCAGGCTTCACCGTGCTTTGCGGCCAGGCCGGCAGCTTCGCCCAGCTGGTGGGCGCGCGCATCGGGGTCGGTATCGGCGAGGCCGGCTGCACACCCACCGCCCACTCCCTGATCGCCGACTATGCCCCCAAGGAAAAACGCGCCTCGGCCCTGGCCTTCTTCTCCATCGGCACCCCGCTGGGGGGCCTGCTGGGCCTGGCCATGGGCGGGCTGATCGCCGACGCCTACGGCTGGCGCACCGCCTTCCTGGTGGCCGGCCTGCCCGGCCTGTTGTTCACCATCGTGGTCTTCCTGACCCTGAAGGAGCCGCGCAAGGCCATGAGCGCCGCGGCCGCCGCGGCCCATGCCCCGGGCAAGGGCCACTTCTCCGCCACCCTGAAGTACCTGCGCGGCAAGCCGGTGTTCTGGCTGATCGCCTTCGCCGCCGCCGTGAAGGCCTTCATCGGCTACGGCCACGCCCCCTTCACCGCCTCCTTCTTCCTGCGCAACCACGCCGAGGAAGTGGCCCAGATGGCTGACCGGTTCGGCCTCGGCTCCGTGGGCTTCCTGGGCCTTGCGCTTGGCCTGATGGGCGGCACCGCCGGGATCATCTCCTCCTGGGCCGGCGGCGCCATCGCCGACTGGGCCGCCAAGCGCGACATCCGCGCCTATATGAGCGTCCCGGCCGTCGCCTCCCTGATCTCACCCTTCATCTACGCCACCGCCATCCTGCTGCCCTCGGCCTTCTGGGCCCTGTGGCTGCTGATCCTGCCGGGCCTCCTAGGCTCGCTCTGGTACGGGCCGGTCTATGCCAGCGCCCAGAGCCTGGTGCCGCCGCAGATGCGCGCCACCTCGGCCTCGATCCTGATCTTCATCATCAACCTGGTGGGCCTGGGTCTGGGGCCGCTGTTCGTCGGCATCCTCTCCGACGTCCTGGCCAACGGGCCGCTGGAGCTGGGCTCGGCGGAGGGTGTCCGCTGGGCGCTGATCCTCTCGGCCTTCCTGGGCGTTATCGCCACCGCCCTCTTCTGGCTGGCGCGTCGCACCATCCGCGAAGAGCTGGTCTCCTGACACCAAGACACTGACTGGTCTGCGCCGCTCACCATGGCGAGCGGCGCAGCCAGATCAGCCTCGGCGACTGTTGGCCTCAGCCGGCGCCCGTGGTCTAGTCGAGCCATGCTCAAGTCGATCCTCGCCGCCGCCCTGGCCCTCGTCATGGTCTCGTGCGCGCCGGCCCCACCCCCGCCCGTGGTCAACTCAGCTGGTCCCGATGTCGCCGCCTGCGCCGCCAGGGGCGGCACGGTCCGCCCCGTCTGCCGCATGCAGCGGCCAGCGTGCGTCATCGCCTATCCCGACGCCGGCAAGACCTGCTCCGACAAGTCCGACTGCCGGGGACGCTGCCTCCATGAAGGTGAGGCGCCAAGTGACCCTGCCGCCGCCGTCACCGGACGGTGCCAGTCCACATCCGACCCCTGCGGCTGCTTCACCACCGTGGTGCAGGGCCGGATGGGCCCCGGGCTCTGCGTGGACTGATGTGCAACGAATACGCGCGCAAGAAGTCCCTGGACGAGCTGCTCGCTGAGTTCGCCCGCGTCTTCGACGCCCCGCCTCTGTTCGAATGGGAGAACGACCACACCCCCAACGATCTGTCGGGCAAGGCCAGCGTGAAGATCCGTGACACCGCCCCGATCTTCCGGCTGCGGGATGACAGGCTGGTCGCCTCCATGACCCCCTGGGCCTGGCCCGGACCGGGCGGCAAGCCGGTGTTCAACTTCAAGTCCGAGGGCCGCGACTTCAGCCACAACGACCGTGTGCTGATCTTCGCCGACGCCTTCTTCGAGTACACGACGCCCCTGGCTCCGAAGGTGAAGCTGAAGGACAAGCACCAGTTCACCATGGCGGGGCAGGACTGGTTCTGGATCGCTGGCCTCGTCAAGGAAGGCTGCTTCTCGATGCTGACCGCCAGCCCTGGCCCCGACGTCGCCCCCTACCACGACCGCGGGATCATCCCCCTGGCGCCCAAGGCCGGCCTGGACTGGCTGACCCTGGCCCGTCCGCAGAGCACGCTTCTCGCCCCTCCGCCCGCCGGCAGCCTGACCCACACCCTGCTGCGCAAGGACGGAACCGACCTGGCGGCTTGATCAAGTTCGTGGGCGGTGTTCTCCGTCGGGGATAGGGTGCTTCCTCTTCCGCCCCCGATCGCGTCCCCCATATGAGCGTCAGTCCCGCAGACCGAAACGGCCGACCCGATGACCGATGACCTGACGTCGAACTGCTCGCCGGGCCCAGGGCTCCTGCAGGATCGGCTCAATCGCGACTGTTTCTGTATCGATGTCGACGAGGCCAGCGTCTGGCGCGCCGTCGACGCGGCGGCCGGGGGCGTGATCTCCGGTGAGGCCCTGGCCCAGGACCGCCCCCACCTCTTCTCCACCGGCCCGGCCTTCATCTCCCAGGACGAGGTCGCGGCCATGGAGGCGGTGGCGGGCGCCATCGAGACGGTGGCGGAGCTTCCGGCCTTCCAGGCGGCAGTCCTGTCCTGGGGTCCGGCGAGCGCTCGGACCGCCCAGGGCCCGCGCGGCGCCCTGATGGGCTACGACTTCCACCTGACCCCTGAGGGGCCCAAGCTCATCGAGGTCAACACCAACGCCGGCGGGGCCTTCCTCAACGCCCTGCTGGCCCAGGCCCTGGCGGCCTGCTGTCCGGAGGTGGCGGCGGTGACCACGCCCCGCTCCCTGGCCGACTTCGACGACGCGGTCTGGGCGATGTTCCAGGCCGAATGGCGGTTGCAGGGCCGCACCGGCAAGCCAGCCGTGGCGGCCATCGTCGACGACGCCCCGCAGGGCCAATACCTCTATCCGGAGTTCCTGCTGGCCCAGGCGCTCCTGGAGCGGCGCGGGGTCCAGACCGTGATCGTCGATCCCGCCGAACTGCGGATGGTCGACGGTCGCCTCACCGCGGGCGGCCTGACCATTGACCTGGTCTACAACCGTCACTGCGACTTCGGCCTGGAAACTCCGCAGACCGCGACCCTGCGGGACGCCTACCTCTCCGGCGCCGTGGTGGTGACCCCCAACCCGCGCAACCACGCCCTGCTGGCCGACAAGCGCAATCTCACCCTGCTGTCGGACCCAGACGCCCTCGCCGGCCTCGGCGTCGCACCCCACCTGATCACCGCCCTGCGGGGCCTGCCCCGCGCCCGCTTGGTGACCCCGGACAACGCCGAGGCCCTGTGGGCGCAACGCAAGTCGCTGTTCTTCAAGCCCGCCGCCGGCCACGCGGGCAAGGCGGTCTATCGCGGCGACAAGATCACCCGCGGCGCCTGGACCACGGTGACGGCGGGCGACTACATCGCCCAGGACTTCGCCGCGCCCAGCGAGCGGCGGGTCCGCATCGCGGGCGATCCGCAGGTGCGCAAGATGGACGTGCGGCTCTACACCTATGCCGGCAAGACCCTGATGACGGCGGCCCGTCTCTACAGCGGCCAGACCACCAATTTCCGCACTCCCGGCGGCGGCTTCGCCCCCGTCGTGGTGGTCGCCCCCGACGCGGTGGCCTGGGCCGACGCGAACGGCGTGCTGTGCGCACCGACTTGACCTGGCGCATGGCGCGCGGGCCCGGGACGCCTATCTAAGGTTCCGCGCCCTAGCTGGCCGAGGAGGCCGCCATGTCCGTCCAGATCGTCTGCGTCCACTGCGACGCCGTGAATCGCCTGCCCCCGGAGCGTGACGCCAAGGCGGGAAAGTGCGGCAAGTGCCACAAGGCCTTGTTCGACGGCCATCCCGCCGCGCTCACCACCGCCCGGTTCCGCAAGCATGTGGCGGGAAGCGGCGTCCCGATCATCGTGGACTTCTGGGCGGCCTGGTGCGGTCCCTGCAAGGCCATGGCCCCGATCTTCGAACGCGCCTGCGCCGAGCTCGAACCCCGCGCCCGCTTCGTGAAGATCGACGTGGACGCCGAACCGCAGCTCTCGGCGCAGTACGGGATCAAGGGCATCCCGGCCCTCTTCGTCTTCCAGGAGGGCAAGATCGTCGCCAACCAGTCTGGCCTCGCCGACATCAACCTGCTGCGCCGCTGGGTCGAGACCCATGGCGCCCAGCCCGCCGCCTAGCTTTCCATCAACTGCCGGAGATCGCCCTCGAGCTGGGCCACCAGCTTGCGGCCGAACGGGTCGGCCTGGCTGCGGACCTTCTTGCTGGCCAGGGTGCGGATGGCGTCGATGTGGTCGTCGATCAGCGGCAGGCGGGAGTCGAAGGGCAGGTTGTCGTCATCGATGAGCACGCAGAGGCCGGCGGCCAGCTGGTGGATCAGGGGGTAGCCGAAGGTGGGCGCCAGGCCCTTCATGTCGTGGGCGCGCATATAGAGCACGCTGACCGCCTCGATGCTGTAGCCGTCCCTGGGCAGGGCCTCGCGCGCGGCGTCCAGCTTGGCCACTTCCTCGTGCATCCAGACGTCGAAATTGTCGGACAAGGCCTGCACAGCCGCCTGCGCCTTGGCCACGCTTCCCAGGGCCAGGGACAGGGATTGCCGTGATGAGGTCGCGTTTCCCGCCATTATTCCCTCCGCCGTGTAACCCTGTTCTAGCCACCCAGAGACAAACAAACGGTTATGCGCATTCTGGGGGTCAGGGGCTCGGCTTGGCGGTCCCAGACTGGATGCGGTTCAGATAGTCGATCACGGCGGTGACGTCGTCGGGCCCGAACCTGAACTCCGGCATCTGCGGGTGTCCCACAAGGATGCCTTCGGCCAGGGCCTCCCCCAGGTTCTCCACCGGATATCGCTTGTGCAGGTCGCGGAACGGCGGCGCGGAAGGCTCGGAACTCGGCCCGGTCGGCGCCAGGGAATGGCATCGGCTGCAGTGCTTCAGCACCAGGTCCCGGCCCCGGTCGGCCGAGGCGTCGGTGGCCGCGTCCTGCGCCGAGGCCTGGGCCGCGATCAGGGCGCCGCCCAGCAGGGCGGCGAGAATCAGGACAGGTCGGGCCATCAAAGTCTCCACGCCCGGCGGCGGCTACTGGGTCGCTGTCGCCCGGGCGGCCCACTGTACCCCGATGAGGACCCGCTTCACCACCGCCAGCAGCATCCCGGTCCCTGCCCCCCGCGGCGGTCTAGGCCAGCCGCGTCACCACCGTCGAGCTCTCGACGGGCAACCCGCCGCCGTACCCGTCGAAGGTGCGGCTTTCGACGCGGTAGTTGTCTCCCAGCACCTCCTCCAGGAACGGCAGGGCCGGGGCGTAGGCGAACCGGCCGGCGACCTTGAGCGACCCAAGAATCCGCATGTAGGCTCGGGCGTAATCGAAGGCCAGGTCGTGGTCCGACAGGTGGTGATGCAGGAAGTGCAGGGAGAAGCCGAGGTGGGAGATCACTGTCCCCCAGATCCCCCGCCCATAGTCCTGCGTCAGCCAGTCGGCCTGGACCACCCCCTGCGCCTGGGCGTCGCGGTCCATGCCGACGCCCTCGATCCCGGCGTCGCGCAGGTAGTCCACCAGGGCGGCGGTGGCCCCGCAACCCACGTCCAGCACCGGGGTTTCCACCCGGTCCAGGCCCAGCACCGCAATTTGCAGGGCGGGTGAATACTCGGCCTGCACCGTGTCGCGCAGCCGCGCTCCGAAGGCCACCTTCAGGGCCAGGGCCAGCCGCTGATGGTGTTCGGCCAGCAGTTGCGGCAGGCCGTCCTCGACCTCCTGCTCGGTCCGCGCCTCGGCGAGCAGTTCCGCGGTGTCGGCCAGGGTCTGGGCGTAGACCTGCCCAAGCTCGGCGCGGGTCTGCGCCGTGGCGTAGAGGAACTGATTGTGGCGATGCAGCCAGCGGACCAGCTGGTCGGCCAGGTCGCCCGCCGCGGCGGCCGAGGCCAGCCACGGCCCCAGCACCTCGCGATAGACCCACAGATAGGCCGGCAGGTCGGCCTCCACGGTGGTCAGCTCGGCCTCGCCGGCCGCCACCGTGTCGAGGCTCAGGCCGGTTCGGGCGATGCGGCGGCGGATGCGGCGCCACAGGCCAAGGACCAGGGCATGGTTGCTATTCATGCCGCTCGCCTCTCACCTCGCGGCCGGCGATGCAAGCGCGAGTGAACCTTGGCCTTCGCTCCGCGTTTGCACCCCGTCACGAAATCTAGAGAGGGCTAACATCATGAGCGGCGTAGGAATTATCGGCGCGATTATCATCGGCATCCTGGCCGGCTGGATCGCGGAAAAGGTCATGGGCCGCAGTCATGGCCTGCTGACCAACCTCATTGTGGGCGTGGTCGGCGCCCTGCTCGGCGGCTTCCTCGCCGGCATCATGGGGATCAACTTCGGCGGCGTTGTCGGCAGCCTGGTCATCGCCACCCTCGGCGCGATCCTGCTGCTCTTCCTGCTGGGCCTCGTCCGCAAGCGCTAAGCGGCACACTGCAATCAGACACTTCGGAGCCTTCTCCCCTTGCGGGTGATGGTGGCCGGTCGGCGACCGGCCGGATGAGGGGTCACGCTCCCTTCTCCGCAACTGATCCAACCGCCCTAACTCGAGAGGTCTATCGACCCCTCATCCGGCCCTGCTCCGCAGGGCCACCTTCTCCCGCAAGGGGAGAAGGAAAACAAAGACCCTAGATCTTCGACAACCGGCGGCGGTTGGCCCGCACCTTGCGGCGATAGTGCGCCACCGTCCTGGACGCCGCCCCATGGGGCGTGGTCCCCAAGCCTCCCGTCGCGGCCCGCATCTGCAGGGCCAGGGTCGAGGCGATCTTCTCATTGATCATAAGGGCCGCCTCGGTCTGGGCGGCCGGTCCGCCGGCCGCCATCTTCAGGGCGCGCAGGCCGATCACCGAGGACGCCTCCATCCCCAGGGACCAAGCGTCCATCGTCAGCTTCATCCAGGGATTGGTGCGCATGGCTAGTCCTTTCTCAGGACGGCGGGCCGCGCCGTACGGTCTTCGATCACCCGCCAAGGTTAGCGTCGTGGGCGGGTTGGGGAAGGGCTTTGCGATCGGCCCGGCGGGCCTTGTCGATCAATGCCCGTGCCGACGCAGGTCCACCGAGTCTCGGTGGACGCCGGCGCGCTTCTGCTCACCTTGCAGGGTGTCGCGCCGTTCACGGCTGCACCGGCTTCAGCCCGCTGGTCTGGATGCGCCACTTGCGCTGCTCGGCCGAGGCGCCAGGCACGTCGTTGACGCGCTTCAGGGTGATCGAGCCCTTGAGGTTGAACTGGGCGCCGGTCTTCAGCCGGCCGAACGCGATGGCCGGGACCTCGACATAGGATGACCCCGCCGCGCCCTCGATCTGACCTGGCGCGCCGACATTGCCAGAGTACTGGGAATAGGGGTCGAAGCTGGCGACGAAATCGGCCTGGCTCATGCCGCTGGCCTTGCCGCCGTCGCCCCACAGGGCCCAGGCCTCGGCGTACTTCCTCTCGCCGATCAGGGCGAAATAGGCCTGCACCACATCGGCCGCACCCTGGGCGCTCTGCGGGGTGAAGGGAGCCTCGGAGATCGGGGTGCGGTCGTCGGCCAGGCCGGCCGGCGTGCCGGGCGCCGGAGCCTCGACGGGCGCGCTGGGGTCCTCAGTGGAAACCGGGCCGGGCGCTGGACCCGGGGCTTCCGGAACCGTGGCCGGGAACTGGGCCGGCGGCGTCGCCGGGGCTTGCGGATTGCAGGCGGCCAGCGCGATCGCGCAGGCGCCCGTGGCGAGCAGGAGGCGGTAAGCGGCCATGGAGAGTCCCTGTGGTGATCAGGGAGGCTGAACGCGTGAAACGTCCAAGGGGTGCGTCACTTCGAGCGTCCAGGGCGCAAGGGTCAAGCGGCGGTGGCGCACGGCCCGTAACTGAGCCAATCTGACCCCAACGATAAGAAAGTCAGGGAGTCCAAGACCATGGTCGACGCCGCCACGCCCGCCGTGCCCGCCCCGGAGGAGGCCTCCCCCTTCACCGCCCGCTACCGCGCCTTCGCCCTGGCCATCCTGCTGGGCGCCTACATCCTGTCCTTCCTGGACCGTCAAATTGTCTCGATCCTGGCCGAGCCCATTAAGAAGGACCTCGGCCTCGCCGACTGGCAGCTGGGCATGCTCACGGGACTGGCCTTCGCACTCTTCTACACGACCCTGGGCATCCCCATCGCCCGCCTGGCCGAGCGGTTCTCCCGGCCTTGGATCATCGCGGCCTCCATGGCGCTGTGGAGCGGCTTCACCGTACTGAGCGGCCGAGCCCAGACCTTCCCGCAGATGCTGATCGCCCGCATGGGGGTCGGCTTCGGCGAGGCCGGCTGCAATCCCTGCGCCCATTCCCTGATCGCCGACTACACCCCCAAGGAGAAACGCGCCTCGGCGCTGGCCACCTATTCCCTGGGCATCCCCATCGGCACCCTGCTGGGTCTGGTGATGGGCGGACTGATCGCCGACGCCTATGGCTGGCGCGTCGCCTTCTTCGTGGCGGGCGCGCCGGGCCTGGCCCTGGCCTTGGTGGCCGGCTTCTGCCTCAAGGAGCCCCGCAAGTACATGTCGGCGCTGGCCACGAGCCAGGCCGAGGCCGCCCCGCCCCTGTCGGTCGCCTTCAAGGTGCTGGGAGGCAAGCCCACCTTCTGGCTGATGGCGGTGGCCGCCGGACTGATGGCCTTCGTGGGCTATGGCCAGGGCGCCTTCAACGCCGCCTTCTTCATGCGCCTGCATGGGGATGAACTTGCCCTGCTGGCCGCGCCCTATGGCTTGAAGTCCACCGGCTTCCTGGGCTTGGCCCTGGGTCTCATCGGCGGCGCGTCCGGCATCGTCGGCACCCTGCTCGGGGGCTGGTTCGCCGATATCGCCGCGCGCAGGGACGCCCGCGGCTACGCCGTGGTCCCAGCCGCCGCCGCGGTCCTGGCCCTGCCCTCCTACTACTTCATCTACACGGTCGAAAATCCGATGACGGCGCTGTGGCTGACCATCATCCCCAGCATCCTGGGTTCTCTCTGGTACGGCCCGGTCTTCGCCACGGCCCAGAGCGTCGTGCCGGCCCACACCCGGGCCACCGCCGCCGCCCTGCTGCTGCTGGTGTTGAACCTGATCGGCCTGGGGTTCGGACCCCTGTTCGTCGGCCTGCTCAGCGACGCCCTGGCCACCCTCGGGGGTCTCGGCGCGGCCGAGGGCCTGCGCTGGTCCATGGTTCTGACCTCGCTGTTCACCCTGATCAGCGCCGCCATCTTCTGGATCGCCCGCAAGACCATGGTGCGGGATTTGGTCAGCTAGGCCTCTGCTTTCCTCCCCTGTTTACAGGGGAGGAAAGCACCCCACACCGCCTGCCCTGGCGGAATTCACCCGGCGGTTGATCATCGCTTAAGCGTGAACGTCTAAGCTTGGCGTCATGCCGATCTCGTACCTCTCGGTTGCGCAGATCTCCGCCCTCTCGGCGACGGTCCTGCAGCCGCTCTCGACCACGAAGATGCAGCAGCTCACCGCGACCCAGGTGGGCGCGCTCAGCGTGACCGGGATCGGGACCCTCTCGGTCACCCAGGTCGGGGCCCTGTCGGCCAGCCAGGTCAAGGGTCTGAAGACCACCCAGATCGCCCACTTCTCCAGCGCGGTGGTGTTCGACACCGCCCAGCTCACCGCCCTGAACGCCAGCCAGCTCGGCGGCCTCAGCTCCAGCCAGCTCGGCGCCCTGGACACCACCCGCCTGGCCGCCCTGGCCGGAACCCAGCTGGCGGGCCTGTCGGCCACCAACCTTTCAGGGCTCACCGCCACCCAGATCGGCGCCCTGTCGGCCACCCAGGTGAAGGGTCTCACCACCAGCCAGATCAAGGGTCTCAGCGCCGCCGACATCGACGAGTTCAACCTGACCCAGCTCGGGGGCTTCACCGCCACCCAGATCGGGGTCCTGGCCACCACCCACCTGGCCCAGTTCGACGCCACCGAGATGGCCTCGCTCTCCACCACCCAGGTGAAGGGCCTCAACACCCTGCAGCTGCGCGACCTGGACGCCACCACCCTGGGCCGGCTGACGGCCACCCAGGTGGGCGCCCTGTCGGCCAGCCAGGTCGGCGCCATCGCGGCCACCAACCTCGCAGCCCTCGCGCCCGGCGCCATCGCGGCCCTGTCCTCGACGCAGATCTCCGGCCTCACCAACACCGCCCTGGCCGCCTTCGACGCCACCCAGGTCGCGGCCCTGACCACCACCCAGGTCACGGGCCTCACCGCCACCCAGGTGCGTGGCCTGGAGGCCGCCGACTTCGACAAGTTCACCTCCGGCCAGATCGGCGCCCTCACCGCCGCTCAGTTGGGCGCGCTCTCGACCACCAACCTGGCCAGCCTGGACGAGACCGAGATCCAGGCCCTGGCCACCACCCAGACGGCGGGCTTCACCGCCACCCAGATGGCCAGCCTCTCGACAACCGACTTCGCCGAGCTCGCCGCCACCCAGATCGCCGCCCTCACCGCCGGCCAGGTGGGTGGCCTCTCGGTCACCAACCTGACCTCGCTCTCGGCCACCCAGTTCGCGGCCCTGGACCCGGCCAGGATCCGGGGCCTCACCGCCAGCCAGCTCGGCGGCCTGGAGGCGGCCGACTTCGCGCGCTTCACCCCGACCCAGATCGTCAGCCTCACCGCCACCCAGATCGGCGCCCTGTCGGCCACCAATATCGGGTCGCTCAACGCCACCGTGGTCCAGCAGCTCAGCACCACTCAGCTCCAGGGGCTCACCGCCTTCCAGGTCCGGGCGCTCACCGCCACCGATGTGCGCGAGTTCACCGCCACCCAGATTCAGGGCTTCACCCCGGGCCAGTTCGGCTCGCTCTCGGCCAGCGCCCTGCCGGCCCTGTTCGACACCCAGTTCGAGGGGCTCAGCGCCCAGCAGCTCGGCGGACTGTCGGCCTCCGGGGTCGCAGCGCTCAACGACACCCAGATCGGCTGGCTCTCCACCACCCAGCTTCGCGGCGTTAGCGCCACGGCCCTGGGGGGCCTCTCGGCCACCGACTTCGGCCGCTTCAGCCCGACCCAGATCGACGAGCTGACCCCCGCCCAGCTGGCGGGCCTGTCTTCGACAAACCTCTCGTCCCTCGACGCCACCCAGATCACCGACCTGACCACCAGCCAGGTGCGGGCCCTGACCGCCACCCAGATCGGCGGTCTCTCGGCCACCGACGTCGGCGAGTTCGATCTCACCCAGCTCGGCGCCATGACCAGCGTCCAGATCAACGCCATCGGTCCGGCCACCCTGGCCTCGCTGGACGCGACCCGGCTTGGCGCCCTGGCGGCCAGCCAGATCGCCGGCCTGACCGCCACCAACTTCTCAGCGCTCACCGAGACCCAGGTCGCCGGCCTGTCGGCCACCCAGATCCAGGGCGTCAGCGCAGCCAATATCCGCAGCCTCAGCGCCACCGACTTCGGCGAACTGACCGCCACCCAGCTCGTGCGGCTGACCGCCGGCCAGGTGGGCGCCCTGACCACCACCAATCTCTTCGGCCTCTCGGCCACCCAGTTCGCAACCCTGGCGGCGACCCAGATCGCCGGCCTGACCGCCAGCCAGCTCTCGGCCCTTGAGCCCACCCAGTTCGGAGCCTTCACCGCGACCCAGATCGCGGCCCTTCCCGGCGCTCAGATCGCCGCCCTCAGCACCACCCTGATCGGCTCTCTAACCACCACCCAGGTCGCCGCCTTCGCCGCGACCCAGATCCCGAAGCTCACCATCACCCAGGTCCGCCAGCTCTCCACGACGCTTGTCGCCGCCATGAGCCCGGCCCAGGTCAACGCCTTCACGGCCACCCAAATCCAGAACCTGCCGCCGGCCTGACATCGGTGCTAGCCTTCAGGACGCTCCGCAGAGAGCCGTTCAGGGAAGGAAGCCGCCATGACCGACCGCATCGAGGCGATCGAGTACACCGACGCCGTCTGCTCCACCGCCTGGGGCGCCGAGCCCCTGCTGCGCCTGCTGGACTGGCGCCACGGCCACCACCTCACCTGGCGCAAGGTCATGGGCGGCTTGGTGGGCGACGCCGCAACCGGCAAGGACGACTGGGACCGGGTCAGCGCCGCGGGCCCCATGCGCGCCTACTGGAAACGGGTCTGGGCGCTCACCGGCATGCCCTATCCCAACCCCATGCACCTGATGCTGCAGTCCACCGACCCCATGGGCGCGGCGGTGAAGGCCGCCGAACTTCAGGGCCAGGATGTGGCCCACGCCGTCCTGCGCCGCTTCCGCGAGCAGATCTTCATCTTCGGCCAAGGCCCCCAGACCCCCGACGAGTTCGACGCGGCGACGCAAGGCGTACCCGGCCTCGACCACGCCCGCTGGCGCCTCGACCAGGCCCGGACCGAGGTCGCCGCCGCCTACAAGGCCGACTGGGAAGAGACCCGCGCGCCCAACGACTATGTGCGCAATCTCAAGCACGACAGCCCGATGAACGGCGAACTCAAACATTCCGAGGGCCACGACCGCTACGCCCTGCCCACCGTGATCTTCCGGGGTCCGGGCGGCGACCAGACCGTCGCCGGCTGGGTGGGCTATGAGGAGTATGTGGCCGGTCTCGAAGCCGCCCTGCCCGGCGCGACCGCCGACCCGCGCCCCGACCCGACGCCGCAACAGGCCTTCGCCCGCTGGCCGGTCCTGACCGCCAAGGAGCTAGCCGTGCTCTGCGGCGAGGCCGCCACGCCGCCCGAGGGTGTGGTGAGTTACGACTGGGGCGACGGCGTCGTCTACTTCACCGCCGCCGAGGCCAGGGCGCGGGGGTTGGCGCAAGCCGTCGAGGCCTGACACAGGCTCTTTCCTCCCCCGTTGCGCTCCGCTTCACAGGGGAGGAAAAGTCGTTGCCTGACGCAGGGATAGACACGTCTGATCTCCGAGCAGGGAGTTCGCCATGTCTGATCTCGACTTCACCGGCCAGACCGTCCTCGTGGTGGGCGGGTCGAGCGGGATCGGCAACGGGATCGCTCACGGCTTCAGGAAGCGCGGCGCGGCGGTCCATGTCTGGGGCACGCGGGCCAAGGCGGCCGACTATGACGGCGTCGAGGGCTCCGATCTCACCGGCCTGACCTATGCGGGCGTGGACGTCTCCGACCGCGCCGCCGTCGCCGCCGAGGCCCCCAAGCTCCCGGCGCTCGATGTCCTGGTCCTGTGCCAAGGCACGGTGATCTACCGACGCGGGGAGTTCGCCCCGGCCGGCTGGGACCAAGTCATGGCGGTCAATCTGGACAGCCTGATGGACTGCTCCAACGCCTTCCACGGCCGGCTGGCGACGGCCAAGGGTTCGATCATCATCGTCAGCTCGGTGTCAGGCTTCCAGTCCAACCGCGGCAACCCGGCCTATGCCGCCTCCAAGGCGGGCGCCGTCAGCCTGACCAAGACCCTGGGCGAAGCCTGGGCGCGGGACGGCATCCGGGTGAACGGCCTGGCGCCGGGCCTGGTGGCCACCAAGCTGACTGCTGTCACCACCCAGAACCCCGACCGCCTGGCCGGCGCGCTGCGGGCCATCCCCGCCGGCCGCATGGGCACGCCAGACGACATGTCGGGCGCGGCCCTGTTCCTCGCCTCGCCCCTGGCCTCCTACGTCTACGGCCAGACCCTGATCGTCGACGGCGGCCTCTCGCTCTCCTGAAGGAATTCCAGATGCCGTTGAGCCGCTCGGTCCAGGGTTCCGTCGTCCTCGTCACCGGGGCAGGCGGCGGCATGGGGGCCGCCACCGCCCGAGTCTTCGCCGCCGAGGGCGCCCACGTGGCCGTCACCGACCGCGATGGCCAGGCCGCCCAAGGCGTGGCCGACGCCATCACCGCCTTGGGTCAGTCCGCACGCGCCTGGGCCCTGGACGTCACCGATCCCGCCCGCATCGTCCAGGTGGTGGACGAGATCGCCACGCGCTTTGGCGGCCTCGACTGCCTCGTCAACAATGCCGGGATATCGGGCTTCGCGGCCATCGACGACGACAACTACGAAGCGGTCTGGGAGCGTTCGATCTCCGTCCTGCTGACCTCCCACCACCGGGTGATCCGCGCGGCCCTCCCCCATCTGCGCAAGTCCGACGCGCCGCGCATCGTCAACATCGCCTCGACAGAGGCCCTGGGCGCCACCGCCCGCGACAGCGCCTATGCGGCGGCCAAGGCCGGCGTCACCGGCCTGACCCGGGCTCTCGCCGTCGAACTCGGCCGCGAGGGCGTCACCGTCAACTGCATCTGCCCCGGGCCCATCCTCACCGGCATGACCGACGCCATTCCCGACGAGGCGCGCCAGACCTATGCCAGGCGCCGCACGGCCCTGGGCCGCTACGGCCTCCCGGAGGAGGTCGCCCACATGACGCTGAGCCTCTGCCTGCCCGCCGCCAGCTACCTCACGGGCGTCACGATCCCGGTCGATGGCGGCCTGATGGCCAGGAACGCCTAGGGGTCCTGATCGTTGACACCCGCCGGATCGGGCAGCCGCTCAAAGCTGCGTGACCAGGTGTGGTGTCGGGCGAACGCGTCACCATTTCGGGTACAGTAGGCGTAGGAGGAGACGGTCATGACCCAGACACCGCAGGCTGATCATAGCATCTCGGTCGTTCCGGTGGACGGCGGCTGGCAGGTTCATTCCCCCTTCGACGACACCCCCCTGATGTTCCTCTCCGGCGCCAAGGCCGAGGAGAAGGCCAAGTCCCTGGCCGAGCGCCTGGCCGCCGCCGGCCGCGACGCCCGCGTCCTGATCCACGACCGCACCCGGGCCCTGGTCGGCACCTGGCGCTACTTCGCCTACGAAGCTCCGCTCGCCGAACTCCCGGTTCGCCGCGAGGTCTAGCGCCACGATCGGAACACCTGCCGGTCGACCGGCGTCGAGACCGGCGCCATCCAGCCCGGCAAGTCCCAGGGCGCCGACAACGCCCGCTAAGCTCAGAGACGCCCGCGAAGCCCCGTGCGACGCGGGCGCTTTTGCGACCGTCTCGCAAGCGCTGCATTTCGTAGCTGTCTGTCGGATATCCGCCGGAACTGCGCCTTCGAAAGGGTGTTTTCCGACTCAGGGCGACAGCGCCCGTAAACTCAGAGGAACGAGGGACGTTATGGCGACCGCCGCGAAGGCCGACACGGCCAAGAAGACCGCTTCCGAGAAGACCGCGCCGCGCCGCACGCGCCGCACCAACCGCCGCGATCCGCTGGCCATCAGCCTGCTCAAGAAGGACCACCGCGAGGTGGACGCCATGTTCGACGAGTACGAGCAGCTGGAAGAGGACGCCGAGAAGCTGGCCCTTTTCAACAAGATCGCCCTGGCGCTCAAGGTCCACACCCAGATCGAGGAAGAGATCTTCTATCCGGAAGAGCGCGGCGACGTGGAAGACGACCTCATGGACGAGGCCTATGTCGAACACGACAGCGCCAAGAAGCTGATCGCCGAGATCGAGGCCATGAAGCCGTCCGACCAGTTTTATGACGCCAAGGTCAAGGTGCTGGGCGAATACATCAAGCACCACGTCAAGGAAGAGGAAGAGCCCGGCGGGATGTTCTCCCAGGCCAAGAAGGGCGACGAAGACCTCGACGCCATGGGCGAGCGCATGGCCGCCCGCAAGGAAGTACTGATGGCTGAGCTGGCTCCCGCCCAAGCCAACTGATCAGGTCGCCGCGCGCGCTTTCCCACGCGCGGCGCGCCTGCCCTTCACAAGACTGATGAGATCGCGCCGCCCCAGCATCGTCTGGGGCGGTTTGCTGTGTGACGCACCACAGCCGCCGGGCTGCCCCCCATAGGGGCTACGTTTCTTTACAGATGGATCGACCGCTCCCGCGTAACCTCGGCGGAGCCCAAAAAACAGGCACTTAAACCCAATCTCGGCAATCTATCATTCCATGTATCCAACAACACATAGGCCGTATTCGACAATACTTACTATTGAACTCATCGTCGTTTTCTAATTTCCGAGAGACATATTACAAACACTGTCGAGCAATTATATGCCATCTCATGGCGATATCTGTGACACACTCGACTTGTTACAGCGTATTTATTTGACCGATTGGTCTGGACCTCAGTGAATTTTAGAAATTATCTGCTGTCGGCGCTAGAGCCCGACGACATGGCCGCGCTTGGCCCATTTCTGACGGAAACCGCCCTCTCCGCGGGCGACGTGCTGCACGAGGTCGATCAACCCATCGAGGCGATCTTCTTCCCCTCCAGCGCTGTGGTCTCAGTGGTCACCCCCACCCGGGACGGACGCAGCGTTGAAAGCGCCACCATCGGGTTCGAGAGCGTCAGCGGCCTCCCCTCGTCGCTGAGCGGCGAGCCCAGCTCAAGTCGCGTCTTCGCCCAGGTCGCGGGCGGCGCCATCCGCCTGCCGGCCGCCAAGCTGCGCGACCGGGCGTTCCAAAGCGCGCCTCTCCTGCATCTGCTGCTGCGGCACATCGAGGCCAATATCAGCCAGGCCCAACAGTCGGTGGCCTGCAACGCCCTGCATGAGGCCGGCCAACGCCTGGCCCGCTGGCTGCTGATGACCCAGGACCGGGTGTCGGGCCCCGTCGTGCCCCTGACCCAGGAATATCTGGCGATCATGCTGGGCGTGCAGCGCACCACCGTCACCCTGGTGGCCAGCGCCTTCAAGCGCGAAGGCCTGATCGACTACCGGCGCGGCGCCATCACCATCCTGGATCGGGCCGGGCTCGAACGGGAGGCCTGCGAATGCTACGGCCTCAGCAAGATTCGCTTCGACCGTCTGCTGAAAGTCGCGGCCTGAGGCCTGAGTCGCCAAGGGGCCCGGCCTCCCGACGTTGGCGATGGATCAACTCGTCGTCGCGCCAGATCTCGACCTCGGCGGCGCTGCTGTGCGCCGCCAGAACCTTCACCGCCTGAGCCATCGCCGCCGCGTCGTCCGTGAGCTCAACGGCCTCGAACGTCAGGCCGGAGCCTCCGGCGAGATAGGGATAGAAGATGTAGGCGGGCACGGGGGGTGTCTCTCGGGGGGAAGCGACACCACACCACCAACCTTGACCAGCCGTCTGTCCGATAGTCGACAGATCGCCCGCGGAGCATCAGCCGCCGCGCGCCCCTTCCCCTCGGCCACCGGCTCCGCCTAAAGTCCCGCCAAGAAAGTGCATGGGGGGATGTGCGTATGACTGCGGCGGCGGACGCCGGCGGCAAGCCGGTCTATTCGGATAGCTACAAGGGCGTGGTGCTGGGCCTGCTGGTCACGGCCTACACGCTCAACTTCATCGACCGGACGATCATCTCCACCATCGGCCAGGCCATCAAGGATGACCTGAAGATCACCGACACCCAGCTGGGTCTGCTGGGCGGGCTCTATTTCGCCCTGCTCTACACCCTGCTGGGCATCCCGATCGCCCGGCTGGCCGAGCGGTTCAACCGTGTCAACATCATCTCCGCCGCCATCCTGATCTGGTCGGGCTTCACTGCGCTCTGCGGCACCGCCACCAGCTTCGCCCAGCTGGCCGCCTACCGCTTCGGCGTCGGGTTCGGCGAGGCGGGCCTCTCCCCGCCCGCCCACTCCCTGATCAGCGACTATTACGAGCCCAAGCGGCGGGCGAGCGCGCTCTCCATCTATTCCTTCGGCATCCCGCTCGGCACCATGCTGGGCGCCGTGGCCGGCGGCTGGCTGGCGCAGAACTTCTCCTGGCGCATCGCCTTCCTGATCGTCGGCGCGCCGGGCATCATCATCGCCATCATCATGAAGATGGTGATCAAGGAGCCGCCGCGGGGCCATTCCGAGCCGGAACAGGCGCCGGCCTCCCCCGAGGATGTCGCGCCGCCGGCCCCCAAATTCTCCCTGGCCGGCGAGTTCAAGGAGCTGGCCGCCGTCTCGGCCACCCTGTTTGGCAAGTGGCCCATCCTGCACATGGTGCTGGGCGTCACCATCGCCTCCTTCGGCTCCTACGGCTCAGGCCAGTTCGTGCCGCCCTATTTCACCCGCGCCTTTGGCCTGGACTACGCCCAGGTCGGCCTGATCACCGGCCTGGTGGGGGGCTTCTCCGCCGGTATCGGCACCCTGCTGGGGGGCTTCATCACCGACCGTCTCAGCAAGCGCTCGCCGCGCTGGTACGCCCTGACGCCGGCCATCGGCCTGGCCATCGCCACCCCCATCTATGTCGCGGCCTATCTGCAGCCTTCGTGGCAGAGCGCGGCCCTGATCCTGCTGATTCCGGGCATCTTCCACTACACCTATCTGGGCCCCACCTTCGGGGTGGTGCAGAACATGGTGCCGACGCACCGGCGGGCCACGGCTACGGCCCTGTTGTTCTTCTTCCTCAACCTGCTGGCGCTCGGCGGCGGCCCGCCCTTCACCGGCTGGATCATCGACCAGTTCGCCCAGTTCAACTTCAACCACGTCGGAGCCGGCGGGACGCTCGCGGGCCTGGGCGGCCTGTTCGGCGGCGACCTGGGGGCCGTCAGCTTCGCCACCGCCTGTCCGGGCGGCAAGGCCCCCGATGGGGCGAGCCTGGCCCTGGTCGGCCAGTGCAAGGCCAGCCTGGTGGAGGCGACCCGCTCCGGCGTCATCGTCTCCATCTGCTTCTACCTCTGGGCCGCCTTCCACTACCTGCTGGGCTCCATCGGCCTCACCAAGGCCCTGGCCAAGGCCCGCACCGACCGCGGCGAGGCGGCCTGATCGACCGGAAAGCCCTCCCCCTCGATGGGGGAGGGTTGGGTGGGGGTGAATGCAGGGCGCCAGGCGAGGGAAACGATTGGGCGCTGCGCCCACCTGGGGCTTCCCGCACCTCGGCTGACGCACCCCCATCCCTGCCCTTCCCCCATCGAGGGGGAAGGAAACAACCGCTTCGGCATCCTTCGCCCGGCTGCCGGAGGACGCCGCCTGGAACGCCTTCCTCCCGCAGGAAAAGCCGGCTTGGGGTGGCGATTCTCCGCCGGTGGCGCTAATCAGCCTCCGTAAGGAGCCCTCGACATGATCCCCCGCTACGCCCGCAAGGAAGCCGCCGACATCTGGTCGCCCCAGACCCGCTTCAAGATCATGTTCGAGATCGAGGCCCACGCCGCCGACAAGATGGCGCAGCTGGGGGTCATCCCCGAGCTGGCCGCCCGCACCATCTGGGAAAAGGGCCGCGACGCGGTCTGGGACGCTGAGCGCATCGACGAGATCGAGCGCGAGGTGAAGCACGACGTCATCGCCTTCCTGACCCACGTCACTGAGATCGTCGGCCCCGAGGCCCGCTTCCTGCATCAGGGCATGACCAGCTCCGACGTCAACGACACCGCGCTCGCCGTCCAGCTCAGCCGCGCCACCGACCTGCTGATCGACGACGTCGACATGGTGCTGACCGCGCTCAAGCGCCGCGCCTTCGAGCA
>NZ_JANPJP010000210.1:0-3444 GCF_031425575.1 Phenylobacterium sp.
TGAAGCTGGAGGACCCGCGCCTGCCTATGATGATGGCCCGCCCGGCGGTGGTCGCCGATGCGCCCGAGGCCGAGCGGCCGTTCGTCTATCTGGCCCCTCAGGCGGGGACGGTGCTGATGTGGGAAAGCTGGTTGCGGCACGAGGTGCCGCCGAATGGGTCCAAGGCCGAGCGGATTTCGGTGAGCTTCAACTACGCCTGAAGACTGCCTCTCTCCAGCGCCTAGCGGAACAGTATCGCCCCCTCGGTGTTCGATATCAGGGGGCCGCCAAGGGAGAGAGCCATGCGGAACCTGATCAAAGTCACAGCGGCGGCGGCCATCGGTCTGGCCCTGACCGGCTGCGCCACGACCGACAACTATGCGTCCCAGTGCCAGCGCGACTATGCGCGCAACCGCCAGATGGCGACCGCCGCCGGCAGCCTGGCCGGCGCCGCGCTGGGGGCCGCCATCGCCGGAGAGGACGACCGCGAAACCGGCGCCGCCATCGGCGCCCTGGCCGGAGCCGTGATCGGCAGCCGGCTCTCGGCCGAGGACGATCCCTGCGGCTATGGCTTCGGCGGCTACAACCGCGACGGGCGGTATGGCTATGAGCGCGTTCCCTACGGGCGCTATTCCGGCCGCTACTAGGCAGCGTTACGAAATGGGGGTCTGACCGTCTTCCTTGCCCTCAAGGAGAGAGGGCGGCGCCAATCCGCCATGTCAGGCGGCTCGTGATTGCCCTCCCCTTCCCCAGACGCTACACCCCGCGCCATCTCCCCACACCCAGACGACAGGGCGCACGCACCTCATGGCGCAGCAGTATATTTTCCAGATGCAGGGTCTGACCAAGACCTTTCCCGGCGGCAAAAAGATATTCGAAAACATCTGGTTGAGCTTCTACAACGACGCCAAGATCGGCGTCGTGGGCGTCAACGGCTCGGGCAAGTCGACCCTGCTGAAGATCATGGCCGGACTGGATCCGGAGTTCTCGGGCGAGGCCAAGGCCGCCGACGGCATCAAGCGCGGCTATCTGGAGCAGGAGCCGCACCTGGATGACAGCCTGAACGTCTGGGACAACGCCATCGCCTGGTGCGAGGAAAAGAAGCTGGTCGACCGCTTCAACGCCGTGGCCATGGAGCTGGGCGAAAACTACACCGACGAGCTGATGGAGGAGATGACCGCCCTCCAGGAGTAGATCGACGCCGGCGACCTGTGGGACATCGACAGCCGGGTCGAGATGGCCATGGACGCGCTGCGTTGTCCGCCCAACGACTGGGAAGTCACCAATCTGTCGGGGGGTGAAAAGCGCCGCATCGCGCTCGCCCGCCTGCTGCTGTCCAAGCCCGACATGCTGCTGCTGGACGAGCCCACCAACCACCTGGACGCCGAGAGCGTCGCCTGGTTGCAGCACCACCTGGAGGCCTTCCCCGGTTGCGTCATCCTGGTGACCCACGACCGCTACTTCCTGGATCTGGTGACCAAGTGGACGCTGGAGCTCGATCGCGGGAAAGGCATCCCATACGAGGGCAACTACTCCAGCTGGCTGGAGCAGAAGACCAAGCGGGTGGTGCAGGAACAGTCTGAGTCCGAAGCCCGCCAGCGCGCCCTGACCCGCGAACTGGAATGGGTCCGTTCGGGCGCCAAGGCCCGTCAGGCCAAGTCCAAGGCCCGTCTGGCCGCCTATGAGCGCATGGTGACCGAGCAGGAGAGCATGCGCGGCGCCCAGACCCACGCGGTCATCCAGATCCCGCCCGGCCCGCGCCTCGGCAATGTCGTGCTGGAGGCCGAGGGCCTGCGGAAATCCTATGGCGACAAGCTGCTGTTCGACAATCTCAGCTTCAAGTTGCCCCCAAACGGCATCGTCGGCGTGATCGGTCCGAACGGCGCCGGCAAATCGACCCTGTTCCGCATGATCACCGGCCAGGAACAGCCGGACAGCGGCACCATCAAGGTCGGCGAGACGGTCAAGCTGGCCTATGTCGACCAGAGCCGCGACGACCTGGAGCCCAACAAGACCATCTGGGAAGTCATCTCAGGCGGCACCGATGTGATGATGGTGGGCAAGCGCGAGATCAACACCCGCGCCTATGTCGGCTCGTTCAACTTCAAGGGCGGGGATCAGCAGAAGAAGGTCGGTCAACTGTCAGGGGGAGAGCGCAACCGCGTCCACCTGGCCAAGACGCTTGCGACTGGCGGCAATCTGATCCTGCTCGACGAACCGACCAACGACCTGGACATCGAGACGCTTCAGAACCTGGAAGAGGCGCTTGAAGGCTTCGCCGGTTGCGCCGTGGTCATCTCCCACGACCGCTGGTTCCTCGACCGCCTCGCCACCCACATCCTGGCCTTCGAAGGCGACAGCCACGTGGAATGGTTCGAAGGCAACTTTGAAGCGTATGAGGAAGACAAGAAGCGGCGGTTGGGCACGGATGCGTTGATCCCGCACCGGATCAAGTTCCAGAAGTTCGGGCGGTAGTTGCCTAAAAGCTACCTTCGGAAACTTGTGCGGATAGCCGCACTGTGCCTCAATGACCCCTGTGATCCGGGGGGACATTGTGACTATTCTAATATCCAGCAGCAGGCGGATCGGTCCCACGGAGTCGATCTTCATCACCGACCTGGTGGGTTTGAGCATATCTGGCGCTTCTGGTTCAGGGCCGCTGTTGCTGAATAATGCCGGGCTCATTACCGTAAGTTCTAACAGCACCTCAATAGTAGCCGGGATCAATTTCCTTCGCGATTCGTTCTTTTCCAATGCCGTGTTCACGAATGAAGCGACTGGTGTTTTCAGAGTTCTAAGTACGGGGATAGGCAATCCGACCCTAGGGTTCACCGCAGACCAAGGATTTGGGGGCTGGAACGGTGATATGGTCAATGCCGGTTTGTTTGAGGTCATCGCCGTGTCTCAAGCAGTAGGCATTTACACCTCGGATATGTACTTCCGTTTCGAAAACTCCGGTACATTTCGTGTTAGTTCGAGCACCCAAGAAGCATGGGGTGTCTGGGCTATGAACGGAGCTACGGTTATAAACACCAATTTGATGGAGGTTGCTGGGCGCTCCGCGACAGGTGTTCTGCTTGAACGAAACTCCTCATTAGACAACAGCGGAACGATCAGGACTACAGCGCTTGTGGCCGGAGAAAGATCGGCTGCCGTAGTTGTTCGTGCCTCAGCAATAGAATCTTGCCGAATTATCAACTCTGGCCTCATCGACGGGTCCATCGCAATACTGGACGAAAGTTACCTGTACTCACCGGTTCAAAATGCCATTCAGAGGGTTGAAAACAGCGGGATAATCCGGGGCATCGTCGACCTAAGACACGGCGCAGACCAGTTGCTGAACTCCGGCCTGATAGAGGGCGAGGTCAAACTGGGATACGGCGACGACCTTTATGACGGACGGGGCGGGAGCCAAATTGGCGGCGTTTACGGGGGCTTTGGCGCCGACCGCCTCATAGGCGGTGA
>NZ_JANPJP010000211.1:0-3010 GCF_031425575.1 Phenylobacterium sp.
GGCGTAGAGCAGGGCCGCGCAGGCCGTCGCGCGGCGAAGCCCATAGCGCTGGGCCAGCAGGCCCGAGCTAGCGCCCGCCAGCACCGAGCCCAGCAGGTAGCCCGCCGTGGCCCAGCCGAAATAGGCGTAGCCGCCCAGGTCGGCGCCGACGCTGGGCATGATGGTGGCGGTCACCAGGCTGTCGGCGGCGCCCAGCCAGACGCCCAGGCAGATCAGGGCGAACAGCGGCAGCCGGCCGTCGGCGACGACGTCGGACCAGCTTCCGTCCTGGGCTTGGGCAGGTTCCATTTCGACAGGCTCAACAGGGCGAATTGCAGCTTGACTAGACGGGGCGTCAGAGATTTGCAATATATCGATTGTCAAATGCGAAGCACGCCCGACGACCTGCTGTTCCAGATCAAGACGCGGGGTCCCAGCCGGACCCTGGAGCTTGCCGGCGCGCTGGCGATCAGCCGGCAGGCGGCGCTGCAATCCCTGGAGAAGCTGGCCGCCGAGGGGCTGGTGGAGCATGCCACGGCCCGCGCCGGCGTGGGGCGGCCACGCCGGTCCTGGTCCCTGACCGCCAAGGGCCATGGCCGCTTCCCCGACACACACGCCCAGATGACGGTGGACCTGATCGAGGCGGTGCGAGCCGAGTTCGGCCCCGCCGTGCTGGACAGATTGATCGCGCGGCGCGAGCGGGTGGTGGCCGCAGGCTACCGGGCCGCCCTGCCCGATGCGGGCCTGGAGGCCCGGCTCGCCAAGCTGGCCCAGCTGCGGGCCGCCGAGGGCTACATGGCCGAATGGTGCCTGCAGGACGACGGCTCCTACCTGCTGATCGAGAACCACTGCCCGATCTGCGCGGCGGCGGCGGCCTGCCAGGGCTTCTGCCGCGCGGAACTGTCCCTGTTCCAGATGCTGCTGGCGCCGGCCCGGGTGGAGCGGCTGGAGCACATCCTGGCGGGGGCGCGACGATGTGCCTACCGGATTGTCGCCTAGCCGACGAACCTTCGGTGAAGCTCCGCGTTGTGGGTGGCGAGGGACCACCTCCAAGGACATAAAAATGAAAAACCTGCTCGCCGCCGCCGCAGTCGCCACCCTGGCCCTTTCGCCCATCGCCGCCCACGCCGATCCCGGGGGCCATGGGCAAGGCCACAAGAAGGACAAGGGCCACCAGGACTATCGCCACGACAATGGCGGCGCCTGGACCCCGCCGGGCCTGGCCAAGAAGCCGGGCGGCATGCCCCCCGGCCAGTACAAGAAACTCTACCGCCAGGGTCAGAGGCTGCCCTCGTCCTATGTGAAGCCGTCCTACTACGTGGCCGACCCCAGCGCCTACCGCCTGAGAACCGCGCCCGCCGGCTATCGCTGGGTGCAGGTGGACAACCAGTATTACCTGGCCCAGACCCGCACCGGCCTCATCTCTGAAGTCGTCTCCGCCCTGATCCGCTAGGGCCCGACGCACGCCGGGACCTCCCGGCGCGCTGCGGCTCTATTTCGACGCCGTCGCCCCCGGAAGCCGGAACTCCGGCGACCAGTGGGTGGCGGTGCCCGCGGTCACGTACCAGCAGATCACCATGGCGCAGATCAGAGCGCCGGGGACGTAGCTGCTGGTGCGGCGATAGGTGAAGGCGGCGATCACGCCCACCATGGCCAGCAGGGGCACGAACTGGATGGCCACGATGGTGTTCAGCGGCTGTTGCGGCACGGCCAGCAGGCCGGTGGTCAACAGGCTGCCGTACTGGATGGCCAGCAGCAGGACAAAGCCCAGGCTCATGGTCAGGGCCGCGGTCAGATAGGCGCGCGCCGCGCCCTCGCCGCGCACGGCCAGGTTGGCGTGCAGGGCCCGCAGGGACACCAGAAAAAACACAGTCCAAAGCGGCAAATAGGCCAGCGCCATCAGGGCGTGGCCGCCGTCCAGGGGTTTCAGCCCCAGGACCCAGAACCGGTAATCGACCTGGAACGCCGCATCTACGGCGGCCAGCGACAGGTAGCCCACCGCCACAGTGGCCACAGCGATGGCGATGGCGCGCGGCCAGTCGGTCGTGAAGTCGGCCTTGCCACCCTTTAGCAATCGGGAGAGGCCCAACGTCAGCACCGCGTTGAGCAGGGCCCAGACCAGCAGCTGGTTGGTGATGAACTGCGGGAACAGCTTCATGGGGAAGAACAGGTTCCCGATCTCCATGAAGGTGAAGAAGGTCGCGGCCGGGACCACGGCGGTCAGCATGGCCGCCAGCCACCACTTGCCGCCGCGCTCGGTCCCGGCGGGCTCAGCCGGCCGCGCCATGGCGGCGAACACCGGCAGGCGCAAGAGCGCCTGGAAGGCGCCCAGCAGCAGGACGACAAAGCCCAGGAAGCCCAGCCCCGTACCGACCTCCTTCCAGATCCAGATCTGGTCGCCCGGCGGCAGGGGCCGCGCCGCGCCCGAGAGCTGCGTCTGGAACCAGTCCACGGCGTGGCCGACCCCGGCCGAGGAAAAGTGCTCCCAAGGATGGGTGATGGGGGGATTGTGCAGCACCCGGGCAGTCCCGGCGGACGGGTCGCCGTAGACGCGGCCCTCCACCACAGGACCGGCCGACCCGAACAGGGCCTGCAGGGACTTCGAGGTCTCTACATCGCCGCCCTTGGCCACCTGCCACATCAGGGGAGCGAACTCGTCATACTGGCCAAACACGATGGCGAGGTTGCGCAGACTGCCCTTCGCGGCGGCCCCGAACACCGCCCCGATGGCGGGCGTCGAGCCCTCCAGCACCACGGCCTTGTAGCCGTCCGGCGCCGACTCGGCAGCCGCCACCACGGGGCCGCCCCCCAGGCTGTGGCCCTCCAGGCCGATATTGCCGTTGTCCACGAAGGCCAGGCCGCGCAGGTAGCGCAGGGCGGCAGGGCCGCCAAAGCCCTGCTGGCCGACCGCGGCGCCCGAATTCCCGTGCCCGGTCATGTCCATGGCCAGCACCACGAAGCCGCGCCGCGACAGCTCGATGGCGAAGGCGCTCTGCATCTCGCGGGTGTTGATATAGCCGTGGCTGGCCAG
>NZ_JANPJP010000212.1:0-4682 GCF_031425575.1 Phenylobacterium sp.
CGGGCCGTGGTGGCCTGAGATACTTTTCCTCCCCTGTCGCGAAGTGAACGGGGGAGGGGGGGCGCGCGTAGCGTGGTGGAGGGGGCGAGCCCCATCCACGGTGTCCGGTCGCGCCCACTCCACCGCCTATCGGCGGTCCCCCTCCCCCGTAAACGGGGGAGGAAAGGGGTCACAGCAGCGGCGCCTCCACTCGCTCCACGGGCCCAAACACCTGGCCGAAGCTTTCCATCAGCGCCGCGTCGGCCTCATCCATGGTCACCGGCAGGCCGAGGTCCACCAGGCTGGTGACCCCGTGCTCGGTCTGGCCGCAGGGGACGATGCCGGAGAAGTGGTCGAGGTCAGGTTCGACGTTCAGCGAGACCCCGTGGAACGAGACCCAGCGGCGCAGCTTCACCCCGATGGCGGCGATCTTGTCCTCACGCGTGGGCGCGCCGGACACGCGGCGCTCCACCCAGACCCCGACCCGGCCGTCGCGAATCTCTCCGGTCACGTTGAACCGCGTCAGGGCGCCGATCACCCAGGCCTCAAGGCCAGCGACGAATGCGCGCACGTCCCGCCGCCGGGCGCTCAGATCCAGCATCACATAGGCCACCCGCTGGCCTGGGCCATGATAGGTGAACTGCCCGCCGCGGGTCGTCGCGAAGACCGGGAATCGGTCCGGCTCCAGCAGATCGGCCGATTTGGCGGAGATTCCGGCCGTGTAGAGCGGCGGATGCTCTAAAAGCCAGATCAGTTCCCCCGCCGCGCCTTCGGCGATGGCGGCTGCGCGGGCTTCCATCGCGGCGACGGCAGCCTCGTATCCGACATATCCGGTCGAGACCGCCCATCCCGCGGGGACGCCGTCGGCCCTTCCGAAATAGGGCGCGGGAGCGTCAGCATTTAACGACCGGTCAAGCATGTCAGCGCCAATGTGGGCCCAAGGATCGGGGGGCGCAAAGCCCCCTTTGATTTCTTAGCGTTTTTTGATGGGTGGGGTTTTGGGTCAGGTTAACGCCGTCAACGTCGAGATTTCGGTGGTGCTGGGTCGCTCCACCCTGCCCATGCAGCAGCTGCTGCGGATGGGCCGGGGTGCGGTGATCCCGCTGGACGCCGGTGTCAACGAAGAGGTGTGGATTCTGGCCAATAACCACCCCGTCGCCCGTGGAGAGATCCAGATCAACGAGGATCGCATCTCCATCGCGGTGACCCGCGCGGCCGATGTTTACGACTATATGGCCGGCGGCTAGCCACAACGCTTCACAAACGCGCGGGGGTTTGCTACCTGCCGCGCCTCACCACGAGCGGTCGTGGCGGAATTGGTAGACGCGCAGCGTTGAGGTCGCTGTGGGGCAACCCGTGGAAGTTCGAGTCTTCTCGACCGCACCAGTGAATCAGGGTCTTTCGCAGCTGCAGAGCTAGAACATCGTCATACGTTAGGAGGGGAGGTCCGCATGAGCCGCGACACCGAACATCCTAAGGACGACGTTCTGGACCTGCGGGCCTCGCGAGAGAGCCTGTCGTCCGCCGAGGTCGAGGACCTCGAGGATCTCGCCCTTGGCGAGGACTACGCCCTAAACCCTGACTTCGTGGCCATGGTCGTCGATGCGATCGACCGTGGCGACGCCGAGCGCCTGCGCGAACTGCTGGCCGCCCTGCACCCGGCCGACGTCGCCGACCTGATGGGCTTCCTGTCGTCGGACTACCGCTCCGAAGTGGTGGCCCACCTCGATCCCGAGGCCCTGGCCGAAATTCTGTCCGAGCTGGACACCGAGATCCGCGAGGATGTGCTCGAGCACGTCCCTTACGCGACCCTGGCCAAGGCCCTGGGGGAGATGGACTCCGACGACGCGGTGGATGTCGTCGACGACCTGGAGGACGACAAGCGCGCCCAGGTGCTGGCCGCCATGCCGGAGATGGAACGCTCGGCCATCGAGAGCAGCCTGGCCTATGAGGACGAGACCGCTGGTCGCCTGATGCAGCGCGAGGTGGTCTGGGCGCCCCAGTTCTGGACCGTCGGCCAGACCATCGAGCACTTCCTGAAGGAAGGCGATGAGCTGCCCGAGCTGTTCTTCGACGTCTATGTCGTCGATCCCTCCCACAGGCCGGTGGGCGCGGTTCCGGTCAGCCACCTGCTGCGCACGCGGCGCGACGCGCACCTGGCCCAGGTCATGGAGCCGATCACCGAAATCCCCGTCCAGATGGACCAGGAGGAGGTGGCCTACATCTTCGACAAGTACCACCTGATCTCCGCGCCGGTGGTGGAGCCGGGCGGGCGGCTGGTGGGTCAGATCACCGTCGATGACATCGTCGGCGTCATCCAGGACGAGAGCGAAGAGGACATCCTGGCGCTGGCCGGGGTGACCGACGCCGGCCGCGACGCCGGCGTGCTGGGCATCGTGCGTTCGCGCCTGCCGTGGCTGATCCTCAATCTTCTGACCGCCACAGTTGCCGTCAGCGTCATCGCCGCCTTCCAGGACGAGATCACCAAGCTGGTCACCCTGGCGGTGATCATGCCGATCGTGGCCTCCCTGGGGGGCAACGCGGGCACCCAGACCCTGGCGGTCGCGGTCCGGGCCCTGGCCAACCGTGAACTGAACGCCTCGAACGCCATGCGCATCTTCCTGCGCGAGGTCAGTGTCGGCGTCCTCAACGGCGCGACCCTGGCCGCCATCATGTCCGTGGCGGTCTTCCTCTGGTTCCAGGACCTGCGGCTGTCCATCACCGTGGCCCTGGCCCTGATCGTGAATGTGTCCATCGCCGCGGTGGTGGGAACCCTCGTGCCCCTGACCCTTGACCGTCTGGGGCGCGATCCGGCGGTTTCGTCATCGGTCTTCGTCACATTCGTGACCGACTTCATGGGTTTCCTGTCCTTCCTGGGCTTGGCGGCTGTGATCCTGTTGTAACCGGCCTCTATCTTGCCCGTTGAGACCCAAGCGCTTCGGCGTCTGTCTCAAACTGGGTCAACTGGCCATGAAACCGCGTCACCAAGTTTCCCGAACCGCGATCGACCTGATCAAGCGGTTTGAAGGGTACCGCCGGAAGTCCGCCCAGCTCGCCGATGGCCGCTGGACGATCGGCTATGGCCACACGCTCACGGCGCGCGACGGGGCGGAAGTCTCCGAACAGGACGCCGAGGCCCTGCTGCTCTACGACCTGATCGCGGTCGCCCACTCGGTCAACGAGTGGACCTACACCCCGCTGACCCAGAACCAGTTCGATTCCCTGTGCGCCTTCGCCTTCAACATCGGTGTGGATAACTTCCGCCGGTCCTCGGTTTTGCGCCGGGTCAATGAAGGCCAGCTGCTGCAGGCGGCCTGCGCCATGGAGCTGTGGCGCAAGGCCGATTTCGAGGGCGAACGCATCGTCATCGACGCCCTGGTCCGCCGCCGTTCGGCCGAGAAGACCCTGTTCCTCACCCCGACCCACGGCTGGGTCCCGGCTCCGTCGCCGATCCTGCGTCCCAATGTGGACATGGACGCCGCCGGCATGGTGCCGCGCGAAACCCCCATGGCGCTCAAGGCGCCGATGGACGGCCCGCGCGCCATCGTCGAGCGCGAAACAGACGTCGTCGCGCCGCACGCGGCCCCGGTTCTGCCGGTGGAGGCCGTCGGCCCCGTCACCGTGGCGGCGGCGCAACCCACCCCGCCCCTGGTGCCGGTCGTCCCGGAAGAGGAACTGAGCCCCACCCAGACGGCGGCGGCCAGCGTCACCTCGCGCCTCTCCACGATCTTCCGCGACACCACGGCCGAAGAACCGGCGCCCCAGGCGCCCTTCGAGCCCGCGCCCCGGGTGGAACCGACGCCTGAGCCTGAGCTCGAGGCCCCTGCGCCGGCCCCTGCGCCCACGCCGGTGGAGGCTGCGCCGCAGCCGGTCTTCATTCAGCCCACCGCGCCGCCTCCCGCCGCGCCCGTCGCCATGGCCGGGGGCGACCGCGCCTTCGTTCTGACGCCGCCGGAGGAGACCTACGAACCCGCACCGATGGAGCGGCCCCGCCTGGAGCTGCCGGTCGCCGCCAACGAATCGCACCCGACCCTGTTCGACCGCCAGACCTCGGCGGCCAACGACCAGCTCACCCTGCCGTCGCCGCCCCGCGAAGAGCGGCGCATCCTGATCGACGACACCCTGGACTACGACCCGGCCTTCGACCTGCTGGAGCCGGAGCAGCCCAAGCTTAGCCTGCCGCTGCTGGTGGGCCTTACCGTGGTGGGCCTGGCCTTCTTCGCCGGCGGCCTGTTCTGGGCGGCCAGCGTCAGCCCCGACAGCGACGGCGGCCTTCTGAACCCCATGACCGTGGGCTGGATGGCGGCGCTCGCCGGCATCGGCTTCTTCGGGGTGGCGGTCTATCTCATGCTCGACCGGCTGGGCCGGGGCGACCTCGACGAAGAGGACGACCTCGACGCCGAGTAAACAAATCCCGGGGGGGATAGTGGGAAGGGGGCTTGGTGCGTATCGCCAGGCCCCTTTCTCGTTTTGGGCCTTGTCGTGCTAACACCGCTGCATGATCCCCAACCCTGGACCTTCGCTGGACTTCGGACTTGGCGAGACCGCCGAGGCCATCCGCGACACCACCGCGCGCTTCGCCGCCGACCGCATCGCGCCCCTCGCGGCGCAGATCGACGCGACCAACACCTTCCCGCGCCAGCTCTGGCCCCAGATGGGCGAGCTTGGCCTGCATGGCGTCACCGTCGAGGAGGAATACGGGG
>NZ_JANPJP010000213.1:0-7787 GCF_031425575.1 Phenylobacterium sp.
GAAGGCCGGGACCCAGGTGAAACCCAGGGCGATTGAGGTGGTATCCGAGGCGCGGCCCGTGTTCAGGCGCTGAACACGGGAGATGAATCTGGGTCCCGGCCTTCGCCGGGATGAGCGGCGTTTTTCACGACTCCTCCTCGAACAGCCCGGGCTGTCCGCCCGCCTGGATCAGCGGCGGCGGGGTGAGGCCGATGTGGGTGTAGGCCTTGGCGCAGACCATCCGGCCACGCGGCGTACGCTGGATGAAGCCCTGCTGCAGCAGGAAGGGCTCGATGACGTCCTCCACCGCGTCGCGGGCCTCGGCGATGGCGTAGGCCAGGGTCTCCACCCCGGCCGGGCCGCCGCCATAGTTCTCGATCAGGGCGCGCAGGTAGCGGCGGTCCAGGGCGTCCAGCCCAGCTTCGTCCACGTCCAGACGCGCCAGCGCTTTGGCGGCGGCCTTCTGGTCGATGAGGGTGGCGCCGTCGGCGGCGGCGAAGTCACGGACTCGGCGCAGCAGGCGGCCGGCCACCCGGGGCGTGCCCCGCGCCCGGGCGGCGATCTCCAGGGCGCCGTCCGGCGACAGCTCCAGGTTCATCTTCCGGGCCGCCTGGGTCAGCACCTTCTGCAGCTCGCCGTGGGTGTAGAACTCCAGGCGCAGTGGAATACCGAACCTGTCGCGCAAGGGCGTGGCCAGCAGGCCGGCCCGTGTCGTCGCCGCCACCAGGGTGAAGGGCGCCAGGTCGATGCGGATCGAGCGGGCCGAGGGGCCGTCGCCGATGATCAGGTCGAGGACGTGATCCTCCATCGCCGGATAGAGGATTTCCTCCACATTGGCCGGCAGGCGGTGGATCTCGTCGATGAACAGCACGTCGCGCGGTTCGAGATTGGTCAGGATGGCCGCGAGATCGCCGGCCTTGGCCAGGACCGGCCCGCTGGTGGCGCGGAAGTTCACGCCGAGCTCGCGGGCGACGATCTGGGCGAGCGTGGTCTTCCCCAGGCCGGGCGGGCCAAACAGCAGGACGTGGTCCAGGGCCTCGGCGCGGGCCTTGGCCGCCTCGATGAAGACCGAGAGATTGCCCTTGGCCTGCTCCTGTCCGACGAACTCCGCGAGCGTCTGGGGCCGCAGCGCCTTGTCGGAGCCCTCCATCGGGACCTCCTCGCCGGAGACCAGACGGGTCATCGACCGAGTTCCTGCAAACCCGCCTTGATCAGCGCCTGGACTGTCGCCTCATCCCCCAGGCGCAGGGCGGCCTGTTCGACGACACGGCGGGCGTTCACCTCGGCGATGCCCAGCCCCATCAGGGCCGAGACCGCCTCGCCGGTGGCGGACGGCGCGAGCGGGGCCGGCGTCATGGCGGTGGCGTGGAAGGCGGCGACCGGGCCGTCGGAGAGCGGCTTGTCCTTCAGCTCGGTGACGATGCGCAGGGCGAGCTTGGGGCCGACCCCGTTGGCGCGGGCCACGGCGGCCTTGTCCTCGCGGGCGGCGGCCTGGGCCAGTTCCGCCGGCGACAGGATGTCCAGCACCCCCAGCGCCGCCTTGGGGCCGACCCCCTGGATGGACTGCAGGACGACGAAGGCGCGGCGCTCGTCGCGGCCAAGGAAGCCGTAGAGGCGCATGCCGGTGGCCTCCGACCACTGGGTCTCGACGTGCAGCACCGCCTCCTCGCCCAGGGCCGGCAGGTGGCCAAGCGTGCGCGCGCCGCAGCGGACCACATAGCCGACGCCGGCGACGTCGATCAGGGCGTCTTCCTCGCCGACCTCGGCCACCAGGCCCCGCAGCCGCCCGATCACGCGGCGGCTCCGTAGCTGCGGGCCTTGCGGGCGTGGGCGTGGGCGATGGCGACGGCCAGGGCGTCGGCGGCGTCGGCGGTGGCGGGGCCGGCCTTGGGCAGCAGGCGGGCGATCATGAAGGCCACCTGGGTCTTGTCGGCCGACCCGGTGCCCACCACCGACTTCTTGACCACGGTGGCGGCGTATTCGGCGACGGGCAGGCCGGCGCGGGCCGGAACCACCAGGGCCATGGCCCTGGCGTGGCCGAGCTTCAGGGCCGAGGCGGCGTTATTGTTCATGAAGGTCTCCTCCACGGCCGCCTCGTGGGGGCTGTGCAGGGCGACGACGTCGGTGATGCCCACGAACAGGGCCAGCAGGCGCTCGGAGAAGGGCAGGCTATCCTTCGGCGCGATGACCCCATGGGCCACGTGGGTCAGCCGCGCCCCGTCGATCTCGATCACGCCCCAGCCGGTGCGGCGCAGGCCAGGATCGAGGCCGAGGATACGGATGGCGGTCATGCGGAGACTCAAGGCGCGTTCGGGATATGTTCCGGTGATACAGCGGCCATCAGAGTTAAGGAAGGGTGTTGTGGTGGGATCACCCCCGCGCCTGCACCGCCAGGATCTGGTGCCCCGGTCCCTTGCGCACCACCAGGTCGGCCTGGTCTCGGGCGGGCAGGATGTGGTCGTGGAGGTTCTTCAGATTGACCTTCTCCCAGACCATCCTGGCCAAGCCCTCGGTCTCGGCCCGGCTCATGCCGCGGAAGCGGGCGTAGAAGGAGGCGGGATCGTGTTCGGCCGCCTCCCACAGGCCCATGAAGCGGGCGGTGTACCAGGCCTCCAGGTCGTACTCGGGCGCGTCCAGATAGATCAGGCTGTCGATCAGGGACGGGCCGTGGGTGGGAATTAGGTTCAACCCCTCGATGATTAGGATGTCGGGCCGATCCAGCGTGCGGGCCAGGGCCGGGTCGATGTCGTAGGTCACGTGGGAATAGCCGGGGAACGCAGTCGGCCCTCGACGCACGCTCTCCAGGGCCGCGCGCAGGGCGGCGTGATCATAGGACGGGGGAAAACCCTTCTGGTTTGACAGGTCGAGTTCCGCCAGCCGGGCGTTGGAGAACAGGAAGCCGTCGGTGCAGACCAGCTCCACCCTGTCCCCCGCCGTCGCCAGATGCTCGGCCAGGGCGGTCGCGAACACGGTCTTGCCCGCCGCCACCGCGCCCGTGACGCCGATGATGTAGGTCCCCGACGCAGGCCGCCGCGCGGCGAGGCGCTCGGCCACCTGGCTCAAATCCATCGCGGCCATCCGCCCTCCACGCTTTTTCCGGAGGCGACCCTGACACAGGGCCGCGGCTCTGGGCTAGATGGTCCAAAGAGGGGGAGAGCAACATGGCCAAGACCACGAACCGAACGTCCGTCGAGGACCTGAACCGCGCCAATGACGGCAAGCTGCCGGGCCATCTGGGCCTGATCGTCACCGAGGTCGCCGACGGCCGGGTGGTGGGGCGGTTCGAGGTGCGGCCCGACCTGGTGGCCCACACCGGCTTCCTGCTGGCCGGCTGCCTGCTGTCGGTGGCCGATATCCTCTGCGCCTACGGCGTCTCCACCGCCTGGCCGGAAGGGGCGAGCGGCTTCACCACCGCCGAGGTGAAGGCCAACTTCATGAGCACCTTGCGGGAGGGGGCGGTGGTCTGCACCGCCCAGATGCTGCACGGCGGCCGCACCACCCAGGTCTGGGACGCGACCCTGACGGACGCGGCCACCAGCAAGCTGATGGCCGCCTTCCGCTGCACCCAGATCATCCTCTATCCGAGAGCCTAGGCGCCGGCCGAGGCCGCGGAGGATTGGGCTTCGCTCTTGGCCGGCGGCGCCTGCAGCAGCTCGATGGTGTAACCGTCGGGGTCCTTGGCCAGGCCGACCACGGCGCCGCCCAGGCTGGCGATGGGCGCCGGCTCGCGGATGATGGTCATGCCGTCGGCCTTGATCCGGTCGCTCACCGCCTTGGGGTCGGTGACGTAGAAGACCAGCTTGATCGGGTTGTCCTTGTAGTTCCGCTCCGAGCCGTCGGTATAGTGCATCAGCACCACCGCGGTACGGCCCTCGAAGGCCACCACCACCTCATCCATGTAGTCCAGCTTGAAGGTCTGAACCTGCTTCATGCCCAGGACCCGGGTGTAGAAGTCGGTGGAGCGGGCCAGGTCGCTGACCCCGATGCCGGTGGCGCCGAGATAGTCGGGGGAACGGGGCATGGGTTTTCCTCTCAGGTTTTCAGTCTGAATAGCCGAGCTGGCCATACCGCCATACAGAAATGTGGCCGGCCCTAGCGGTCGCGCCTGAACTTCGCCGCATCCGCCGCCAGCGACGACGACATCTTCGCCTCCACATCCTCCTCGGCCTGATAGGGCAGGGAGCCCGCAACGCCGCGGATGGCCAGCCACATCTGGAAGCTGAACTGCGGCAGGATCTTCAACGGGCGCCGCTTGTCGGTGACGTCCCAGCCTGCGGCCTCGAAGGCCTCGACTTGGTCGCGCTCGGACTGGCGCTCGATCCTGTCCCAGTCGGCGGGCAGGGTGACGTTGTCGGCCTCGTCGAGGGTCAGGCCGAAGTTGGCGCGGCTCACCTTGTCCAGTTGCGGAAACTCTGCCTGCGCCCCTGGCTCGCGCATGGCGGGCTTCATGACGGAGGCGAATTCCAGGTCGGCGATGCCGGGCAGGTCGATCAGGCGGCGCAGGGTGCTCATGGGGCCAAGTCTAGCCGAAGGCCTGGCCGGGCCCAAGCGGGGCCAGCCCTCGCTCGGGCGGCCAGTAACTGCGGCTTACGACCGCGCGGCGCCGCCGCTGGTGATTTCCTTGATCAGCCCCTGGAGCTGCTGCTTGCCGCCCGCGTTCCAGACCGCCTTCATGTGCTCAAGGGTCCGGGCCGCGCCCTCCTCGAACTTCCAGTCGCAATCGTCGAAGCGGCAGTCCTTGAAGACCGGCGCCTCGCCGCCGGAATAGACCAGGCGGCACTTCTGGAAATCGCAGTCGTGGAAGGTCTCTCCGTCGAGCTGGACGGTTTCACGGGTGAAGGCTGTGGAGCTTTGCATGGCGCGGTCTTCCTGAGGTCTTTGGGGCGAGGCGGCGGGCCCACCGCGGAGGATCGCGGGTCAGGTTCGGAGAAGCGCTCGGCAGGGCGGCTAAACACCCGAAAGGGGCGCAGAATGCAAGCGCGGCCTGCGAAAACCGGTGTTGGGCCAATGTGCGGCCGCGCCGATCAGCCGCCTTCTCGTTAAGGCCAAGCTAGCGGTCGCCCGGCCGATGTCGATGATCAGGGCGCGAGGACGACACCGCCATCGCCGCCTGAAAACAGAGGACAGGCGGCCGTGGTCGGCGTATCGGCCCGCCATGACCAAGCTCTTCTTCGACCTGCAGTCGACCCACAACCCGCACCGCTGGTTCATGCCCCTGACGCCGGCCGTCTGCGTGGGGCCCCCGGAGAATCTCTTCATGTACGGCGGCATTGGCCTAGCCAGCGCCATCGCGGCCATGGAACGGACCTGCGCCCGCCCGGTGATCTGGGCCACGGCCCAATACCTGTCTTACGCACGGCCCGGCTCGGTGGTGGACCTGGACGTCTGGGTTCCGGTGCAGGGCAAGTACAACAGCCAGGCCCGGGTGATCGGCCATGTCGGCGACCAGGAGATCTTCACGGTCAACGCCGCCTTGGGCGCCAGGCCCAGCACGGTTTCGCACCAGTGGGTGACCATGCCCGACATGCCGGCGCCTGAAGACTGTGAGCGCTCGGTGCTGTGGGGTGACCAGGGGGACAACCTCAACGGCCGCCTGGACGTGCGGATGGCCAAGGGCCGCTACGGCGAGGGCCCACGCACCGGCGAACTCAGCGCCGACGGCCGGCTGGTGATGTGGATCAAGCCGGTAGAGGACTACGCCGTCGACGCCAGCATGCTGGCGATCATGGCCGACTACGTGCCCTCGGGCGTTGGCGCGGCCCTGGGTCGCCAGGGTGGAGGCAACAGCCTGGACAACACCCTGCGTATCCGCCGGATTGTGCCAACCCGCTGGGTGCTCTGCGACATCCAGATCACCGGCATCCACGGCGGCTTCGCCCACGGCGTCATGAACCTGTTCGCGCAGGACGGAGAGCTGATGGCCACCGCGAGCCAGTCGGTGATCGTGCGGATGATGGACTAGGATTGGGCCCGCGCCGGCGACCCCGCGCGGATCACGTGCAGGGCGTTCAGGGCGAACTCCACGTCCTCGGGCGTGTTGCGGAAGCTGGGGGTCAGGCGGACGTGGCGCTCGGCATAGGGCGAAACCGAGCCTATGATCCTGTACTGGCGCAGCCTGCGCGACACGCCGTCGGCCGATAGCCCGTCGACATCGAAGGCCACGATGCCCGCCGATAGCCGGGGGTCGCGGGGCGTGCGCAGCCGGATGTGCGGCATCTGCACCATGCCCTCCTTCAGCCGGCTGGCCAGCTCGACGGTGCGGTTGCGGATATTGGTCTTGCCCACCCGCTGGTGAAAGCCGAAGGCCTCGGTCAGGGCCCAGACGTGCTCGAAGGCTTTGAATCCCCCGGGCGTCATCCGCGCCCCGGTGGAAGGGCCCGGATCATAGCCGCCGAGCCAGGCCGAATAGGCGCCCTCCGCCAGGAAGCTGGGCACGGTGGGCTCCACCCGGCTCCACCCCAGGGGAGTGCCGAAGATCACCCCGGTGCCGCGCGGCCCGAACAGCCACTTGTGGCAGCCGGCCACCAGGAAGTCGCAGCCAAGCTGGGGCAGGCTCGCATCTTCCACGCCGAAGCCATGAACCCCATCGACGCAGAACAGCACCTTCTCGTGCGGCGCGCGGGACGCGTTGATGGGGATCAACGCATCGGCGATGGCGCGGATGGGCATCTTCAGCCCGGTGGAGGAGTGGACCCAGGTCAGGGCCAGGACCCGGGTCTGGGGGCCGATATTGGCCACGATCCGCCCGACGATCTGCTCAACGGTGACGGTTTCCACCCGCTCGAACAGGCTGATCTTGCGCACCGTTGCGCCGCCGCGCAGGGCCGCCAGGCGCAGGCTCTCATGGGTGACATAGTAGTCGTGGGTGGTGGTCAGGACCTCCTGGCCGTAGCGGAGGCCAAGGCCGTTGTAGAGCAGGCCGATGCCGGACGTGGTGCTCTCGCACAGGGCGATGTTCTGGGCCGGCACGCCGAAATAGGCGCCGGCGGCGGCGCGGGCGGCGTTCTGCAGCGGCCGATTGTTCATCTCCAGATAGCGGACCGGATTGGCGTCGAGGGCGCGGCGGTGGCGGTCGATGGCGTCGCGCACCGGCTTGGGATTGGAGGCGAACAGCATAGCCGACAGATCGACCTCCCCCCAGTCCAGCGCCCACTGGTTGCGCACCCAGGTCCAGTCGACGGTTCCTGGCGCGGGGGTCGCGGTCGGCGGCGGCGTGGGAGGAACATGCGGCTCGCCGTCGGCGAAGTCGGGGTCGGTGACCTGATCGCTGTCCTGGGCCAGCGCCGCGGGCGCGAGGGCCGCGGCGCCGAGCGCCAGGCCAGAGCGCGCCAGCAGGTCACGCCGGCTGGGCGTCCCGCCGCGAGATTTCGAAGCCATGTGTCCCCCTCATGGCCGCCTTGGCGGGCGGCCGGGGACAATAGTCCCGATAGGGTGACGGCTGTTCACCCGGTTTCTTGTCCAGGATGAATCCGTCTCGGGCGTCTCCCGGTAGGGTTAGCCGAACTTCTCCAGGTCCTCGTCGGAGATCTCGTAGTCGCCGTAGACGCTCTGGACGTCGTCGTCGTCCTCCAGGGCGTCCAGGAGCTTCATGAGCGTGCCAACGGAATCACCGCTGATCGGGGTGCCGCCCTTGGCGCGCCAGATGATCTTGGTGGACTTGGCCTCGCCCAGGCTCGCCTCGAGGGCGGCGGCCACTTCGGCGAAGGATTCGTAGCCGGTGAAGATGGTGTGGGTTTCCTCGTCGGACTCCACGTCCTCGGCCCCGGCCTCGATGGCGGCCTCCATCACCTTGTCCTCGCTGCCGACCT
>NZ_JANPJP010000214.1:0-5920 GCF_031425575.1 Phenylobacterium sp.
CCGGCTGGACCGCGCTATGGTCCGGTCGGCCTGGGGCGGAACCGAGGACGCCGACGCCGTGGTCCACCTGGTGGACGCCGCCGCCGAGATCGCCGTCAACGAAGGCAAGGGCAAGGCCGCTGACCGCCGCGGCATGGCCGATGTCGACACCATCGTCGAGGGCCTGAAGGCCGCCGGCAAGCAGGTGATCCTGGCGCTGAACAAGATCGACGGCGTCAAGCGCGAGAACCTGCTGGCCATCTCGCAAAGGCTCTTCGAAACAGGCGTCTATACCGAGGTCTTCATGATCTCCGCCGCCACCGGCGCCGGGGTCGAGGACCTGACGAAACGCCTCGTCGAACTGATGCCCGAGGGCCCCTGGCTCTATCCGGCCGACCAGACCGCCGACCTGCCGGTTCGCCTGCTGGCCGCCGAGATCACGCGCGAGAAGATCTATCTGCGCGTCCACGAGGAGCTGCCCTATGCAGCCGCCGTGGAGACCACCTCCTTCGAAGAGCGCAAGGACGGCTCCCTGCGCATCGAACAGACCATATATGTCGAGCGCGACAGCCAGCGACCCATCGTGCTGGGCGCCAACGGCCAGACCCTGAAGTGGATCGGCCAGAAGTCCCGCGAGGAACTCACCATCCTGCTGGACAAGACCGTCCACCTGTTCCTGACCGTGAAGGTCGACGAACGCTGGGCCGACAAGCGCGAGTTCTACGGCGACGTGGGTCTGGACTTTGATGTCTAAATTCCTCCCCCAGGCCAAAGGCCGATGTGGGGGAGGTGGCAGACAGCGTAGCTGGCTGACGGAGGGGGATCGACGTAGTCGACCCCTTCGGCCCCAAACGAAGAGTCAAAGTCCCCCTCAGGCGCTTCGCGCCAGCTCCCCCAGAAGGGGAGCATCTAGCTGATGGAATTCGAAGACGACGCCTTCGTGCTTTCGGCCCGGCCTCACGGAGAGGCCGGGGCCATCGTCGAGTTCCTGACCGCCAGCCACGGCCGGTACGCCGCCCACGTGGCCGGCGGGACGTCGCGTCGGATCAAGCCCTTCCTGCAGCCCGGCGCGCGCGCCGTCATCGCCTATCGCGCCCGGGTGTCCGACCAGCTGGGTTCGGCCACTCTGGAGCCCGTGGGGGAGGGGCCTTCGGCCCTGTTCGACGACGCTCTCGCCCTGGCCGGCCTTTCGGCCGCCGCTGCCGTCGCGGCAGCGGCCCTTCCGGAGCGCGAGCCGCACCCGGGCGGCTTCTACGCCTTCGAGGCCCTGACCGATTCCCTCATCCATCCCGACATCTGGCCGGCCATCTTCGTGCGCTTCGAGGCCGGGCTGCTGCAGGACCTGGGCTTTGGCCTGGACCTGTCCAAGTGCGCCGCCACCGGCGTGCTGGACAACCTGATCTATGTCAGCCCCCGCACGGGCCGGGCGGTCAGCGCAGAGGCCGGCGAGCCTTACAAGGACAAGCTCCTGCACCTGCCGCCCTTCCTGCTCTCGGCCCAGGGCGGCATCGCGCCGGGCGACATCCGCGCCGGCCTGGACCTCACCGCCCACTTCCTGCAGGCCTTCGTGTTCAACCCCCTGAACCGGCCGCTGCCCAACGCCAGGCTCTGGCTTGTGGACCGTCTATCTGACGCAGACCGGCTCTAGAGACGCGCGCGCCCCGGCCCGCTAGAATCACCGCGCAACCGAGTTCGCGATTCTCCCATGTCCAAACACACCCCACCGCCCTTCGAGGGCGACGGCGACCGCATCATTGACGAGCCGCTGTCCGAGGCCCTGTCTCGGCGCTATCTCGCCTATGCGCTCTCCACCATCACCGGCCGGGCCCTGCCCGATGTGCGCGATGGCCTGAAGCCCGTGCACCGGCGGCTGATGTACGCCATGCGCATGCTGCGGCTGGACCCCACCACCACCGCCAAGAAGTGCGCCCGCGTGGTCGGCGACGTCATCGGTAAGTACCACCCGCACGGCGACGTGGCGGTCTATGAAGCCCTGGTGCGCCTGGCCCAGGACTTCGCCCAGCGCTACCCGCTGGTCGACGGACAGGGCAACTTCGGCAACATCGACGGCGATAACGCCGCGGCCATGCGCTACACCGAGTGCAAGCTCACCGTCGCCGCCCAGCTGCTGCTGGACGGGATCGACGAGGACGCGGTGGACTTCCGCTCCACCTATGACGGCGAGGACGAGGAACCCGTCGTCCTGCCGGCCGGCTTCCCCAACCTGCTGGCCAACGGCTCGTCGGGCATTGCGGTGGGCATGGCCACCTCCATCCCGCCGCACAACGCCGCCGAGCTGATCGACGCCTGCCTGGTGCTGCTGAGCAACCGCGAAGCCACCACGATGGACCTGCTGGAGCACGTCCAGGGCCCCGACTTCCCCACCGGCGGCGTGATCGTCGAGCCCAAGGCCTCGATGGCTGAGACCTACGAGACCGGCCGGGGCGGCGTTCGCGTCCGCGCGCGCTGGTCCAAGGAGGACAACGGCCGCGGCACCTACCAGATCGTCATCACCGAGATTCCGTATCAGGTGAAGAAGGCCGACCTGGTGGAGCAGCTGGCCGGCCTGATCGAGACCAAGAAGGCCCCGCTGCTGGGCGACGTGCGCGACGAGAGCGCCGAGGACGTGCGCCTGATCCTTGAGCCCAAGAGCCGCAACGTCGAGCCCGAGGTGCTGATGGAGAGCCTGTTCAAGCTCTCCGACCTGGAGACCCGATTCCCGGTCAACATGAACGTCTTGGACGCCCGCGGCACGCCCGGCGTCATGAGCCTGAAGCGCTGCCTGCAGTCCTTCTTGGATCACCGCCGCGAGGTGCTGGTCCGCCGGGCGCGCTTCCGTTTGGCGAAGATCGAGGCGCGGCTGCACATCCTCGACGGGATGGTGATCGCCTTCCTCAATCTGGATGAGGTGATCCGCATCGTCCGCTACGAGGACGAGCCCAAGACCAAGCTGATCGACGCCTTCGAGCTCTCCGACATCCAGGCCGACGCCATCCTCAACACCCGCCTGCGCCAGTTGGCCCGGCTGGAGGAAATGGAGCTGCGCCGCGAACACGCCGAGCTGGCCGAGGAACGCGACGGCCTGGTCAAGATGCTGGGCGACGACAAGCAGCAGTGGAAGCTCGTGGGCGTGGGCCTCAAGGACGTGCGCGCGATCCTCGGTCCCGACACCACGCTCGGCCGCCGCCGCTCCACCTTCGACACCGCTCCCGTCTGGGACGCCGAGGCGGCCCTGGAAGCCATGATCGTGCGCGAGCCGATCACCGTGATCCTATCGGACCGCGGCTGGATCCGCGCCGCCAAGGGCCGTGTCGAGGACCCCTCGGAACTGAAGTTCAAGGAGGGCGATAAGCTCGGCTTCCTGGTTCCGGCCGAGACCACCGACAAGCTGCTGATCTTCGCCTCCGACGGCCGGTTCTTCACGGTCGGCTGCGACAAGCTCCCCTCGGCCCGCGGCCACGGCGAGCCCCTGCGGCTGATGCTCGACCTCGACGACAAGACCGACATCATCGACATCTTCCCCTTCAAGGCGGGCTCCAGGCGGGTCATCGCCTCGAAGGAGGGCTACGGCTTCGTGATGCCGGAGGAGGAGGCCATCTCCGCCCGCCGCGCCGGCAAGCAGGTGCTCAACGTCGGCGCCAAGGGCGCGGCCTTCGCCATGCCGGCCACCGGCGACCACCTGGGCGTCATCGGCGACAACGGCAAGATCCTGATCTTCCCCCTGGCCGAACTGCCGGAGATGCCGCGCGGCAAGGGCGTCAAGCTGCAGACCTATCGCGAGGGCGGCCTGCGCGACGCCATCGTCTTCAACGAGACCGACGGCGCAACCTGGATCGACCCCGCCGGCCGCACGCGGGTCTGGGCCGAGTGGAAGGACTGGCTCGCGCGGCGCGCCGCCGCCGGCAAGCTGGCGCCCAAGGGCTTCCCCACCAGCAAGCGGTTCAAGCCCAAGTAGCCGGGGCTGAAACTTGACTTTCGCCCCCCCTCATGCGCCCTTCCGCGCCTTGATTTTCTAGAGCTTTGGCGACCATGCATCCCCACCGTTCCCATACCTGCGGCGCCCTCCGGTCGGCGGACACGGGCCAGAATGTCCGCCTGTCGGGCTGGATCCACCGCAAGCGCGACCACGGCGGGCTGATGTTCATCGACCTGCGCGACCACTACGGCCTGACCCAGCTGGTGATCAGCCCCGAGACCCCCGGCTTCGACCGCGTCGAGCGCCTGCGGGCCGAGAGTGTGATCCGGGTGGACGGCCAGGTCCTGGCCCGCTCGGCCGACACCATCAACCCCAACCTGCCCACCGGCGAGGTCGAGATCCGCGTGTCGTCCATCGACGTGATCTCGGAAGCCGCCGAGCTGCCGCTGCCGGTGTTCGGCGAGCCCGACTATCCCGAGGAGCTGCGGCTCAAGCACCGCTATCTCGACCTGCGCCGCGAGACCCTGCACAAGAACATCGTCCTGCGCTCCAAGGTCATCCAGTCGATCCGTAACCGCATGATCGGCCAGGGTTTCCTGGAGTACCAGACCCCGATCCTGACGGCCTCGTCGCCGGAAGGCGCGCGCGACTTCCTGGTGCCCTCGCGCCTGCATCCGTCCAAGTTCTACGCGCTGCCGCAGGCGCCGCAGCAGTTCAAGCAGCTGCTGATGGTGGCCGGCTTCGACCGCTACTTCCAGATCGCTCCCTGCTTCCGCGACGAGGACCTGCGCGCCGACCGCAGCCTGGAATTCTACCAGCTCGACGTGGAGATGAGCTTCGTCACCCAGGACGACATCTTCGCGGCCATCGAGCCGGTGATGCACGGCGTCTTCGAGGAGTTCGCCGACGGCAAGAGCGTCACCCCCTATCCGTTCCCGCGTATCCCCTATCGCGACAGCATCGCCTGGTACGGCTCCGACAAGCCCGACCTGCGCAACCCCATCAAGATGGCCGACGTCTCCGAGCGCTTCCGCGGCGGCGGCTTTGGCCTGTTCGCCCGCATCCTGGAAGACGCCAAGAACGCCGTCTGGGCGATCCCGGCCCCCAAGGGCGGAAGCCGCGCCTTCTGCGACCGCATGAACTCCTGGGCGCAGGGCGAGGGCCAGCCGGGCCTGGGCTACATCTTCTGGAGCGAGGACCAGGGCGCCTGGGGCGGGCCCATCGCCAAGAACCTGGGCGCAGAGGCCACCGACGCCCTCATGAAGGAAATCGGCCTGGGGCAGGGGGACGCCGCCTTCTTCGTCGCCGGCGATTCGAAGAGCTTCTACAAGTTCGCCGGCTCGGCCCGCACCAAGGTCGGGACCGACCTGAAGCTGATCGACGAGGATCGCTTCGAATTCGTCTGGATCGTCGACTTCCCCATGTTCGAGATGAACGAAGACACCAACCACGTCGACTTCTCGCACAACCCCTTCTCCATGCCCCAGGGCGAGCTGGAGGCCCTGGAGACCAAGGACCCCTTGGACGTCCTGGCCTACCAGTACGACATCGTCTGCAACGGCTACGAGCTGTGCTCGGGCGCGGTGCGGAACCACCTTCCCGAGGTGATGCTGAAGGCCTTCGACATCGCCGGCTACGGCCCCAGTGTGGTCGAGGAGCAGTTCGGCGGCATGCTCAACGCGTTCCGCCATGGCGCCCCGCCGCACGGCGGCCTGGCCCCCGGCATCGACCGAATTGTCATGTTGCTGGCCGGCCAGACGGCCATCCGCGAGGTCATCGCCTTCCCGCTGAACCAGCAGGGCCAGGACCTGCTGATGAACGCGCCGTCAGAGGTCGAGGAAAAGCAGCTCAAGGAACTGCACGTCCGTCTCGCCCCGCCGATCAAGGTCTAGCTCGACAGGCCTACTCGGCGCTGATCAGTCGCGCGGTTCGGCGGGCGGCGCCGGCGGCCGGGGCAGGCGCGGCGCGGCCGGTGGGGCGGGCGGACGCCAGCCGGTCAGGCGCGCGCCGCCGCCGTGGCAGCCG
>NZ_JANPJP010000215.1:0-6381 GCF_031425575.1 Phenylobacterium sp.
GGTCCTCGGGCGTGTAGAGCTGGCCGTCGGGCCGGCGCGCGCCGGGCTTGGCCTGGACCGTGTACATGAAGATCTCGCCCAGGCCGGTGGCGATGGGGCCCATCTCCGGGGCGATGGCCGGCGGCAGTCGCCCGCGGGCGATCTGCAGTCGCTCGTTGATCAGTTGGCGGGCGAAGTAGATGTCGGTCCCGTCCTCGAACACCGCGGTCACCTGGCTCAGCCCGTAGCGCGAGACCGAGCGGGTGTATTGCAGGCCGGGCAGGCCGGCGATGGCGGTCTCCACCGGAAAGGTGATCCGCTGCTCGGCCTCCAGCGGCGAGAAGCCGGGGGCCTCGGTGTTGATCTGGACCTGGACATTGGTGATGTCCGGCGTCGCGTCGATGGGCAGCCGCTGAAAGCTCCACACGCCAAGGGCGGCGGAGAGGAAGACCAGGGCCAGCACCGCCCACCGGAAGCGGATCGACAGCGTGACGATGCGTTCCAGCAGGCCGGGGCGGCCGGGGACGATGTCAGTGGTCATGGCTGGCCCCCGACTTCTCGATGTCGGCGCGGATCAGGAAGGCGCCGTCGACCACATACTCGGTTCCGGGCGCCAGCCCGCCGAGCACCTCGGTCCATTCCGGCGTCTGGCGGCCCAGCTCCAGCATCCGCACCTCGTAGGTGTTCCCGACCTTGGCGAACACCACGGTGAAGTCTCTGAACCGCTGCAGGGCCTTGGTGCGCACCGCCAGCGGGGCCGACTGCGCGCCGACGGAGAAGGATCCCTCCACCCCCATGCCGGGCCGGAAGCTCGTCGCCGCGCCGGGCGGCAAGTGGACGTGGGCCATCAGGGTCTGGCTGGCCAGGTCGGCGGTCGGCAGGATGGCCTCGACCCTGGCGGTCAGCCGCGCCTCGCCGGACAGTGAGCGGACCTCGACCGGCTGGCCGACCCGGACGCGCTCGGCGTCACGCGGATAGACAAAAAACTCGGCGTGCAGCTTGGTGGGGTCGGCGACCACGAACAGGGGTTGATCGCCGGCCACGCCCCCGACATTGGCGTTCTTCTCGGTGATCACCCCGCTGATCGGCGCCGTGATCCCATAGGCCTGCAGGCTGTGGCTGGACTCCACCCGCGCCATCGCCTGCCCCTTGCGCACCGATTGGCCCAGCTCGCCGCGCATCATCAGGATGCGGCCGGGATAGACGGCCCGAACCTCGGCCATGCCCTCCGGAACGATTTCCACCCGGCCGGCCATGTCGACCAGCTCGCTGATCGCCGCCGGTCCGGCGATTTCAGTCCGCACGCCGCCGGCCTTGGCCGCCTCGGCCGAAATGCTCGTGCGGCCTTCATAGGAGGCATAGGCCCACTGATGGGTCCGGCCGCCTTCGACCGCCCGGATCTTGACGTCGAAGGAGTGCGGCTCGACCACCACCCCGGCCCCGCGCAGATAGTCCTCGACAGGGGCGAAGGCGAAGCGGTCCACCTTGCCGCCCAGACGGGTCAGCTCGACGGTGAGCTGCACCTGCCGGGGATCGATGGGCTTGTCCTTGCGATAGACATAGGCGTGGAACTCGGGCGGCGCGCCGTCCTCGAAAATGGTGATCTCGACGGCGAAGTCCCCGTCGCGGAGTAGGCGGCCGCGATGCGGCCCGCGCTCGAAATCGGCGGCGGCGGCGGCGTGGTCGTCGCCCTCGGCCTTGGACTTGGGCCGGTCGCCGCAGGCGGCGAGCAGGCTGCCGGCCAGCAGGAGTGCGGCCAGGCCGCGGAAGGTCGAGGGGCGCATCAGCGGATCTCCGCGCTGGCGATGAGGGCGGCATGGCGACCGGTCAGCCGGTCGAGGCGCACGCCGTCGAGATGGAAGCGTTTCAGGAGGTCGATCCGCCGGGCCTTGGCCTCGATGACCGCCCGCTGGGCGTCGGCGACCTCCAGATAGGTGAAGGCCCCGCCGCCACGGTTGAAGCCGTCCCGGACCAGGGTTACGGCCCGGGCAGCGCTGGGAGCAACCTCAGCGTCGTTTCGGGTCACCTCGGCCAGGGTCGCCGCGCGCCGTGCGGTCAGGCGCGACACCTCCCGCTCCCGGTCGATCCGGGCGGCGGCCATGTCTGCGTCGGCGGCGGTGCGCTCGGCCTGGGCGCGCGCGATGGCGCCCTGGTTGGTGTCGTTGCGGCCAAGCGGGATCGATCCCCCGATGATGACCGCCACATCGTTGCTCTCCCCGAAGTGCCGCAGTCCGGCCCGCCAGCGGGGATCCTGCACGGCGCGGGCGCGCTCGACCCCGATCCGGGCCTGGTTCAGGTCGCGCTCCATCGCCAGCAGCCGCAGGTCCGGAGTGTCAGCGAGTGTGCCGGCAGGGGACGCGGCCCGCGGTTCCAGGGCCGAGGCGCTGAGCTCGAAATTGGCGCCGGCGCCCCAGTAGGACGCCAGCAGCCCTCGCGCCTGCTCTGCGGCGGCCAGCGCCTGGTCGCGGTCGATACGGGCCTGGGCGGTGGCGGTGCGGGCGCGCTCGCCGGAGAACAGCGGATCACGCGCCGCGCGCACCCGGCGCTCCACCTCGCCTTCCAGGCGCCGGGCCAGGGCCAGGCGTTCTTCCGCCACCGCGATCTGGGCCTCGGCGCCCAGCGCCTCCACCCAGGCCGCCTGGACCTCCGCCAACAGGTCAAGCGCGCGGACCGAGGCCCGGCCCTGGGCCACAGCCAACTCCGACCGGGCCACATCGACCCGCGCCTCGCGCTTGCCGCCCCGTTCCCAGGTCTGCTCGTAATAGAGCGTGGCCTCGGACCGATCGGCCAGCCCCACGTCACCGGTGCCTGCGAAGTTCTCCAGATCCGCGCCCAGGATAGGATTGGGGCGAACCCCTGCCTGGCGGACACCGGCCTGCGCGGCCTGCACGCGGGCGGCGGCGGCGGGGCGGGCGGGGTCATAGGCCGCGGCCCGTGTCAGGGCCTCGGAGAGACTCAAGGTCTCGGCGACGGCGTCGAAACTGACCGCCGCGAACACGGCGGCGCAGGCCATCAGCAGACGGCGAGACGGCGCCCTTGGGCGCGCGTCGTGGGGCTTTGGCATGAGGGTCTCACCAGGCAGACATGGATCGGTCCGCGTCATGGGACGCGGGAGCTCAGACGCTGAAGGTGAGGCCTTTGGGGGGGCGTTCCGGGCCGGGTGAGCCGGGGCTGGAGATCAGATGATCCGACAGTATGGCCAGTCTTTGGGTTGAGCTCGCGCTGACACCCCGACGCTCGCCCTCACCGATGATGCCCTGCGGGCCGTCGGTGTGGTGATGGTGCCCGCTGCCGCGATCATGGCTCGCGTCGCTCTCGCCGTCCTGGTGGTGATCGTCGAAGGACAGGTCGCTGAAGCCGCCGTGCTCATGGTGTTGCGCCAGCTGGCTTTGGTGCTGCACCCGGTCGAGCACGCTGGCGGCTGATGCGGTGGCGTAGAGCAGCGACAACGCGATGCAGAACATCGCGACGGCGGTCTTGAACGACAAGGACAGTGACCGGCTCACGCCGCAGCACTACGGCGCCTGACGCCGAGTCTCAAGGCTGGCCGGGGACGGGCGTCCAGATCACTTGACGGCATTTGGTTTGATGCCTAGCTATATAGTATGGCGTCAAACGAGATGGCCTTGGAGATGGCGATGGAACGGCGACGATTTCTCTCCCTGATGGGTGGCGGCGTGCTGGCTGGGGCGACGGCAGGGGCTGTGGTCTTTGCGCTGACGCGAGAACCCAAGCGTGCGCTGGCGCCCTGGTCGGCTGCGGGACGACGCGACGACGTCCGGCTTGGGGCATTGAGTTACGCGATCCTCGCGCCTAACCCGCACAATCGGCAGCCGTGGTTGGCGGACGTGCGGACGCCGGGCCAGGTCATCCTCCATGTTGATCGTACGCGCCTGCTCCCCCACACTGACCCGCTCAACCGTCAGATCACCATCGGCCTCGGCTGCTTCCTAGAGTTGATGGTGATGGCTGCGGCCGAGGCGGGCCATCGCGTGGACCTGGAGCTATTCCCGGACGGCGAGACCTCCCAGGGGCTGACCTCCGGTCGCGTGGCGGTCGCCCGGTTTGTGCATGACGCAACCGTGCGCCCCGACCCGCTATTCGCCCACGTGCTGGCGCGCAGATCCAACAAGGAGCCGTTCGACACGGCGCGTCTCGTGGATCCCGCGGTCGTTCGCCGGATCCTGACGGCCGCGCGCCATGGCCCGGCGGTGGATGCATCGGTGGCGCCCACCTCGGTCGCGGCGCTGCGCAGCCTCACCGAACGCGCGCTGCGTATCGAGATCGCCACTCCGCGAACCTATCGCGAGAGTGTGGATCTGTTCCGCATCGGCCGCGCCGAAGTGGAGGCGAACCCCGATGGTATCGACTTCACAGGCGTGATGTTCGAGGGCTTGTCGCGCGTCGGCCAGTTCGACCGCCAAGTGGCGCTGGAGCCGAAGTCCATGGCTTACCAGCAGGGGGTAGGGGCGGTGATCGAGAACGCGGCTTCGGCCACAGGACACGTCTGGATGGTTAGCGCACAGAACCGACGGATTGACCAAATCGCCGCGGGGCGTGATTGGGTGCGCATGAACCTGGCCGCGACCCGAGAGAGCGTCGGGTGGCATCCGCTGAGTCAGGCCCTGCAGGAGTTTCCGGAGATGGCCGGCCCTTACCGTGAGGCCCACGCGCGCTTGGCGCCTCGTGGCGGAACCGTGCAGATGCTGTGCCGCATCGGCCACGGCGTGGCTGTCGGCCCCAGCCCCCGCTGGCCGCTCGAGGCCAAGCTGGTCGCCGCATGAGCGAGGGGGATCAGCTGACCGGCCGGCAGCTTTTCGAGTTCCTGAACGAGGTCGGCATCATCAACCAACTGGCCATGAATATGTTCGCCCGCGTGCTGCCGGAGGGCGTGCACGTGTCGCACTTCTTCATTCTCAACCACATGGTCCGCATGGGCGACGGTCGGACGCCCCAGCGGCTCGCCAGCGCAATGCAGGTCACGAAAGCGACAATGACTCACTCGCTGTCAGTGCTGAGGCAAAGGGGATTCATCTCGACAGGGCGCAACGCCCAGGACGGCCGCTCCAAGCTGGTTCACCTCACCGATGAGGGTCGTCGTTTTCGCGAAGCCGCGATCGCCAACCTCGACGCGGCCACGGCCGGTATCGCCGAGCAACTGGACGCTGCGACGCTGGCGGACGCCTTGCCGGTCCTGCGCCACCTTCGCGCTGTGCTCGATCGCGCACGCGACGACGTTGATCAGACTGGAGCGGAGAAAGGCGTGCGAGACTGACGGCGCTTAGGTTTCCGGAGCCGGCGTCCAGAGCACCTGGTCGATCCGCGCCGCGCCCGTGGCCAGCATCACCAGCCGGTCAAACCCCAGCGCGCAGCCGCTGGCTTCCGGCATGACCGCGAGCGCCGCCAGGAAGTCCTCGTCGATCGGATAGCGCTCGCCATAGACCCGCTGCTTCTCGTCCATCTCGACACTCAGACGGTCACGTTGCTGGTCAATGTCGGTCAGTTCGCCGAACGCATTGGCCACCTCCACGCCGCAGGCATAGAGCTCGAAACGCTCGGCCACCCTTGGGTTTCCGGGTTTCGGCCGGGCCAGGGCCGCCTGAGCGATCGGGTACTCGGTGAGCAATGTCGGCCGGCCCATGCCGAGGTGCGGCTCGATCTTCTCCACCAGAATCCGGGACACGATATCGGACCAGGTGTCGTCGTCGGCGATCCTCACCGGCGCCTGGGCCGCCAGGGCCGAACGGTCGACTGTTCCATCCGTGGAGACCGACATGAGCAGGTCGACCCCGGCCCACCGCGCGAAGGCCTCGGCGACCGTCACCCGCTCGGGCTGCGCGAAGGGGTCGCAGGCATGGCCCCGGAATCGCAAGGCCTCGGCTCCGACACTCTCCGCCGCCAGGGCCAGGAGGCTCTGGCAGTCGTCCATCAGGCTCTCATAGGGTTCGTTGGCCCGGTACCACTCCAACATGGTGAACTCCGGATGGTGCAGGGCGCCCCGCTCGCGGTTGCGCCAAACCTTTGCGAAATCAAAGATTTTAGTCTCGCCGGCGGCCAGCAGCTTCTTGCAGGCGAACTCCGGCGAGGTGTGCAGATAGAGCTGTGACCGCTGGCCGTCCGTGGTGATGGCCTCGGTGGCGAATGCGTGCAGGTGCGCCTCATTGCCCGGCGAAATCGCCAGGGCCGCCGCGTCCACCTCGATGAAGCCCTGGTCCTCGAACCAGCCCCGGATGGCCCTCTGTATGGCGTTGCGCCCCAGCAGGAAGGGCCTGCGGTCCTGGTGGTTCTCGGGCCGCCACCAGGGCGAGGGCAGGGGGGAGGTCACGCGCGGCGCTCCAAGGGACTGGCGATCCTGGCCCGGATCGCTATAGGAGCGCAGGAACCTAGCACAACGCGCCGGCC
>NZ_JANPJP010000216.1:0-3955 GCF_031425575.1 Phenylobacterium sp.
GTGACGCTCGGCGTGATGGCGGCCCTGAAGCAGAACGGCTGGGTGGACTTCGGCGTCATGGGGGTGGCGATCATCGGGGTCTGCATCCCCACCTTCGTCACCGCGCCGCTGCTGGTGCTTCTGTTCGGCTCGATCCTGCAGTGGCTGCCCAACGGCGGGTGGAACGACGGAGCGATTCAGAACCTGATCCTGCCCATCACCGTCCTGGCCCTGCCGCAGATCGCCATCATCTCGCGCCTGACCCGGGCCGGCATGATCGAGGTGCTGCACTCCAACTACGTCCGTACAGCCCGCGCCAAGGGTCTTCCCGCTCACCGGGTGGTGTTCAAGCACGCCCTGCGCGCCGCCATCCTGCCCCTGGTGAGCTACCTCGGCCCCGCCTGCGCGGGCCTGCTCACCGGCTCCCTGGTGGTGGAGAAAATCTTCAACCTGCCGGGGCTCGGAAAGTTCTTCGTGATCTCCGCCCTGCAGCGCGACTACACCGTCGTCATGGGCATGGTGATCTTCTACGCCGCCCTGATCCTGTTCCTGAACCTGGTCGCCGACCTGCTCTATGCGGTCCTCGATCCCCGCGTGAGGCTGTCGTGAGCACTCCTATCCTCGCTCCCGGCTCGCGCGAAGGCGCGGCCCTCATGGAGACCGCCGTCAAGGGGCGCAGCCTATGGGACGACGCCCGGCGTCGCCTGCTGCGCAACTGGGGCGCGGTCGGCGGCATGATCATGCTGGCCATCCTGGTGCTGGTGGCGGTGATCGGGCCCTATGTGACTCCCTTCGCCTATGACCAGATCAACAAGAACGACGTCTGGGCCGCGCCGCTGACCGGCGGTCACCTGCTGGGCGCCGACTCGCTGGGCCGGGACCTGCTGGCGCGGCTGCTGATGGGCCTTCGGGTTTCCCTGTCCATCGGCCTCATCGCAACCCTGGTCTCCCTGGTGATCGGGGTCGCCTGGGGCGCGGTGGCGGGCTTTGTCGGCGGGGTCGTCGACGAGGTGATGATGCGCATCGTCGACGTGCTCTATTCGCTGCCCTTCATCTTCTTCGTCATCCTGCTGATGGTGACCTTCGGCTCCAACATCATCCTGATCTTCATCGCCATTGGTGCAGTGGAGTGGCTGACCATGAGCCGGATCGTGCGCGGCCAGACCCTGTCGCTCAAGCACAAGGAGTTCGTCGAGGCGGCCCGGGCGGCGGGCCTGACCCAAGGCGCGATCATCACCAAGCACATCGTGCCCAACCTGCTGGGCCCGGTGGTGGTCTATGTGACCCTGACCATCCCCGCCGTCATCCTGGCCGAGAGCTTCCTCAGCTTCCTGGGCTTAGGCGTGCAGCCGCCCATGGCCTCTCTCGGCACCCTGATCGCCGGCGGCGCCCAGGACATGGAGCTGGCCTGGTGGCTGCTGGTCTTCCCGTCGCTGACCATGGTCATCACGCTGATGAGCTTCAACTTCATCGGCGACGGCCTGCGCGACGCCATCGATCCCAAGGACCGGTGAGCTACTTCACCCGGCGCGCCCGCATAGCCCGCATGCCGTCGACGCTGAGGAAGTAGCCGCCCACCGCGCCCTTGCGCACCTCGGCCTTGGCGCCGACCTTTGGCGCGCGCGGCAGGATCTCGGTGTCGTTCTGCGCCCACAGCGCGCCGCCCTCCAACTCCAGGAGCCAGCGGCCGTCGCCCTGCTTGCTGACCTTGGTGATGGTGGTGAGCACCCGGTCCAGTTCCTCGGGCTTTTCGCCACGGTCGAACATCGCCATGGAGGGGAGGGCGAAGCCAAAGGCCTGCTTACGGGCGGTCCGCGCCTGCTCGCGATCCACCACGACGATGTCGCCCTTCTTCTCCGCGACGTCCAGGCTGGACACGGCGGCGTCGTAGCAGGCCAGCCGCTCGGCCGCGTCGGTCTTGCCCTTGCAGTCGATCACGCTCTGCAGGACGGCGGTGCGCGGCGCGGTCTGGGCCCCGGCCGCTCCAGAGACGCCGGCCAGACCGAAGGCGACCAGACCGAAGGCGGCCAGCTTTAAGCGCGTGGAAAACTGTGTCATCCGTGACCCCATGATCTCAATTTCCCGCATTGATAAGACGCTATGGTCGCGCGGCAAGCCGATCATTTTGGCGCTCACGGCCTTTTCGCTTCTGGCCCTGACCGGCTGCACGCAAAAAGTCTCGCGTCCGGACTGTCCGGCCGGAAAGATCTGCCTGCAGGTGGGCAACGGCTCGGAGCCGGCCAGCCTGGATCCGCACAAGACCACCGGCACCTGGGAAGACCGCATCATCTCCGACCTGATCGTCGGGCTGACAACGTCGGACATCGACGGCAAGTCGATCCCGGGCATGGCCGAGCGCTGGACCAGCAGTCCCGACGGCAAGACCTGGACCTTCTATCTGCGGGACGCCGTCTGGTCTGACGGGGAGCCGGTCACCGCCGACGACTTCGTCTTCTCCCTGCGCCGCCTCCTGGATCCGAAGACGGCGGCGGAATACGCCTCGCTGATCTACTTCATCAAGAACGCCCAGCCGGTGAACGAGGGCAAGCTGCCGGGCGCCGAACTGGGCGTGCGCGCCGTTTCGCCCAAGGTGCTGGAGATCACCCTGGAGCATCCGGCCCCCTACATCACCGAGTTGGCCAAGCATCAGACCATGCTGCCTGTGCCCAAGCACGTCGTGGAGAAGTGGGGCGACGCCTGGAGCCAGCCGGGCAACTACGTCTCCAACGGCCCCTACATGCTGAAGAGCTGGACCCTGGGGGACCACGTCGGCGTGGTGAAGAACCCGCGCTTCTACGACGCGGCGAACGTCTGCATCGATCAGATCAACTACTATCCCACCAATGACGCCATCGGCGCCGAACGCCGCGTTCTGCGTGGCGAACTCGACATGAACGCCGACATCCAGTCCAACCGCATCGCCTTCCTGCGCGAGCGGATGCCGGAATACGTTCACACCAACACCTATCTCGGCGTCGCCTATCTGGCCTTCAACAGCTCGGTCCCGGCCTTCAAGGACAGGCGCGTGCGCCTGGCCCTCGACATGGCCATCGACCGGGAATTCATCACCGGCAAGCTGCTGCGCGGCGGTCAAACCCCGGCCTATACCTTCGTGCCGCCGGGCGTGGCGAACTACACCCCTGCCGCGCCGCCGGTCTGGTCCACCTGGTCTCTGGAGAAGCGGCAGGCCGAGGCCCGTCGCCTGCTGGCGGCGGCGGGTTATGGTCCGAAAAACCCACTGAAGATCGAGATCAAACACCGCAACAGCCCTGATCCAATGCTGTTCATGCCGGCGGTTCAAGCCGATTGGAAGGCCATAGGGGTCGATACGGCCCTGATGCAGAACGAGACTCAGATCGCCTACGCGTCCTATCGCTCGCGGGACTTCCAGGTGGCCGACGCCGCCTGGATCGCCGACTACAACGACGCCATGAGCTTCCTCTATCTGCAGCAGTCCTCCACCGGATCGCAGAACTATGGCGACTACAAGAACCCGGTGTTCGACGCTCTGCTGGCCCGGGCAGATAACGAGCCGGACGTGAACGCGCGTGCGAGATACCTCGCCCAGGCCGAGCAGATCATGCTGAACGACGCCACCGTCGCGCCGATCTTCTTCTACGTGAACAAGAACCTGGTCTCGCCGAAGATCACCGGCTGGAAGGCCAACCTGGTGGACCATCACCGGTCGCGCTGGCTCTGCATGCCGCGGACGGCCGGCTGACCTCAGGGATTGGCTTGGCGTCGGCGGGGCCCACAAACGCGGCCCGGCGTCACACCGCACGAGGCGAAATGAGGCGAAAACTCGCCATGAGCTCGGACTTCAGCGTGCGATGGACCCGCAAATGAGGTCGCCTGTGCCCCAGAGCGCCACTATAACTTGAAGTTGCGGGGGCAAAATCGGCGAAAAACGCCCCCGGAAGGTCGAATCTTGCGCTGACGTTGCGGCTTGGCGTAATCTGTGACCAGAATGCGACAG